>JAWPNA010000273.1:0-19013 GCA_045402695.1 Acidobacteriota bacterium
CGCGGCCGGCGCCCAGCGCGGCGCGGATCACGATCTCGCGCTCTCGCGAGGCGCCACGGGCGAGCACGAGGTTGGCGACGTTCGCGCACGTAAGGGCGAGCACGAGCCCGACGCAGGCCAGCAACATCAGCAAGGAGGGTCTCGCCTCTTTGACCTGGCTCTCGAACAGAGGTTCCATCGTGATTCGCTGGCCGCTGTTGGATCGGGGGTAGAGCGCCTCGAGGCGCCGCGCGATGGTGTCCATCTCGGCTGACGCGGTCTGAGCGCCGACGCCCGGCATCAACCGGGCCAGAACCCGCAGTCCCTGATGATTGCCACGATCCAGCCAGTTCGCACGATCTCCCCACAGCCCGATCGGCACGTACACATCGGCTCTCTGCCGAAAGTAGCGGAGTCCCGGGGGAGCCACTCCGATGACGGTGTAGGGTGTGCCGTCGAGGATCACAGACCGGCCGATGACTTCCGGATCGGAGCCGAAGCGCTCCTGCCACATATGATGCGCCAGCACCATCACGCGTGCCGCTCCCGGCGCATCCTCTTCCTCCGTGAAGAAGCGTCCCATGGCCGGGTTTGCGCCCAGCAGTTTGAAGAAGCCTGCGGAGACCATGCCGCCCGGAATCCTCCGTGGGACATCACCGCCGGTCAGGCTGAATCCGTCCATCCGGTAGGCCGCCATCGTCTCGAACGAACGACTCTGAGCACGCCAGTCGAGGAAGTTGAGCCATCCGACGCTCGTAGGCACTGAATCGACATCGCGCTCGATCAACAGCAGGAGCCGGCTCGGGTCGGGGTACGGGAGCGGCGCGAGCAGGACCGCATTCACGACGCTGAAGATGACGGTGTTGGCGCCGATGCCCAGAGCGAGCGTGAGGACCGCCACGCACGTGAAGGCGGGATCCTTCAGGAGCATCCTCATGGCGTAACGCAGGTCATTCAGGAAAGAGCGCACGACACCTCCTACTCACACCTCAGCGCGACCATCGGGTCGACCTTTGTGGCCCGCCGCGCGGGGAGGTAGCTGGCCATGAAGGCCACGCCGGCCTGCAGTCCCGCGATCCCTCCGAACACGAGAGGATCCGTGGCGCTCACGGAGAACAGAAGACTCGCCAGCAGACGGGTGGCCGCGAGGGCGCCCACAAGGCCGATCACCACGCCTGTCATCGTCAAGGTCATCCCTTGTCCCAGCACCAGTTTCATCACGTCCTCGCCGCGGGCTCCCAGCGCCATCCGGATCCCCATCTCATGGGTCCGCTGCGTGACCGAATAGGAGATCACGCCGTACAGCCCCACGGCCGCCAGCGCCAGGGCGAGCGCCGCGAAGATGGAGAGCAGAAAGACCGTCAGGCGGCGCGGGGCGATCGACTCGGAGATCACCTGCTCCATCGTCTTCACGGCGAACACGGCCTGCTGGTTGTCCACGGCGCTGACGGCGCCGCGCACCGACGGAGCCAGCGGCGAGGGATTCGCCCCGCCGCGCACCATCAGGGCCACGAACCGCGACGGTTGCTGCTCGAGAGGTTCGTACATCGCAGCGTTGGCCCCCGACTCGAGCGCGTACTGGTTCACGGACCCCACGATCCCGACGATCTCGCGCTTCACCGAGGAGTTGTTGCCGATTGCAAACATCTTGCCAATCGGGTCCTGGTCGGGGGCGAATCGCCTCACGAATGTCTCGTCCACGATGGCGACGCGAGCCGAGGACCCGGTATCTCTCGCGGTGAAGAGACGCCCCTTGCGCAGAGGGATGCTCATGGTCCGGAAATAGTCGTGGCTGACGGCGTAGTAGTTGGCCGAGGGATTCTCTCCCGAGGAGGGTGTGGGCATTCCGTCCATCTGGAACGAGTAGATGAGGTCGTTGCCCGACAGAGGGGCCGTCGTGACAGCGGCGGCCGACTCTACGCCGGGGAGCGCCTCGATCCGATCGAGAGCCTGATCGAGGAACGCTCGCTGCTTGCCGGGCTCGGCGTACTTCGACCTGGGCAGCGCAAGCTCCATCGTGAGCAGCCCGGCCGAGTTGAAGCCAGGATCCACGGAGACAACCCTCCGGAAGCTCTTGATCATCAAGCCCGCGCAGATCAGAAGCACGAGCGCGAGCGCCACCTCCGAGACCACGAGGACGTTGCGCGCAAGGTGTCGGGACGCCGCGTCGGAGGTGCGCCCTCCCTCCTTGAGCGTCTCGTGCAGGTTCGACCGCGAGATCTGGATCGCCGGCAGCAGGCCGAAGACCAGCCCCGTCAGCAGCGAGACACCCAGCGTGAATCCCAGCACAGGGCCATCGATGTGAATCTCCGAAGAGCGGGGGATACTGCCCGGACTGACCCGGACGAGCAGGTCGGTCCCCCACAAGGCGATCAGCAGGCCCAGCCCACCTCCGAGGCCGGCCAACAGCAGACTTTCGGTGAGGAGCTGCCGCACGAGGCGCGCGCGTCCCGCCCCCAGCGCGGTGCGGATGGCTATCTCCTTGCGGCGCTCGGCGGCACGGGCCAGCAGAAGGTTAGCCACGTTGGCGCAGGCGATGAGCAGCACGAATCCGACCGCCCCGGTCAGCGCGAGGAGGGCGGGCCTCACGTCGCCCACGGCGACCTCACGCAAATCGTCGATCACGACGCCCCAGCCGGTGTTGGTATCCGGGTATTGCTGCCGGAGCCCCGATGCGATGGTTTCCATTTCACTCTGGGCCTGCTGGATCGACACGCCGGGGGCGAGCCTGCCGACGACGTTGTTGTAATGCGATCCCCGTCTGGCGAGCTCCTCCGCGGTGAACGCGATGGGTGTGTACAGCGCGGCCGGCGTGAATCGGAATCCGGGCGGCATGATCCCGACCACGGTGTACGGCTCTCCGTTCAGCGTGAGTGTGGAGCCCACCAGGTCGCGATCCGTGCCGAATCGGCTCTGCCAGAGGCCGTGGGTGATCACGACGACATGGCTCTTGCCGGGCTGGTCCTCCTCGGCGAGGAAGGTCCGGCCGTGAAGGGGGACCGCTCCGAGGAGCGAGAACAGGTCGGCTGAGACCAGAGCGCCGTCGATGACCTCCGGATCGTCGCCGCCGGTGAGCGTGAAGGAGGACATTCTGAAGGCCGCCATCCGTGTGAAGGCCCGGGTCTGGTCACGCCAGTCGGCGAAGTTGGCCGGTGAGACGCTGAATCGGTCCCACCCCTTCGCGAGGTTGCTCTCGAAGACCATCGCGAGTCGGTCCGGATCGACGAAGGGCAGAGGCTTCAGCACCACGCCGTTCACGACACTGAAGATCGCGCTGTTGGCCCCGATGCCCAGGGCCAGCGTCAGCACCGCGACGGCGGTGAAGCCCGGGCTCTTGAGCAGCATGCGAAGCGCGAACCGGACATCTTGGAGCATGGTGCCCATGTCCCGCGGTCCTCCTATTCGTATCGCAGTGCGACGAGCGGATCGACCTTGGTCGCGCGCCGCGCGGGGAGATAACCCGCCGCCATCGCCGCCGCGCAGAGGATCAGCGCGGTGCCGAGGAACACCAACGGGTCGGCGGGATTGACGCCGAACAGCAGCGTCGTCAGCAGCCTCGTCAGGACGAGGGAGACGGCCAGGCCGGCCACGACGCCGGTTCCAACGATTGCGAGGCCCTGTCGCAGTACGAGACGCACCACGTCGCGCCGCTGAGCGCCGAGCGCCATGCGGATGCCGATCTCCCGCGTGCGCTGGCTCACCGAGTAGGCCATCACGCCGTAGATGCCCAGAGCCGCCAGGATCATCGCGAGCAGGCCGAAGATCCCAAGCAGGCCCGCCCCCATGCGAGGCGCCCACAACGAGTTGTCGATGACCTCGGCCATGCGGGCCACACCCACCAGCGGCATGTCCGGCTCCATGGCTTGCACCGTGCCGCGAGCCGTGCCCAGGACGGCCGCCGGGTTGTCCGCGGCGCTCACGAAGAGATTCATGGCCGCGGAGAAGTTCTGCTCGAGCGGGTAATAGACGAATGGCACGGGATCCTCACCGATGAAATTGACCTTGGTGTTGCGGGCCACCCCCACGACTTCCACCGCATTCTCCTCACCGAAGAACTTGAAGCGCTTACCGAGAGGATCCTGCTCGGGCCAGAACCTGGCGGCCATGGCCTCGTTCACGATCACGACGCCGGGCGCGCCCTTCCTGTCGGCGCCGCTGAACTCACGTCCATTGATGATGGGAACACGCAACGTCTCGAAGTAGCGGGGGCCGACGGTATTCACCTGGACCAGCACCCCTCGGCCGCCGGGCGCCGGCTCCTGTCCCTCCAGAAAGACGCTCCTCATGAATCCGCCTCCCGCGAGCGGACGGTTCTCAGCCATGGAGACCGCGCGAACGCCCGGCAGCGCCTCGACGCGCTCCACCGCCTGCCGGTAGAACTCCTGGGACCTCGGCTCGTCGTATCCCTGCGAGCCCGGGTCGAGCGTCATCACCACGAGGCTTCCCGCGTCGAACCCGACGTCCACCCGCTGCGCGTTGCGCAGGCTCCTGAGAAACAACCCTGCACCCACCAGGCTCACAAGCGACAACGCAACCTGCGACACGACCAGGAGGTTGCGCAGATTGAAGCTGTGATGGACTCGGCCCGGCGCGCCCGTGGACGTCTTGATGGCCGACACAAGATCCGGTCTCGTGGATTGGAGCGCCGGCGCCAGGCCGAACAGCAGTCCCGTGGCCAGCGACAGCCCCAGAGTGAAGAGCATCACTCGTGCATCCAGTCCGAGATCGAGCCCCTCGGCGGGTAGGAAGGGCGGCCTGAACGCCCAGAGCAGGTCGCGGAACCAGAAGGCGAGCAGAAAGCCCGCGCCTCCGCCGGCCAGAGACAGCAGAAGACTCTCCGTCAGAAGCTGGCGGATGAGCCGGCCGCGGCTCGCGCCGAGCGAGAGGCGGATCGCGATCTCCTTGCGCCGCGATGTCGCGCGCGCCAGCAGAAGGTTGGCGACGTTGGCGCACGCGATCAGGAGCACCAGCCCCACCACCGTCATCAGGAGCTGACCGGCGAGAAGGAACACCGGGCGCTGGTTCGGCGGGAGGGTGGACTGCGCGAGCGGCACGAGCGCGGCGCCGCGCCCCTTGTTGGGGAGCGGGTACTCCTGCTCGAGCTGGCGCGCCAGCGTCTTCATCGCGGCGTCCGCCTGATCGAGGTCGGTGCCCGGCTTGAGCCGTCCCACGACCGCGAACAGCAGGGCCCGGCGTTCGTTGAACCACTCGCGGAACGTGCCGGACATCAACTGATCGTGCATCATCGCCGGCACCCAGATATCGGGGCCACCGATCCCAAAGGTCCCATTGAAGCCGTTGGGAGCCACCCCGATCACGGTGAACCCCTGGTGATTCAGCGTGAGCATCCTGCCCACGATGTCCTTGTCGGCTCCGAAACGTCTCTTCCAGAACCCATGGCTCAGGACGGCCACCGGATGAGTGCCCGGCGTCTTGCTCTCCTCGGGAAGGAAGGTCCGTCCCATCGCCGCCTTGACTCCCAGCAGGTCGAAGTAATTGCCGGTCACCATCTGGGCGTTGATCTGCTCCGGCTGACCGTCGCCCGAGAGGCTCAGCGGGAGGAAGGTGAAGCTCGCCAGACCCTCGAAGACCTGGTTCTTGTCCCTGTAGTCCTCGTAATTGGGGAACGACGTCGGCAGCATTCCCGGGTTCTTCTCGTCCGTGGTGAACACCGAGACGAGCCGATCGGCATGGGCGACCGGGAGCGGCTGAAGGAAGATGGCGTTGATGAGAGTGAAGATCGTGGTGTTGGCGCCGATGCCGAGGGCCAGGGAAAGGACGGCCACGCTTGTGAAGCCTGGATTTCTCAGCAGCATCCTCAGTCCGTAACGCAGGTCCTTCCAGAGCGTTTCCATCCGTCCTCCTACTCGTACTTCAGGGCCACCAAGGGATCGACGCGCGTGGCGCGGCGCGCCGGGAAATAGACCGCCGGCAGCGACACCCCTGCGAGCAGCAGCGACACGCCGGCGAAGATGAGTGGGTCAAGAGCGTCGACCTCGAACAGCAGACTCGTCATGGCACGGGTGAGCCCAAAGGCCGCCGCCAGACCGACGCACATTCCGATCAGCGTCAGCGCCATTCCATGACGAAGGACGAGCTTCATGATGTCCGCAGCCTGCGCGCCCAATGCCATCCGGACGCCGATTTCGTGGTGGCGCTGGCCGACCAGGCAGGCCATGACCCCGTAGATCCCCACGGTCGCGAGGATCAACGCCACGCCGGCGAAGATCGCCAGCAGCAGCGTGTTGAAGCGCCGGGGCCCCACGGATGTGGACATCAGCTCTTCCATGCTCAGGACATTCGAGATGGGCACGTCGGGATCAATTTCCTTCGCCGCCGCGCGCACGGACGCCACCGCCGCCGCCGGGTCGCCCGTCGCGCGCACGGCCAGCGACATCGGGTTCCACGTTCCCTGGTAGAACGAAAGGTAGATGACCGGCCTGGTTTCTCCGTCGAGGCCGCCGTTCTTCACGTCGCCGGAGACGCCCACGACAGTCCATCGCTCCTCACGCATGCCGCCAAGACCGATCCGCCTGCCGATCGGGTCCTGGTCGGGCCAATACCGATGCGCCATCGCCTTGCTGATGACGACGACATAAGGCGAGTCCGGGCCATCTCCCGCCTCCAAGGCGCGCCCCTGGACGATCGGGATGCCGAGGGTCCTGAAGTACTCCGGAGTGACCTTTCTCCAGTCGGCCGAGGGGGAGCTGCCATCGACCTCGGGTGCGCGCCCTTCGATCTTCAGTTCGATCGACGTGTTGCCGGGCCCGAACGGAATGCCGCTGGCAACCGAGGCGGACTGCACTCCTGGAACGGAACGGACGCGCTCGAGCAGCTGTGTGTAGAAGGCGATCTGCCGGTGAGCGTCGCGGTACTTCGATGCGGGCAGATTGAGCTGCATGGTCAGCAGGTCCTGCGTTTGGAACCCCGGATCCACTTCCTGCAAGCGCTGAAAGCTGCGAAGCAGCAGCCCGGCGCCAATCAGCAGCACCAGTGACAGCGCAACTTCGATCATGACGAGGGCGCCCCTCAACCTCTGCCGCGACGAGGACCCGTCCGTGCCGCGGCCGCCGTCCTTCAGTGATTCGGTCAGATCGGGGCGGGAAGCCTGCAACGCGGGGATCAAACCGAAGAAGATCGACGTGAGCAGAGACAGCCCCAACGTGAAGGCGAGCGCTCGGCCGTCGAGTCCGACCTCGTCGAGCCGCGGGATGTTCCGGGGCCCGAGCGTCCGCAGCAGGTCGACACCCCACATGGCGAGCAGCAGACCGATCACTCCTCCTATCAACGAGAGCAGCAGGCACTCCGCGAGAAGCTGGCGGACGACGCGGAAGCGGCTGGCGCCCAAAGCCGTGCGCACCGCGATCTCGGACCGCCGCGCCGCTGCGCGCGCCAGCATCAGGTTGGCGACGTTGGCGCAGGCGATCAGAAGGACGGCCGCAACGGCCGCGCCCAACACGAACAGCGCCCGCGTCACATCCGGCCCGATGATCCAATCGCGGAAGGTCGCCGTGGCCACGCCCCACCCTGCATTGGAGTCGGGGTACTGCTTCTCCAGCCGCCGGGCGACGCCCTCCATGTCGCCCTGAGCCTGAAGCAGGGAGACGCCTTTCTTGAGTCTGCCGAACGCGAGGAGCACGTGATTGCCGCGGTTGCGATCCAGGCGCGGGCCGAGAGGAACGATCACGTCCGTCTCCCCGATCCATTGCATGGCCTCCTGAAGCACTCCCACCACCGTGCAGCCTTCGCCATCGATGGTGATCGCCCTGCCGAGGATCCTCGGATCGGATTCGAACCGGCGCTGCCAGAGGGCGTGTCCCAAAAGGGCGACGCATCCGCCGCCCGGCTTGTCCTCCTCGGGCATAAAACCTCTCCCGAGCGCGGGCGCGACGCCCAGCATCGATAGAAGCCCCGCCGAGCCGGCTCCGCCTTCGACCCGCTCGGCCTCACCGCCTTCGGTGAGGTTGAAGCTCATGAACCGCCAGCCGGCCATGATCTCGAAGGATCTGTTCTGCTCGACCCAGTCGAGGAAGTTCGGGCCGGATGTGGAGAAACGTGGCCAACCGCGTTGGGGGTTGCTCTCCCAGAGTCGCACCAGCCGTCCGGATTCCCTCCAGGGCAGAGGGCTCAGCAATACCGCGTTGACCACGCTGAAGATGGCCGAGTTGGCTCCGATCCCGAGCGCCAGCGTGAGGACCGCGAGGCAGGTGAAGCCCGGGCTCTTGACCAACATCCGCGAGCCGAAACGAAGGTCTCTCCAGAGGATCCTCATTCGTACTCCTACTCGTATCTCAGCGCCACGATCGGGTCCACCTTCGTCGCGCGGCGGGCGGGGATGTAGCAGGCCAGCAGCGCGGCGGAGCCCAGCAGCAGGGACATGGCCAGAAAAGTCATCGGGTCGGCGGCGCTCACGTTGAACAGCAGGCTCGTCATCAGGCGCGTGAGAAGGAACGCGGCCGCCAGCCCGATCGCCAGTCCGCCCAGCGTCAGGCCCATCCCCGCGCGCAGCACGAGCCTCAGAATCTGCCGATGCTGCGCCCCCAGGGCCATCCGGATGCCGATCTCGTGGTTTCGTTGGCTCACCAAATAGGCCATCACGCCGTAGATCCCCACGGCGGCGAGCGCCAGCGCCACCGCGGCGAATGCGCACAGCAGGAAGAGGCTGAACCGCGCGTCGGCGACGGTGTCGGCCACAACACGCTCCATCGTCTTGACCGCGAAAAGCGGCTGCTCAGCGTCGAGTTCTAGGACGGCCTGCTGAACGACCGCAGGCAATCTCTCCGGATTGAGGTCAGCGCGGATGGCCAGGGTCATCGCGAGGCTGGGCCGCTGGGCAAGGGGGAAGTAGACCTGCTCGCGCCCCTCGACGTCGAGGCCGAACTGCTTGACGTGCTTCACCACGCCCACGATCGCGAGCCAGGGGCTGGTCGAGTCCGCGCCTCCGATCTTGATCCGTTTGCCGAGCGGCTCCTGGTCCGGCCAGTAGCGCCGTGCCATCCTCTCGTCGATGATGGCCACGCCGGGGGCCTGCCCGTCATCCTGCGCCGTGAACCAGCGGCCCTCGAGAAGGGCGACACGCATTGCCCGGAAATACTCGATGCTGATCGAGCGTTGATCGGCCTCCAGGCTTTCGTTGTCCTTGTCCCCGAGGTGGTCCTCGACCGAGATCGTTCCAGAGGAGTACGAATCGCCCATCGGCAGCTCGGAGACCGCGCCGGCGACCATGACGCCCGGCAGCGCCGACACACGTTCGAGGAGCCGAGTGTAGAACGACGACACCTGCTCCGGCTCGGCGTACCGTGCAGGAGTGAGGCGAAGCCGCGTGGTCAGGACGTTGTGGGCATCGAACCCTGGGTCGACGCTCAGGAGCCTCGAGAAGCTGAGGATCATCAATCCGGCCCCCACAAGAAGCACGAGCGACAGCGCCACCTGCGACACGACCAGGATGTCGCGGATGCGCCTGCCGCGGCCTCCGGCGGAGGCGCGGCCGCCGCCTTCCTTCAGCGCCTCGTTCAGATGGGGGCGCGAGATCTGCACGGCCGGAGCGAGACCGAAGGCCAGTCCGGTGAGGAGCGAAACGCCGAGCGTGAAGAGCAGAACCCCTCCGTCGATCGCGACCTCTCCGGCGCGCGGCAAATGGGTCGAACCGAACGCGAGTACCGCATCCACGCCCCAGAAAGCCAGCAGCAGTCCCAGCGCGCCGCCTCCGGCCGCCAGCAGGCAGCTCTCCGTCAGAAGCTGGCGAATCAGGCGCGCGCGACCGGCTCCCAAGGCGGTGCGGATGGCCACCTCTCTCTCGCGTTCGGAGGCCCGCGCGAGCATCAGGTTGGCCACGTTGGCGCAGGCGATCAGCAGCACGAAGCCGACGGCCGCCAGGAGGACGAGAAGCGCCGGACGCGTCCGCCCGACCAGCTCCTCTTGAAGAGGGACGAGGTTGATGCCCCACCCGCCGTCCTTGTAATTGTCGGGATATTGTTCCTCCAGCCGCCGCGCGACGGTGCTGATCTCCGCCGCGGCGCGTGGGAGCTCAATTCCGGGCCTCAGTCGCGCGACGACCCTGAGATAGTGCGAACCGCGGTCGTTGTCGGCCAAATCGATCGTCAGCGGCGTCCAGATTTCGACCGATGAGCTCGGGTAGGCGAACCCCGCCGGCATGACGCCGACGATCGTGTGGGGCAATCCGTCGATGATCACCTTCTTGCCCAGCGCGCCGGTCTCTCCTCCGAAGCGCCTCGTCCACAAGCCTTGGCTCAGCACGGCCACCCGCGCCGCGCCCGGCTTCTCCTCCTCGGCCAAGAACCCGCGGCCGATCACGGGGGGCACGCCCAGGGTCGAGAACAACTCGGAGGAGACCCTCGCGCCCTGCGCCCACTCAGGCTTGTCGCCGCCCGAGATGTTGAAGCTGACGAAGGCGTGGGCGCCGATGCTCGAGAAGAGGCTCGTCTCCTTCTTGTAGTCCACGAACTCCGGCTGGGAGACGCTGAGCTGGGGGAGGCCCCACTTCAGGAGCTGCCCCCAGACGATGACCAGCCGTTCCGGTTCCTCGTAGGGGAGCGGCCGCAGTAGCACTCCATTCACCACGCTGAAGATGGCCGTATTGGCGCCGATGCCGAGGGCGAGGGTGGCGACCGCGATCGCCGTGAAGGCGGGGCTCTTGAAGAGCATCCGCGCGCCATACTTGAGGTCCTGCCAGATCGTCTCCATGATCAGCGCTCCTCGGACGCGGACGCTTCCGCGCGCACCGCCACCGTCAGCACGGTCACGTCGTCCTGAGTGCCCCCGGGACAAAACCTCGCCAGGGCCGCGGCGATCCGCTCATTGATTGCGGCCGGCTGGAGGTGTCTGCTGCCGGCCAGCAGTTCCATCAAACGCGGCTCGCCGAACTCCATGTCGCGTTCGTCGCGCGCCTCCGTGACGCCGTCGGTGAACAGCACGAGGCGATCTCCCGGTTCGAGCGTCACATCGTCCTGCCGGCAGCTCCACTCGGAGGCGATGCCGAGGACGCGCCCACCGGAAAGCAGGCGGAGATGCGTGCCGTCTCGGCGCAATAGAATCGGTGGATTGTGGCCCGCGCCAGCGTAGACGAGCCGGCGCGTCGAGGCGTCGAGAAGACCGTAGAACAAGCTGATGAACCGGTCTGAAGGGATGTTGTCGCAGATGATCCGATTGACGCGCGCGCACAAATCGCTTGGCTGCATCGAGGCCGAGGCGCACGCCCTCACCGCCGCCTGCAGGTTCGACATCAGCAACGCGGCCGACATGCCCTTGCCCGCCACGTCGGCGATGCAGAACGCGGCGTGATCATCATCGAACTTCAGGACATCGTAATAGTCACCGCTCACGACGAGCGCAGGCTGCCAGAGTCCGGCGATCGTGAACCCTCGCAACTGTGGCGTCTCGCGCGGCAGGAGCCCTCTCTGCATGTCGCGAGCATGCGCGATCTCCTCGCTGATGATGGCGAGCGATGCGTCCAGCTTCTGATTCCTGCGATGAGCACGGCCCTGCGCGATCTGATCGCGCAGGATCGTCAGCAGCCGGGCGTTGTCCCATGGCTTCTGCACGAAGTCACCCACGCCTCTGTGGATCGCCTCGACCGCGAGCTCGACGTTGCTCCAGGCGGTCATGACCACCACGGGCAGCGTTGAGTCGAGTGCGTGGACTTGCGCCAGCAGATCGAGCCCTTCGCGCCCGGATGTCGTGTCGCGCGCGTAGTTGAGATCCATCAGGAGGAGATCGAAGTCCTGCGCTTCGAGGGCTTTGATCACCGCCAGGGGCGAGACGGCAGTGTGGATTTGGTAACCCTCCCTCTTGAGCAGGAGGCTGAGCGCTTCTAGGACGTCCGGCTCGTCATCGGCAATCAAGGCGCGCGCGGCACCCACTTCCGGCACGGCACCCACTTCCGGCACGGTCCTGGTGTCCCGACAGAGCATCTCCATCGTGCCTCCTACTCGTACCTCAGCGCTGTGGTCGGATCGACGCGCGTGGCGCGGCGCGCGGGGATGTAGCAGCCGAACAACGCCACCGCTCCCAGCAGGAGAGGGACGCCGGCGAACGTCAGCGGGTCGGCGGATGAAACGCCGAACAACAGGCTCGAGAGCAGGCGCGTGACGCCGAAGGAGACGAGCAGGCCGAGGACGGCGCCGGCGAGCGTCATCCGCATCCCCTGGCTGATCGTCATCAGGAGGATGTCGGCCGGCCTTGCGCCCAGCGCCAGCCTGATGCCGATCTCGCGGGTGCGCTGGCTCACGCTGAAGGCCAGCATGGCGTAGAGGCCCACGGCCGCCATCAACAGGGCCAGCAGGCCGAATGCTCCCAGCAGCATCCCGCCGATCCGCTGAGGGATCATGGCCGCATAAGTGCTTGCCTCCAGCGTCCTCACCCCGAAGACCGGCAACTCCGGGTCGAGCCTCTGGATCTCCTGCGTGACCGACGCGGCCAGACTCAATGGATCGGTCGAGGCGCGCACGTGCAGAGTCGTGTCGGTGCGGTAGAACTGTAGGACCGGTAGATAGACGTAAGGTGCCGGGCGTTCGTCGAGCGACTTGTGCTTGATGGTGCGGGCCACGCCCACCACCGTCGCCCACTTGCCGAAGATCCCGATCCTCTTGCCCAGGGCGTCTCCCTCTGGCCAGTAGCGTTGCTCCAGCGCCTCGTTGATGACGGCCACGGTGAGGGCTTCACGGTCGTCGCTAGGGGTGAACTCTCGCCCGCGGAACACCGGGATCTCCAGCGTGGCGAAGTAATCGGGCCCGACGTTGTTGTAGTAGGCCTGCGGAGACTCGGCCGGCGCGGGCTGGCGGCCTTCGATCGTAAACGAGGTCGAGCTGGTTCCCTGCACGCCGAGCGGGATCTTGCGGGCCAGGGTGACGTTCTTCACGCCAGGCAACGCCCGCGCGCGCTCGAGGACCTGGGCGAGAAGCATCGGACCGCGCGTCTCGTCGTAGCCGTTCGGGAAGAGATCCAGGGAAGCAAGCAGCACACCCTTGCTCCTGAAGCCGGGATCGAACGACCGCGCCTGGCTCAGGCTCCTCGCCAAGAGGCCGGCGCAGATCAGCAGCACCAGCGAGAGGCCGACCTGCGCCACAACCAGGGAGCCGCGCAGGCGTGACTTGCGCCGTCCACCGGCCAGCGCGCCGGCCTCATCCTTCAGCGCCCCCGCCAGATCGATGCGCGTGGCCTGGAGCGCCGGGATCAGCCCGATCAGCGCGCCGGTGACCATGGAGACGATCAGCGTGAACCCGAAGACGCTCCAGTCGAGATGGATCTTGAGCCCGACCGGAAGTCCCGTGGGCGGCACCAGAGCCGATAGCAGACCGGAGGTCCAGAGAGCCATGAGCCACCCGGCCGCTCCGCCCAGCAGCGACAGCATCAAGCTCTCGGTGAGAAGCTGGCGGATGAGGCGCCCGCGCCCCGCTCCCAGCGCCGCTCGTATCGTGGTCTCCCGTGCGCGCGCCGTGGCCCGCGCCAGCGTCAAGTTGGCCACGTTGGCGCAGGCGATGAGCAGCACGACGGCCACCACGCCCAGCAGCACGAGCAGCACTGGCCCCAGGATCCGTCCGGCGTCCGATTGCGAGAGTGAGGAAAGCACGACGCCCATACCCTTGCCCGTCTGCGGGAACTCGCGGCCGATCTGCTCCGCGATGTTGCGCGCCTCGGACTGCGCCTGCGCGCGCGTGACGCCCGGGGCGAGCCTGGCCATCGAGTCGAGCCAGTGGTTGCCGCGCTGTATCAGAAGGCCGGCGCCCTGCACCATCCGCTCCTGCATCATGAGCGGCACCCACGCCTCCAAGTCGAGCCCCACGTAGTTGCCGTGGAACTCGGGCGGCGTGACGCCGATGAGCGTGAAGGGGTGGTTGTTGAGCGTGATCGTCTTGCCGACGATTCCGGGATCTCCGCCGAACCGGCGCAGCCAGAGACTGTGGCTGACGACCACCACGGCATCCGCGCCGGGGACCTTGTCCTCCTCGGGAAGGAAGGTTCGTCCCGCGAGCGCCTTCACGCCCAGCACGTCGAAGTAATTGCCCGAGACGACCATCCCCCACACGCGCTCCGGCCTTTCCTGGCCGCCGAAGTTCATGGCCTGCAGGTCGTACGCGGTCAGGCCCGCAAGTGATCGGGCGCGGTCCTTAAACTCCAGGTAGTCGGGATAGGAAAGGCTGAAGTCGCCGCCGTCGGCTGACGTGGGGGTGAAGACAACCAGCCGGTCGGGGTCGGAGACGCCGGCGATCGGGTGCAGGATGATCTCGTTGATCCAGGAGAAGATCGTCGTGTTGGCGCCGATGCCGAGGGCGAGCGTGAGCACGGCGACCAGCGTGAAGCCGGGCGCCTTCAGGAGCATCCGGATTCCGTAGCGAAGATCCTGCGCGAGACTCTGCATCTCTTCTCCTATTCGTACCTGAGGGCCACCATCGGATCAACGCGCGTCGCCCGGCGCGCCGGGAGATACATCGCCAACAGCGCGACCGTGGCGAGCACCAGGGGGATCCCGGTGAATGTGACGGGGTCGATGGGGCTGATCCCGAACAGGAGACTGGACATCAATCGCGTCATCCCGGCCGCTCCTGCCAGCCCCAGCGCCGCCCCCAGGCCCGTCAGCGACATGCCGTGGCGGAGGACCATGGCCAGCACATCCTGGCGGCGGGCGCCCAGCGCCATGCGGATCCCGATCTCGTGAGTGCGCTGCGCCACGGAGAACGAGAGGACTCCGTAGATCCCCACCGCGGAGAGGAAAAGGGCGAAGCCGGCGAACACTCCCGCCAGCGACATCGCGAGCCGGCGGCTCTTCACCGACGCGGCGACGACCTCGTCCATCGTCCTCACCCTGGTCACCGGCTGGTCCTTGTCCACCGCAAGAACCTGCTGGCGCACGGGGCCGGCCAGCGCCGCGGCGGATGACGCCGACCTGGCCACGATCGTCAAGCTCCTGTCCGGCCGCTGCGTGAAGGGGAGGTAGATCTCTGCGTTGATTGCCTGATCGAGTCCTTCATGTTTGACATCGCCCACCACCCCCACCACCACCTGCCACCCGTCGGTGCCCCATTCGGCGTCGATCCGCCTGCCGATCGGGTCCTCGCCGGCGAAGAAGCGACGGGCGAACGTCTCGTTGACGATGGCCACCTTGAGGGAGTCGGGGCCGTCCTGGCTCGTGAACGACCTTCCCGCCAGCACCGGGATTCTCATCACGCGAAAATAATCGGGGCCCGCCAGCCGCAAATCGGCGAGAGGCGACTGGCCGGGCGGAAACGACTTGCCCTCGATCAGGAAGTCGCCGTTGGTGTTGCCGCCGCCTAGTGGGACGCGGCTCACCAGGCTGGCCGCCTCCACGCCCGGCAGCGACTGGACGCGCGCCAGCACCTGGTCGAAAAACCGCGCCTGATCGGAGCGCTCGGGGTACCGCGAGGGTTTGAGCACGATCTGCACGGCGACCACCCGATCCGGATCGAACCCCTTGCCCACGTTCAGCAGGCTCGAGAAGCTGCGGATCAGCAGCCCGGCGCCGATCAGGAGGATCATCGAGAGCGCCACCTCCAGCACGATCAGCGCCGCGCGAAGGCGCTGCCGCCCCGAGCCGGTGCCGGGGTGGCGGCCGGCCTCCTTGAGGGTCGCGTGCAGATCCGAGGACGCGGCGCTGAGCGCCGGCGCCGTCCCGAACAGCAAGCCCGTGAGCACCGACAGCCCCGCGGTGTAGGCAAGCACCGTCCCGTCCAGGCGCAGCTCCCTGAGCCGCGGGATGCCGGTGCCGGTGACCGTGGCCATCAGGTCGATTCCCCACCAGGCCAGCACGATGCCGGCGGCTCCGCCCATCAATGCCAGCAGGCAGCTCTCGGTGAGAAACTGGCGCGCCAGTCGAGCGCGCCCCGCCCCCAGTGCGAGGCGGACGGCGATCTCCTTCTGCCGCGCCGCCGTGCGCGCGAGCAGGAGGTTGGCCACGTTTGTGCAGGCGATCAACAGCACGAAACCCACCGCGCCCAGGAAGATCAAGAGAGTCGGGCGGACGCCCGCGACGATCTGCTCTTGCAGGATCTCCATGCCGGCGCCGTGATCGGTCTTGTCTTCCGCCCGCAGCCGCGCGGTGAAGGCATCCATCTCGGCGCGGGCCTGCGGCAGCGTGATGCCTTCGCGGAGCCGCCCCAGGACGTCGATGTAATGAAGGCCGCGCGGCGAGATCTCGATGTCGAGACGGAGCGGCACCGCGACGTCGGGGTTGCCGCCCAACCTGAAGTCGCGAGGCAGGACTCCGACCACGGTAAAGCTCTCACCGTCGAGCGTGATCGATTCTCCGATGACGTCGCGCAGTCCGCCGAAGCGCCGCTGCCAGAGGCTGTAGCCGATCAGGGCGACTCGCTCCGCCTGCCTCGGCTCCTCCTCGGGCGCGAAGCCGCGTCCTGCCGCAGGCTGGAGCCCCAGCATGGGCAGCAGGTTCGCGGACATCCTGAGCCCCGCGAGGCTTTCCGGATCCCCGCGGCCGGTCAGCGCGAAAGATGTGTCGAAGTGGGCGCCCAACTCCTCGAAGACGTTTTTCTGCTCGCGCCAGTCGAGGAACTCGGGATACGACGCCGGGGCCTTGTCGAGTTGCGGCTGGATGTCCCAGACGCCGACGAGCCGCCCTGGGTCCTTGTAGGGAAGCGGGCGGAGCAGGACCGTGTTGATGACACTGAAGATCGCGGTGTTCGCGCCGATGCCGAGAGCGAGGGTCAGGACCGCGACGATCGTGAACCCGGGGCGCGCGGCAAGGAGTCGCGTGCCGTATCGGAGGTCCTTCCAGAGCCCATCCATCACGAGACTCCGACGGTCTCTTCCACGACGCGTCCGTCAAAAAGATGGATGGTGCGGTCGGCGTGGCGCGCGAACCGCTGGTCGTGCGTCACCATGCAGATGGTGGCGCCGCCGCGGTGCAGCTCCTGCAGCAGGCCCATGACCGCGTCGCCGTTGCGCGAGTCGAGATTGCCCGTGGGCTCGTCGGCCAGCAGGATGAGCGGGCTGCCCACCAGCGCGCGGGCCACGGCCACCCGCTGCTGCTGGCCCCCGGAAAGCTGGCTGGGCAGATGCTTGGCGCGGTGCGCCATGCCTACTTTCTCGAGAGCCTCGTTGGCGCGCGCGGCGCGATCGGAGGACTTCGTCCCGCGGTACGTGAGCGGCAGCTCCACGTTCTCGAAGACCGTCAGGTCGCCGATCAGGTTGAAGCTCTGGAAGATGAATCCGATCTCGCGGTTGCGGATGCGCGCGCGCTCGGCCAGGTTGAGTCCTTGGACGGGTTTGCTGTTGAGCAGGTAGGTCCCTTCGGAGGGCGAGTCGAGCAGTCCCAGCAGCGAGAGCAGCGTGGACTTGCCGCAGCCGGAGGGGCCGGCGATGGAGACATACTCGCCCTGCCTGATCTCGAGGTGGATTCCCGACAGGGCGTGCGTCTCCACCTCGTCCGTATAGAAGACCTTGGTCACGCCCTCGAGCCGTATCAGGTGCTGCCCTGACGTCGTCATCTTCTGCGCTCCTTTCGTGAAACGTGGTCGGGCCTCAGTTCAGGCGGACACGATCGAAAGCATCCCATGCCGACATGTCCGACAGGATCACCCGATCGCCCTCGTTGAGGCCCTCGACAATCTCGATCGTGTTGACGGAGCTGCGTCCAAGCTTCACCTGGACGCGGGAGGCGGCGCCGCCACCCGCCGCCACCTTGAACAGGCCGACCGTGCTGCGCTCCTGGCCGAAGGCAGGCCGGCCCACGTACAGAATGCTCTCCAGCCTCTCGAGCTCGATCGTGCCGTCGACGGTGAGGTCGGGGCGCGCCCCCTTCGGGAGCGGCCCTTCGAGCGCCACGTCAACGGTGACGGTGCCGTTCTGCACCGCCGGGTCGATGCGCGTGACGTGGCCCGGGATGATCCCGTTGCGTGTGTCGATCGAGGCTGTCTGGCCGATCTGGATGTCGCGCGCCTGAGTCTCCGCGATCCGGACCTCGGCCTTCAGGTGTCCCGGCTCGGCCACGCGGGCCAGGTTGGTGCCGGCGGCGACCCGCTGGCCCACCTCCACGGGCACCTGCTGCAAGACGCCTTCAGTCCCGGCGCGCACTCTGAGCCCCTCCACCTGCGCGCGGCGGAGCTGATGCGCGGAGCGCAGACGGTCCACGCGGGCCTGCTGCACGGCCATCTGGGCCGCGGAGGACTCCGAGACGATCTCGAGCCGCCGGCGCTCGATCTCCGCACGGCCCTCCAGCTCCTGCGCCCTGACCGTGGACAGCTTCAACGTGAGCTCGGCGATGAGGCCTTCCTTGGCGAGCGCGGCGTCGGCCTCGGCCTGCAGCCTGGCCTGGTGGTGGTCGGCCGCGACACGGGCGGCCTCGGCCTGCTGCGCCATGGACTGGCTCTGGAGCTGGACGCGCAGGTTGGTCAGCTCGGCCTCCGCCGCCTTCAGCTCGGACTCGGCGTCGCTGGCGGCCAGCACCAGCTCCGCATTGCTCAGCTCGAGGAGGATGGAGTCGGGACTGACGGTCTTGCCCGGCAGGGCGAGGATGCGCTCGACCAGTCCATCGGTGGTGGCCGGGATCCAGCGGATCTCCTCCGGCACCAGCGTGCCGGAGCCGCGCACCTGGCGCAGCATGGAGCCGCGCTTGACCGTGTCGAACCAGAGCGTGCCCTGCTCGACCGTCGGGGCCGCGGGCTCGAGGCGCGAAAGGCCCACCGTGATGGCGGCGATGACGATGACGCTTCCGATGCCGATGGCCGCGCGCCGCTTCATGCGGCGGCCGGCCTGAGATGGCCGGGCGATGTCCATGGGTCCTCCCAGGTCCGGAAGCGATGGATCTCCAGACAACCGGGGCCTGTATCAAGGCCCGTACCAGTGGCCGCCCGCCGCCGAAGTCGCTGACCCACCGCGACTTCATCAAGGCGAGGCCACCGAAGAAGGTGGATGAGCTGTCCGTTGCCGGGACCGCGCGATCCCACATCCGGACACATTCAAGGCCCCACCAGGCCCGGGCTCTGCTCTGTGTTACGCTGCCGCGCAGTCATCGGTTAGACGGAGGAGAGCCGCATGCGGTTGGC
>JAWPNA010000080.1:0-16235 GCA_045402695.1 Acidobacteriota bacterium
GATCTCCAGCTCGCCGCGCGCCGACGGCTGTATGGTTCTGATGACCTCGAACACCCGGGCGTCATACATGTAGATGCCTGTCACGGCGTACCGACTGGGAGGGTTGGCGGGCTTCTCGACGATCCCCACGAGTCGCTCGCCGTCGAACCGGGGGACGCCGAACCGCTGCGGGGCGGCCACCGGGCTGAGGTGAATGCGCGCCCCCGTGCTTTGTTTGTCGAATGTCTCCACCGACGAGCGGAACACCTTGTGCACGATGTTGTCCCCGAGCATGACGCAGATGGTGCCGCCGGCCGCAAAGTGTTCCGCCAGCGCCAGCGCGTGCGCGATGCCGCCGTTTCCCTGCTGGTAGGCGTACTCGATGTGGCGCACGCCCAGCTCCTTGCCGTCGCCGAGCAGGCGGAGGAAATCGCCCGGGTCGTTGCCCCCCGTTACGATCAGGATCTCCTCGACGCCCGAGTCGCGCAACGCCTCCAGCGGATAGAAGATCATCGGCTTGGTGTTGACGGGCAGCAGGTGCTTGTTGGTGACACGGGTGAGTGGGTCGAGGCGCGAGCCGGAACCGCCGGCGAGGACCACGCCTTTCATCGTCATGTCTTTCCCCTCGTGCCGCCATGCGGCGCTGCTGATTCCCAAAGTTAGTCTTCTCGGGGCTTTCCGGCAAGCGTATGATGATGGATCAAATGAAGGCCACGCTGGCCTGTCTGTCCCGGAAGGACCTGTGGAGAAAGAAACCATTGGGAGGTGAACCATGAGGAAAGCACTCTCTGTGGCTGCATGCGCGGTTCTGTCGGCCCTGGTCGTTGAAATCGCTCCAGGCCCCGCGGCCCGCGGACATCGCGTTCACTACGTCCACCGCCATGTCTGGGTGGGCCACCGGATCGTCGTGGGCAGACCGGTCCGCGTCGCCCCCATCATGGTCTCGGGCCGCCCGCACGGAGCCATTGACTTTGACGTCACACCGGAGGCGACGAAGGTGTACGTGGGGGGCGAGCTGCGCGGCGTGGTGGATGATTTTGACGGCACGCCGGGAACGCTGCACCTGCTGCCTGGAGCCCACAAGATCCGACTCGAGACCCCGGACGGCGACCAGTGGGAAGAGAGGATCCGCATCGTCGCCGACCACGAGATCAACATCAAGCTCGAGCTGGACAAGTAGATCCCGCCGGCCCGTCCTGCACCGGGGTGAATGGCCGGCGGGGGACGAGGGAGGTCTTCGACTCGAGGTCCCGAGCTCTCGGTTGTTCCGGAAGGCGCCAGGGGCGACCATGAGATTCTTCCCGAACACCCCTCTGATCCATTGACTGACGCAGCTTTTCAGGGTATAAAAGTTTTTTTCTCGCCACTTTACCGGTTTCAGGGAGCCCCGCGATGGCCTCACGTTCGTTCCGACGCCTAGGCATGGACCGGCTCCTCCCGGAGAGGGCCCAAGCTCGTCGCGCGAGCGCGAGGCTCGGCGCTCCGTCGCAGGGCTTGCGCGGGGGCGGCTTCTGGACCCGATGACGACTCCCCGTGGGGCTGTCCAGCCGCCCCGGGCGGCTGCCGCCCCAGCATCGCCATCAATGGATTCAGAGCCGTCGACAGGGACCGACGGATCCCTGCCGGCAGGAACCGAAGCCATCCCGTCAGTGCAGCGGACTGCAGCGGGCGACGTGCACCGGCGCCTGCGTCCCATCGAGGCCCTGGAGCGCGACATCCTGCGCGTCTTCACGCGGCCCGTGGTCGTGGGAGAGTTCTGGGTCGACCTCGACGCGGCCGATTGGTTTCTCCGCGAGCGGCACGCCGACGGCATCCGGCTCACCTTTGTTTCCCTGTTCGCGAAGGCGGCCGCCCTGGCAGCAACGGCGTCGCCGCGGGCCCACCGCATGTACGGGCCATTCGGAGTGATCGAGCCGGGATCCGCCGACGTGGGCGTCTCGGTCCAGGGTGACGGCATGCTGGCCCCCGTGACAGTGCTCCGGGCTGCCGAGAGTAAGTCGCTGGAGGAGCTTGCCGCCGAGCTCCGGGAGAAGGCGAGGAAGGCGCTGGCGGGGGATGCCCGGATGCGGGAGCTGGTCGACCGCTACCTGTGGTTGTTCCCGTTCCCTCCCCTCCGGCGGCTGCTGATCCAGGCATGGTTCGCGAGCCCGCGCCGGCGCCGGCGCGCTGTGGGCACCATCCAGATCTCGGTCCTCGACCGCTTCGGGATTGACGCCGCTCAGGTCCCCGTCGTGGCGGAGCTCCTTCTCATGTGCGGGGCGATCAGAGAACGCGTCGAGCTTCAGCCCGACGGACGACTCGCGACCCGCAAGGGCGCCCGGTTCTGCATTCATGGCAGCCACCGGAAGCTGAACGGAGAGAGTGCGGGTCGATTCGTCGAGCGCTTCCGCGAGGTCCTACAAGACCCCGCGCGGTGGCTGTAAGGATCAGGGAGACTCACGTTTTGATCGGATTCGACACCAGACAGCCCGCTTTCGCCGATACGGACCCGCCGCCCCTGCGGGCGGGCCGGCGCGGGGATCCCGGATCGCCGGAGAGAGGAGGGCGTTATCGGGTCCTGATGTTCCCGGACGGCGGGTTTCTCGCGCACGTGTCCCGTCTCCTCGAGATCGCAAAGGTCCTGCGGCGGGACTTCCCGTGCGAGGTGCGCTTCGCAGGAGAGGGTCCCTACCTGCGGCTGGCGCGGGAGGCGGGCTTCGAGGTGGACGAGTGCTTCGGCGTGGCGCGGGAGGAGACACTGCACCTGGCCCGGAGAGCCGGACTCGTCGATCCGATCTGGTGGCACCGCGTGGTGGCGCGCTCCATCCGCGCGGACGCAGAAGCAATCCGGCGCCGCCGGCCCGACGTGGTCGTGGGGGACATGCACTGGTCGCTGCGCGCCGCCTCACTTGACTGCGATGTCCCATACGTCTCGGTGGTCAACGCCTCCTGGACTCGTTGGTTTCGGCACCGGCTGCGTGCGCTCGACGATCACGTCCTGACGACCCTCCTGGGGGAGGACCGCGCGGCCCGGGCCCTGCCGCACTTCAAGGCCGCCGCGCTCTGGTACTGGGCGCTACCGTACAAATGGTGGCGGCTGCGGAGCGGGCACCGCGATTTCCGAACCAGCGATCTTCTGGATATCGTCGAAGGGGATCTCACGCTCCTCGCCGACGTTCCGGAGTTCTGCCCCGCCGACGGTCTGGCCGACACGGCGCGTTTCGTCGGGCCAATCCTGTGGAACCCTCCGCTGCCCGAGCCGGCCTGGCTCGATGGGCTGGTTCCAGGGCGGCGCACGGTTTACGTCTCGCTGGGCTCCACGGGACGGGCGACTTTCTTCGAGGCGGTGCGGGAGGCGTTCGTGGGGACCGAGTTCCAGGTCGTGATGACCACGGGTGACCTGCGCCCGGCCGACGGGGCTCTGCCGCCCAACTTTTTCGTGACCTCTTTCGCCCCTGGGCTCCCGATCCTCGACCGCGCCGACGTCTCGGTGAATCACGGTGGGAGCGGCACCATCTACCAGGCCCTGATGGCAGGAGTGCCGGTCGTGGGCATCCCGGATCACGTTGACCAGCAGGTGCAGATCCAGCTCTGCGAGGACGCAGGGGTCGGACGGAAGGTGCGCCCTCGGGAGTTGACCGGCGAGTCGTTGCGGCGGGCGGTGGAGGAAGTCACGGCGGAGCCCGCCTACCGCCGAAACGCGGAGAGGATCCGGCAGGCCATCGCGCGCTACGACGGGCCCCGCCTTGCCGCGCGGGCCCTCGATGGCCTCGTGCGTGGGGACGACGCGGCGATGCGTGAGCGGTACGAGCCTGCGGCCGCGGCGCATCCATTCTCCGGCGGCCGCGTGCCGGCCGTCTGAGGGCAGCAGATGGCGACCTTCGTCACCGGAGGAACCGGTTTCTTAGGAAGGCAGCTCGTGGAGGGGATGCTGCGCGCGGGGACGGACTTGGTGCTCCTGGTCCGTGGGGCCGACGGGGAGGAGGCGCGGCAGAGGGTCCGGGCGGTGTTTCCGGGACTCCTGCAATCGGCCGGTGAGGACCGGATCGCCATCTGTCGAGGAAGCCTGAGCGAACCGGGCCTCGGTCTGAGCTCCGCGGACCGGGATCTTGTCCTGACGCGCTGCAATCAGTTCCTGCACGCGGCGGCCGACGTGCGATTCGGCCGGCCGCTGGACGAGGCCCGGGCGATCAACGTGGGCGGCACGCGGGCGATCCTCGACCTGGCCCGCGCGCGGCAGCGGCGCGGCGGCGTGACGCGCTTCGACCACGTCAGCACCGCCTTCGTCGCGGGCCGGCGGATCGACCTGGTGGGAGAATCGGAGCTCGACGGACGGCTCGGCCACAGAAACATCTACGAGCGCACCAAGTTCGAAGCGGAACAAGCGGTTCGCGAGGCAGCGAGTGAGATGCCCACGTGCATCTTCCGCCCGAGCATCATCGTGGGAGAGCAAGAGACCGGCCGCACATCGAGCTTCCAGATGATCTACTGGCCGGCACGCGTCTACGCGCGTGGCCTGTGGCGCACCTGCCCGGGACACCCGGCAGCTCCTATCGATCTGGTGCCGGTGAACATCGTGCGGGACGCGATCCTGGCCCTCCGGGCACGGGAGGAGAGCCTGGGACGATGCTTCCACGTGGCGGCGGGGCCGGCAGGGTCGACGACCCTCGGCGAGATGGCCCACGTCCTTCTCGAGATGTTTCCCGACAACAAGCCGGTCCGCTTTGTGAACCCGGCCTGGTGGATGCGGGTTGTCCACCCGCTGCTCCGGCACGCGACCTACGGATCCCTACGCCAGGTGGTTCGTGCGGGGGAGCACTACGTCCCGTACTTCGTCGCCAACCCACGGTTCGACACCACGGGAACGCAGGAGCTGCTGGCGGGCTCGGCCGTCGTGATCCCCGGCGTGCTGGACTACGTGCATCGTCTCTTCAAGTACTGCATCGAAAGCGATTGGGGACGAAAGGCCATCGCCGGGCCCGCGGCGAAAGGGGAGGCCCATGGCTAGCGTGACGGTCCCCCGCGCCGCCGCGGCGTGCGAGGAGGCCGGCGGGGCGGAGCGGGCCATATCGCTGCCCGCGGCGATGTGGAAACGCTTGCGATGGTTCGCCGCGAAAGACCTGTCGCTCGCGGACCTGACCGACACGCTCGTGGCGCTGCACGGGGATCGCACCGTGGTCCACCTGCACGAGCCGCTGGATTGGGGGATCTGCGGAAGAGAGCGTCTGACCTACCGAGACCTTCACGAGCTCGTCGTCCGGTTTGCGATGGCGCTGCAGGCCGTGGGTGTGGGCCGCGGGGACCGTGTCGTCATCGCGACCAGCAATCGGTTCGACTCCTTCCTTCTTCTCCTGGCTGTGGTGCGACTCGGTGGAGTCGCCGTGCCCCTCAATCCGCAGGTCAAGGCCGGAGAGATAGACGACGCGCTGGAGGAGTCCGGGGCGCTCACTCTGATCATCGATCACACCGTGCACCGGCGGGCGTACGGAGGGGGAGCGCTTCTTCCACGGATCGAGCGGTTACTCTTCGCCGGCGCCATGGCCGGTGCGCCGGACGGCGCCCTCTCGCTCGACCAGATCCTGGCCCGATCCCTCCCGGAGCTGCACGAGGCCGTTGTCAACGCCGACTCAGTGTGCATCATCCTGTACACCTCCGGCACCACGGGGCGCCCGCGGGGGGCCCTGCACACAGCCCGCGGCATCCTGGGGCGCATGAACCTCGCGCTGCTCTATCCCTGGTTCCGGGGGCACGCTGTGGTGGTGGCGCTGCCGCTGGCGCACATCATGGGGCTCGTCTCCGTTCTCCTGCCGCTGGTGGCTGGCGTGCCCCTTCACTTCTACTCGGAGTTCGACGCAGAGCGCATCCTGGAGGCGATCGTCCGCACACGCGCCTCCATCTTCGTGGGTGTCCCAACGATGTACCGGCTCATGGCCGCGGCGGGGCTCGACCGTTTCGACCTGAGCTCGGTGCGGGCCTGGGTTTCCGCCGCCGACCGGATGCCGTCGGAGCTGATCAGCGAGTTCAAGCGGCGGGGCTGCCTGGTGCGGCTGGGGCCTCTGCGGAGCGCGGCTGTCTTCGTTGACGCCTACGGGAGCGTGGAGTTGGGCGGCGCGGCGCTGGCGCGGTTCTCGCCTCCATGGGTGTCGCGGCCGGACGCCGCCTTCCGGGGCCTGCCGCTCCCGCGGTGCCGCGTGCGCATCGTCGACGACGCGGGGAAGCCCGCGCGACGCGGCGTGGTCGGCGAGCTCTGGATCAAGTGCGAGAGCGCCCTGCAGGGCTACGCCGGGGAGGAGGAGGGAGGCCAGGAGGTCCTGCGGAACGGGTGGGTATGCACCGGCGATCTCGCGTTCCGCGACCGCCTGGGGTTCGTCCGCTTCGTGGACCGCAAGAAGGACATGATAAAGTGCGGCGGCTACTCGGTCTTCCCCGGGGAGATCGAACGGGCGTTGGCGTCCCACCAGGACGTGCAGCACGCCGTGGCCTTCGGCCTGCCGCATCTCACAAAGCAGGAGGTCCCGGCGGCGGTGGCGGTCCTCAGTCCCGGGGCCGGGGCGACGCCGGACCAGTTGCTCGCTCACACTCGGGAGCGGCTGGCCGACTACAAGGTGCCCCGAAGGATCTTCGTCCTGGCGTCCGACGAGATCCCCTACAACGCGACACAGAAAGTGATCCGCAGCGCGCTCGCGCTGCGATTCGCGGCCGCACTCGAAGACGGAGCTCCCGTCACGGGGGTCCCAACGGGGAAGACATGATCTCACCGGCAAGAAACGCGTCGGGTCTCCGCCCGGACCGGCTGCTGAGCGTCGTTCTGGGGGCGGGCGGCGTGCGCGGCGTCGCGCACGTGGGTGTGCTCGAGGTCATGGCGGAGCACGGCTTCCGGATCTCCGAGATGGTCGGGGCCAGCGTGGGCGCGGCGGTGATCGGGTTCCACGTGGGAGTCGGGATGGACCTCCCCGCGATGCGCGAAGCGGGACTGAACCTCCCATCTAATCACTTCCTCACGTGGGCCCTGCTGCGCCGGCTTCCTCGGAAGGTCCGTGAGCGGTTGCGGCACCGCGCAGGGCGTATTCCCGACTATATGGAACGGCTGCCCGGTGGATCGTTCCAGAGGCTGCACCATGGCGTGTCGCGGATCGGCATCGTGGCCTGGGACCGGCTCCGCGACGAGCGGGTCGTCTGCCACAGTGAGGGTCCCATCGTGAGCCTCGCGGACGCCGTGCGCGGCGCCGTTGCCATCCCCCGTGTCCTTCCTCCCTGGCGATGCCAGGGCGGAGGGCGGATGTTCCACTTGTCGGACGGCGCTCCCATAAACCGCCTTCCGGTGGAAGCACTGTTCGAGGCGCCGTTCCAGCCGGAGCAGATCCTCGCCGTGGACATCTCGAGGTTCGCCGAGGACCGGCGCTACAATGAGGATAAAGTCGAGCATCTCCGCCGCCGGCATCCGGACGTTCCGATCCACCTCCTTTGCCCGGACACCTTCGCGAGCAGCGCCCTCCTCTACCGCAGGAGTCTCCCGCCCCGGTTGCTTAACTCCGGCCGAGCTGCGGCTCTCCGGCTGCTGGGCGAAGCGGGTGCTGCGGACACCGAGCTGGGGCTTGTCTCGCCCCATCCCGCCGAAGCGTCGAACGCCTGACGAGGCCGCAAGCGTGGCTGGTCCGGATCGGTACCAAGGGGATCTCGAGCGCGACGCCAGCGGACCCTCCCCGACCATGAGAGGCAACAGGCGGAACCCCTCGCCCCGCATCACCACCGCCCCGGCCGCCAACCCTTCGTCCAGCCTCACCTCGAACGCCCGCAGGTGCTGGCCCTCCGCCTCGACGACCTGAAGCGTCGCTCCTCGCCGCTCGATGCGCTCCAGCGGACGGGGCGCAGGCTGCTCCCCCAGGAAGGCACGCTCGATGTAGGAGTCGAGGTAAGGCGTCCCGACCGCGCGGATGCTCACCCGGTCCGCGGCCGGGCGCTCGACGACCGAGCGGAAGTCCGGCTTGAGCCAGAGGAAGTGAGGGGCGACACTCAGGATCTCCACCTGCAGCCCTGGGCGCGCGAGGCGCAACGCGTGGGCGAAACCCAGCGCGCTCGCCGCGGGAAGATCGATCGCAAGGAGGGCGGTGGGACGCGGCGTCCGCTCGAGCGCCGCCATGGCGTCGTCGATGGAAAGGCGGGAGCGGTGTGTGAAGGCGCCGAACAGGAGCACCTTCGCAACCGTGATGATCAGGATGAGGGCCGCCATGGCGGCGGCCACACGTTTCGCCCTCGCCGATGTCCCGTCTCGGATCGCAGACGCACGCGCTCCGATGAGCAGGCAGTACCCGATCGACGGCACGTACAGGAATCGCTCGCCCGGGGAGATCGGCAGGACCGGCAGGAGGGTGATCGCCGTGGCGGCGAGGGCGAAGATCCGAAGCCTCCGGTCGCAGACGGAACGAGCGGAGGAGAACAAGAGCCCCGCCGCCGCCAGGGCCATCAGTCCGAGCAGCGCAAGGTGATCGCCCCAGAAAGGCTGGAAGACCACCGGGTCGGCCGGAATGAACATCACCAGGTCCGCCATGTACATGACCCCCCCGGAGAAAAAATTCCAGAGCATGTCGGGATCGCCGGGACCGTGCGCGAACGGATGAGGCGGAAGGCCCAGGCCGCCGACGAACGCGATCCGCAGGACCAGGTACCCCACGACAACAACGGCAGCCAGTACGGGCGCGACAAACCGCCGGCGGAGCGGCTCGCGGTCCGGGAAGCACAGGGTGTGCAGGAGGAGCACCGCCGGCAGCGTGAGCGCCATCTCCTTGGCGGCCAGGGCAAGGCCGCAGGCGAGGAGGCACAGGCCGAGCAATCCGGATCGGAGCCGGTCCGCGGCTCGTCCTCGCAGATAGAGCCAGATCGCGAGGGCGAAGCACAGGCCGGCCATGAGGTCCGTTCGTCCGGAGACCCAGAGGATCGCCTCCGTGTGACAGGGGTGGACCGCGAAGAGGGACGCCCCCGTCCGCGCCGCGAACTCTGAAGAAAGGAGACGGCGTGCGATGGCGAGGAACAGGAGAGTCGTGGCTGCATGCAGCAGGAGGTTGGTCAGATGGTAGCCCGCCGGGGAGAGGCCCCACAACGCGCGGTCCCAGAGGAAGGAGAAGACGACGAGCGGGCGGAAGTAGAGGATGGCGAGATCCGGCGCCGTCCACCAGGCGGCGGTGTCGGCGGCGCTCAGCACCCAGGAGCGCAGCGCCTTGTCCGCTGTATCGAGCCGCACTTCCTGGGCTCGCTCGATGTGGATGTAATCGTCCGCGAAGAACGGATCCCGCAGCGATGGTAGAAAGGGCACGACAGCGAGCAGGATGAGGACGATCCGGAAGCGTGCGCCGCGCTGCGGTCCCCGAACGATGATCGCGCCTCCCTGGTGTGGTGCCGTGAGTTAGGCCGCCGTCTCCGGCGTTCGCGGGCGGGATCAGTATAGCGTCGCGGCGCGCACCAGATCGGCTTGTCCGAGATGGTGGCTGGACGTACACTTCGCGCCTACGGGCGCGGCGGCCGAGGCGCGGAGGGGTGGCGGGCTCGATGCAGGATCGTGCGTTCTCCCCGGGAGCGGTGCTGCGGCGCGGGCTCTGTATCGGCGCGTCCTACGGAGTCGGATACCTCGCCTGCGAGCTGCTCGGCGCCTTGGCTGTCATGCGCCGGATCGGGGCGGCGCCGATGCTGGAGCTCGTCACCGCGGATCTGCCGCACTATGTCCTCGGCTACCTCCTGTTCGGCGCCGCCTGGGGCGTCGTGCTGGCACCGCCGGCCTGGTGGCTCCGGCGCCGGCTTCCCTCGCTGGTCGCGTGGGGCCCGGGTGTTGACTGTTTCCTTCTCGCCTGCGCCTTCACCGGCGTCGCCTACTGGTGGAATCCAGAGGCGATCCTTGATCGCCGGGTCTACGCACTCATCGCATTCTGCACTCCCCTGCTGGTGGTCCCGTCGCTGCTGTTGGTTCGCTGGCTCGGCGGCAGACTGCGGCGCGCGCCGCCCAGCGGCAGGATCGCCGCCGTCGCGGCAGCGTCGGCGATCGCGGCCTGTGGGGCCTGGTGGCTTCTGAGTCCGGGCCCCCACACGAACGCGAGCCGGAGATCCGGCACCAAGGGACCCAACGTCGTTCTCATCGTGATCGACACGCTGCGACGGGACCATGTGTCCGCGTACGGATACGGTAGGGAGACCACGCCGAACATCGACCTTCTGGCTCGACAGGGAGCGCTGGTGGAGAACGCCGTCGCGCCCGAGGCATGGACGCTCCCGTCGCACGCATCGATGCTGACCGGGCTCATGCCACAGGAGCACCAGGCCCACGTCGCCCACCCGTACCTGGACAAGACGTACCGGACCTTAGCTGAGGCGCTGGCCGAGGCCGGGTACAGCACCGCGGCCTTTTCCGCCAACCCCTGGGTGAGCCGCATCTCCGGGCTCGAACAGGGGTTCCAGGTGAATCGCTACCTCGGCGTGGAGGCGGCGGCCGGATTCCTGTTTCTGAACCTGGCCAGGAGACGGATCGAGGAGACGGACCTCGGAGGCGGCGCGGTTACCGGCGCGCTGCTCGACTGGGTGGAGGAGGCCGCGGCGTCCAGAAAACCGTTTTTCGCCTTCGCCAACTATATGGAGGTGCACGAACCATACGGCTCCGTGCCCGAGCCGTACTTCTCATCCTTCCTCTCCTCTCGCTTGCCGCGCGACATCGGTCGGGAATGGGTCCGTCAGACGCTGAGGTTCCTGTGCGCCAAGTGCGTTCCCGGCGAGGTCGAAGGATTCCTCTGCCGGGACGGCCGGTGGCGCGCGACCGACATGAGGCTCTCAGACACCATCGATCTTTACGACGCCGGCGTCCGGTACGTGGATCACCAGGTCGGGCGCGTCATCCAGAGGCTGCGGGATCTCGGCGTGCTCGATCGCACACTGCTGATCGTCACCTCGGACCATGGGGAGATGCTGGGCGAGGGCGGCCGCATCGGTCACGGCAACCACCTCTACAACTCGGTCCTCGACGTTCCGCTGGTGTTGCGATATCCCCCGACCTTTCCCGCGGGCACGCGGTACCCGCACCCCGTCAGCCTGGTGGACGTGATGCCCACGGTCGAGGAGATCACGGGCACCCCGAGCCCAGGCTACTCCTACGCCCGCGGCCTGCTCGCCAGCGGCTCTACCCGAGGGCGCGCCGGCATCATCGCCGAGCACATCCCCATGGCAGACGAGAGCGCCTGGCGGGCCCTGGGCAGACTCATGGGCTGCGACCTCAGCGTGCTTGGTCTCGCCAGCGCCTCGATCCAGGAGGGCGCCGCCAAGCTCATCTGGAAGGCCGACGGTGCCAGCGAGCTGTACGACCTGGAATCAGACCCAGCCGAGGAAGTCAATCTGATCGGCCGCGACCCTGCGCGCGCGGGCGAGCTCGGAGCGCGGCTTCGCGAGCAGTTGGCGCGGCTTCGGAAGGGTGCGATCGAAGGCGCGCCGCCGGAGCTTGACGAGCCGACCCGACGGGCGCTCCGGTCCCTGGGCTATGTTCAGTGATCCTAGTGTGCCGGCTTCTTCCCGCGCAGCGGTTCGACGATCCCGCCGCGGTCGACCAGGAAGCCGTCGGTCGGAAGCCCCGGCGCTAAGTCCTTGATCGACTTCATGTCGGTCAGGATGCGGTAGTCGTTCGGAATCGCGCGTCCGGGCTCCAAGCGCGTCATGCCGGAAACCAGCACCCGGTGCCCGATACAACACCCCAGGAACGGCATGCCGGTATCGATCAGCCGGCCGCGATGGCGCACCTTTACCGTCCCGGAGAACTTCATGTCGAGCGGCCGGAAGCTGCCTGCGAGGAAGGCCCGCTGGCCGATCACGCCGGTCTGGATCCAGGTGAAGACCGCCTCGGGATAGGCCAGGGCCAGCTTCACGATGCCACTCTGATTGATGATCACGCCGTCGCCCAAGATCGAGAGATCGACCACCGAGTGCTCCATGACTCTGACGCCGTGGCCGAGGATGCTGCCGCGTACCACGCACTGGGGCCCGATCTCGACGTTGTCGCCCAGGATGGAGGCTTCAACCACCGCCGAGGGATGGATCCGGCAGCGCCGCCCGCGGCGCACCACGTGACGCGCCAGGGAGCTGGACAGCCGGTACGGAGCCGCGCTGCGGGCGGTCGCCAGGGCCAGCAGTGCCCGCCAGCCCAGCCACGGCCACCACGCTGGAGTTCGCGCCATCTCCATCAGTGCCACGACGATCGCGCAGAGGTTCGCGAGCCACAGGTGGACCCAACTGCTGAGCTCCAGAACCACATGATCGGTGATCGGCACCACCTGGTCCGGCATCGTGGGTATCCGTGACGAGAAGGGGATGGTGATCTCCTTCCCGCGCACATCCAGCACCAGCGGGATTGCCGCTGCCAGCAAAGGCCAAACGCCCTCGCCCACGCGCCGCACCCAGAACACCCCGTACAAGACCACGTCGCGTTCGTCATGACGAGCGGAGGGCTGCTCCCCGGTGAACGCGGAGATGGCCGTGAACGCGCTGCTTTCGAGCGCGAGACGGTAGCAGCCGGGCCGGCTCCGTGCCTCCTGCCGGGCGCGCGCCAGGAACCGCCGGAGCAGCGGCCAACTGATGTACACGTTGTCGTGGAAAAGCAGGAACTCGCCGTCGTCAATGGCGCTCGGATCGTCGGTGGTGCCGAGCTCGAATCCGGCGCGCTCCATCAGCCGCCGCTGCTGTTCGGACAGAGGGACGTTGGCGATCGGCGCATCGAGGACCGGGTCGCCCAGCGACTCGAGGGTGGTGCCGCGCGACCAGCGCCACGCCCGAGACCTCACGGCCGGCTCTCGTTCCGGGCCGCATATCCCCGGAGGGCCGCCTCGACGAGCTCCAGCAGTCGATCCGCCTCGGCGACCTTGAGCGCGCTCTCAAAAAACGACAGGCACAAGAAAACGGCACCACCCACGGAGACCGCGGTGTGCAGCGCTCCGACGCCCGCTGGAGGGCGCACGAAGCCGTAGGCCGCGACGATCCGCCCCTGCGGCAGGGACAGGCGAGCAGCGGGCAGACGTCCGAGGTTCGAGATCACCAGCGAGTCGGCGGTGCGGGGTCTGCGGACCAGCGGGATCACCAGCCGCCGGGCCAGGGCCTCGGGCAGGCACAGAAGCCCTGCGCAGAGGGCAATCCCCTCGGCCACGCGCTGCTCTCTGCACTCGTCCACCTGCCTCTGGATCGTGCGCAGCAGGGCCTCGGGATCCTCGCGGTCCGCGGGGCGTGCCCAGATGGGGAAGGCCGAAGATTGATTGTCGAAGCTCGTCCGCTCGGCGCGGGTCTTTCGCAGGCTCTGATTGACCATGAAGCGCAGGGTGCCGCATCGCTTCCCCCGCTGGGCCTTCCAGCGATCGATGGCAACCGACCAGGCGGCCAGCAGCAGGTCGTTGAAGCTCACGCTCCGATCCCCAGCGACCTGATGCACCGGACGCATGGACGTCAGGTCCACGCGGCGAAACGCGCACCCGACTTCACCTTCGGGCGGCTTGCGGAAATCGTGCAGGTGGTCCGGAACCGCGAACCGGATCCAGACGCCGCGACGCCAGAGGAAGTGAACGAGATTCCACAGCAGGTGCGGGCGGGACCACCCACTCGCAGGCTTTCGCACCGACTTCTCCTCGCCGACGGTGGGCCGGCCGCCGTAGAAGCGAAACAGATCCGCCAGGAAGTTGAGCGTTCCGACGCCGTCGCCCAAGGCGTGATGGAAGCGGAAGGCCAGGAGCCCCCCGGTATAGGGAGCCGGATACCAGTGCAGCTCCGTGAGGGGTCCCCGCTCCAGATCGACGGGAACGCGCTGGAGCTGCGCGATGGTGCGCGCGATGGAGGTGGGATCGCCGGGAAACTCCTCCGGCAGGTGGACCCGGCAGGTCGTGGCGGCGCTGTCCGGGTCGGGTTCCCAGAACAGGCGATCGCCGAAACGGCCGCGCTCGCGGCGCAGCCGGCAGACGGCGCGGGTGTGCCGCGACACCGTGTGCCGCAGCGCTGCCGAGAGGCGATCGGGATCGAGCCACTCCCCTTCGATGGCGAAAGCCCAGAGGCCGGTCACCGGCGGACCGGTCCCCTCGATCAGGAGAAAGAACCGGTCCTGAGGAGGGACGGGGGTGGACCGCAGCGCATGGTCGTCGGTGCCAGGATCCGCCAAATCCAGCGTCACCGGCGTCGTGGAAGTGTGGTCGGCCATGACCTCGAAGGCCAGCAGATGAAGGCGCGGGATTCTATCACAGGCCCGCGCTCGGCTCTGCCTCACCCTGGAAGTGTGTCCGGGCCCCGCACAGCGGCCGCCAGGTTCATCCGGAGCGCACTGAGCAGAGCATCACGCTTGACCCGCGGGCTCGAGGCAGGTCCGGATCAACTCCCGAGCAAGCCCGCGAACCCTTCCTTGGGGAACCCTACGTAGATCGTGTCTCCTACGCGCATCGTGGGGGCGCGCAGGTTGCCGGTTGGCCCCAGCATCAGGGAAAGGATCTCGGCGTCCGGAGGGTTCTTCCGCAAGTCCAGCTCGGTGACCTTGGTCCCCTTGGCCGCCACGAGCCGTCTGGCCCCGCGCGCCATGGCCAGCGCCTGCTTCTTTCCCTGAGGGTTGCGGCTGGCGAGCACCTCTTCGTTCACCTTCACCTTCTTGCGCTCGAGAAACTCCCGAGCCCGCCCGCAGGTCATTCAGCCATTGCGGTGGTACAGCCAGTCGATCGTCGTGGACATCCTCTCCTCCGAGCTCACGTGGCGCTGTGGCGCTGATTGTACCAGACGCGAGGTTGTCTCAGAGCGCCAAGGCGGCGCGATCCCGCACGATCTCGACCGAGCATTTCGCGTGCAGCGCCACCGCGTGCGAGACCGAGCCGAGCCAAAGGCGCTTGAGGTTCCTGTACCCGTGCGAGCCGAGGACCACCAGATCGGCTTCCCACTTCTCGGCCTCCTGAAGGATGACCTCCTTGGGCAGACCCGTGATGATCTCCGTGGTGGGCTGAAGCTTCGGCCCCACCGCGGAGCGCAGTCGCGTGAGCGCTTTCTCGATTGCGACGCTTGCCCGGTTCTTTCCCGCCTGCTCGAGCAGTTCGTAGTAGTCGCTGGGCGGGCCCCACGTGTCAGGGATGGCCGTGATGGGCGGCGGCTCCACCACCGAGATGATCTTCAATTGGCTGCCCTCCGGCCAGGGCCGCCTGGCCACCTCGTTGACGGCCACCTCGCTGCACGTCGACCCGTCCACTGCCAGCAGTATCTTCATCGCCAACCTCCCTGCCGGTCCTCCGCGCGAGAACCAACTCGTCCTGGAGCAACACTCGTGCCGGTCGCATCACTGTCCTGGGGCCGGCCCTCAGGCTGAAGCCGCGCAATCCCCTCGCGGCCGATGAGTGATTTCGCTCAGATGGAGCGCTTCAGAGGTTGAACTTCTTGATCTTGTAGCGCAGGGCGTCGCGGCTGATGGAGAGCAGCCGGGCGGCCCGAGTCTGGTTGCCGGCGGACCTCTCGAGAGCCTGCCTCACCAGCTCCAGCTCCATCCGCTCCAGCGGGTATCCTGTCTCCGGCAGCACGAAGCCGTTCTTTTCGGCTCGAGGTTCGGGTGAGCCCAGTGGGGGGGCCGGAGTGAGACGCCTGATCTCATCCGGGAGGTCTTCGACATCCAGCACGTCCTTGTCCTCCAGGATCATGGCGCGCTCGATGACGTTCCTCAGCTCCCTCACGTTGCCGGCCCACGAATGCTGGCGCAGCAGCGCGAGCGCCGGAGCGCTCATGCCCCGGCAGTGCTTGCGGAACTCCCGGTTGAACTGATCCATGAGGTGCTCGACGAGGCGCGGAATGTCCTCGGTTCTCTCGCGCAGGGGCGGCAGCGTGATCGGGATCACCTTGAGCCGGTAGTAAAGGTCCTCGCGGAACCTTCCCTCTGCGACCGCCTTGCTCAGGTCGCGGTTTGTGGCGGCGATGATCCGGACGTTCACCTTGATATCCCTCACGCCCCCGACACGCTTGAAGGTCTTCTCCTCGAGAAAGCGCAGAAGTTTGGCCTGCAGGAGGATCCCCATGTCGCCGATCTCGTCGAGGAAGAGGCTGCCGTTGTCGGCCAGCTCGAACAGTCCCTGCTTGGAGGTTTTCGCGTCCGTGAAGGCCCCGCGCTCGTGCCCCATCAGCTCGCTCTCCAGCAAGGTGTCGGGCAGCGCCGAGCAGGTGATGTTCATGAACGACCCGCCCGCGCGGTCGCTCGCGTAGTGGATCGCCTTCGCCACGAGGTCCTTGCCCGTGCCGCTCTCTCCGGTGATGAGGACGGT
>JAWPNA010000248.1:0-5378 GCA_045402695.1 Acidobacteriota bacterium
ACCATCCCGAGGATGGCTTTGTCGATGGGCTTCAGGTCATTCGGTTTCCCTCCTGCCTGCCATCCAAGCTACGGGGCTTCTGGCTCTTGCCCCGGCGGGACTGTCTCCCGCTGAACGCGCCAGCCTTCGCTGGACGCACAGCTGTACGAGGGGATCAGGGATCTGACGTGCTGAAGAAAGGCTCGCAAGGGCAGGCTTGATCCCGGCCACCTCGTGCGCCGCCTGCGGACTCCCTCCCGCCGGTGGTAGGATCAGAACCAAGCGATCGAGGTCAGGGCGGGAGCCCGCAGAGGGAGGTAACAGACATGGCAGTGACGGTTCGCAAGATCACGCTCTGGCGCATGGAAGTGGAGAACAGGCCGGGCGTTCTGGCAGGAGTCCTCAAACCGCTGGCCGAGGCGGGGGCCAACCTGCAAGTGGTGATGGCCTACCGGTATCCCGGCAACGAGACCAGAGCCGCGATCGAGCTCTATCCTGTCGCGACGAAGAAGGTCGTAGCCGCGGCGCAGGCGGCCGGGATGAGTGCCTCGACTATCCCCACGCTGCTGGTGCAGGGGGACGACAGGCCGGGTCTTGGGCACGCCGTCGGGCAGGCAATCGCCGACGCGGGTATCAATGTGGGGTTCCTGGTCACGCAGGTCATCGGCAGGAAGTCCTCGGCCGTCATCGGCTTCGACGGCGAGGAGGACGCGCGCACCGCCGCTGCACTGATCAGAAAGGCGTCGGCCCGGAAGAAGAAATAGGCGCGCACTGGCACGGCGTACACGGCGCGATTAGACGGGGGCTCCGGGTTCAACCAGCCCGCCACTCGGCGGTCACGAACGTCTACCGGGCCTCGCGGGACCTGTTCCTCGGGCAGCGGTTCGCGAGGCACTTGTTCAGCCGCAGGAGCCATCCCAGTTTGCGGAATCCTTGACAGACTTTGAGGCAAACTTGACGGAAACGTATGATTTCATTTAAGATAGGGGCCAATCTGAGCAAGAAAAAGCTTGGAATCGAAAGTGTCCGCCTAGAAAGAACCGACTGCGCCGCATGATGCAAGTGTCCAAATCGGCTTTTGATTAGGGTGCTTTCCGTGCACAAAATTCCTTTAGGGGGGGGAACTTTCGGGAGCCAGCTCCGGTGGCCAACCTATGAACCGTCTGATCGAAACGCAAACCGGGAAGGAGTCGCGAAAGGCCGACAACGCGCGCCAGCACGGCCCCCTCCCGATTTATTTCCGTGACCTGAGGTCCTTCTCGCTGCTGACCAAGGATCGTGAGGTCAGCCTGGCCAAGCGCATGGAAGTCGGCGAGAAGGGACTCACCAGAGTCATCCGAAAGAGCCTGCCGCTTTGGAAGAAAATGGTGCCTCCCGAGGCCAATCACTCGTTCAGAAAAGGGGAAATCCCTCGCCGGCATCTCGATCGGCTCGTCAACCGGCTGGCCGCAGCCGCTCGACACATCCGAGAGGCCGAAAACGAGATCCGCTCGCTCAAGCTCAGGGTGGGATCAGGTGTCGAGAGGATGGGCGCCGCCACAGAGCGTCAGAAGGGAAAACCTTTGGGTGGGCTGCCCGTGGAGACCGTTCGTGCGAAAATACAGGAATACCGCAAGACGAACCTCCGGATCGCCCGGCAGCTAGGGCTAACACCAACCGAACTGAAGCAACTCGCTGCTGCGGCAGTGGATTCGCGCGAGATTTTGGACCAGGCTCGCGATGACATGATCCGCGCGAACCTGCGCCTGGTAGTGTTCTTCGCCAAGAAGTACGTCAACCGGGGGCTCTCGCTCATGGACCTGATCCAGGAGGGGAACCTGGGGCTGATGAGGGCGGTCGAGAAGTTCGAGTACCGTCGCGGCTACAAGTTCTCCACCTACGCCTTCTGGTGGATCAGGCTGGCGATGGACCGTGCGATCGCGAACCAGTCGCGCATCATCCACATCCCGGTTCACATGGACAAGAAGTACAAGAAGGTTTCCGAGGCGGCGAGGGAGCTCACCAAAGTGATGGGCCGCGAGCCTTCCTCGAAGGAAATCGCGCGCAAGATGCACATGCCTGTCGGCAAGATCAAGGAGATCCTCGAGCTGGTGAAGGACCCGATCTCCTTCGAGGGGAACACCGAGGACGACGAGAACGGTGGACTGCTGCGCTACCTCTCAGATGACAAAGTGGAACCACCCTTTGAGCTCGTCCTGTCGCGCGAGCTGGCCAGCAAGATCAAGGGGGTACTTGAGACTCTCTCTGTGAGGGAAGAGCGCATCATCCGGATGCGGTTCGGTATAGGCGAGAAGCGAAGCTACACACTCGAGGAGGTAGGCCGCTTCATGGGGCTCACTCGAGAGCGCATCCGACAGATCGAGGCGGAGACCCTCGAGAAGTTGCGATTTCCGATGGAGACAGAGAGGTTGCGGGAGTTTTTAAACTAGGTGTCGGTTCTTGTCTTTGCACTAGCGGGTCAGATGGATCTACCAGGTTGGAATTCTGTAAACGATCGATTTGCGAAATTCTGTCGAGGCACTGATACTGATAAGGAGGCCTATCGTGGCAGACTTTGTCAGGGCTGTGAAAGTTGAAGACCTCAGTCCGGGTAACGCCAAAGTGGTCGAGGCCGCTGGCAAGAAACTTGCCCTGTTCAACTTAGCGGGAAAGTTCTACGCGCTGGACAACATCTGTCTCCATCGCGGAGGGCCGATCGGGGAGGGGTCTGTCGCGGGAACCACCGTCACCTGCCCGTGGCATGGCTGGCAGTACGATGTCACCACCGGTCAAGCGACGATGAACCCAAACGCAAAGCTGGCCTGTTACGAAACGAAGGTCGAAGGCGACGACGTGCTCGTGAGCGTGTAGCTTTTCGCAGCCTCTGTGCAAGGAATCCAGTCGCCGACAACAGCACCGCGGTAAGGTAAGCAGCAGAACCGCAGGGTGGAGATCGTCATCGTCGTCAAGGGCTAACGGGCCGGGGCACTAATAATTCTGCCCCTTCGGGCGGGGCGGGTGCTCGCGGTACAGGCGCACGCCCTCGCGACCGTTGGGGGCCTCGAGGACACGGTGGCCCTCGGACTCCAGGGCGACGCGGAGGACGGCACGGACGTCGGGAGAGTCGTCGATGAGGAGGATGGCCTGTCTTTGATGGACTACCATGATGAGTTCCTATCCACCGTATTGACGTAGGATTCGCTTCGACAGTTCTTCAGGCGTAGGAATTCCTCTGACATCAACGCACCTGCGCAATACGGCGGCAACCAGCTCGATGAACTCCTCTTGATCTCGATCTGACACGGGTGGGATGTAACCACCATGAATGAAGTTGTTTCGAATGCCGTACATCCGATAGACTCGTTCAAACGCACTTCGCCTGCCGCGATCCAAGAAATGGTACGCGGACAGTGCTAGCCGTAGCCTCTTCTCCGCATCCAATCTGAGTACCGCCTCAAGCGCCGCGCAACAGTCAAGAACCGAATCCAGAGGCCGATCCCGCTTGTAACTGGCGGCCCATCGGTTTAGAGCGATCCCGAGCGCCGGCCGCTTCCTTAACAGAGTGGCCCCGCTCTTGAGGTTCTCAATCAACTTCCTCGTCAAACGGTGTCTTGGCAGGCGCGGGGGAGTTCCTGGACGCGACAGGCCTAGGGGAAGAGCTAGACGCCTTGCCTTTTCGAGCTCGTACTTGTACAGGCCCGTCAGCAATTCGAGGAGTGTGACGAGCGCGTCCTCCGCGATAGCGGAGTCGGAGGAGTTAAGAATGGCCCACCTAGACAGGCTGGGGCGACTCTTTCCCGTCTTCGAGGTCCGAAAGAGCTGGCTCACCTCCCAGCCAGTGATCGAGGACTTCGCAAACACAGGATCCGCCTTGACATCCTGGTGGGACACGCCCCTGATTCGTAGGAACCCGAGGTCAACGTCGGTGCTGGGAGGCTTGAATGCGAGGAGTAGTCTCGCCATCTCTTCTGCCCGCAGTCCACTCAGACGAGTTGAGCACATCGCTGCCGGAGTCACCGCAGCATCGCCGCCGCGCTCCGCCCCAGCAGCGTCCCATTCACGAACCGCCGTCCCGCCCGGCGCCGGCCCGGGTATTCTACCTCAGCGAGCAAGGAGTGAGAGCGTCACCACCGAGAAGGAGACTTGCCGATCACCCGTCGATCACTCCGTTGCAGTCGTTGTCCTTCCCGTCAGTTCTGTTTCGCTTCGGCGTGCTCTCGCTCCCGCGCGGGTTGATCGTCGGGTCCGCATCGTTGCAGTCGCCACACGCGCCGCCGTAGGGGAAGCAGCTGTTGTCGCTCACGTAAAAACGTAGAAATCTGGACCGCCGTCGCGCTGCTGAAACGAACCCGTCGGAACCGTAGTGAACAGATCTCACGAGTTGCCAGAGGTCGTACGAGCGCCGTCATCAAAAAGTGTTCCCTCGCGCGAGCGATGGCTGTGGACGGTGACGATCACGCCCTGAACCGTCAGCGCGCCTGCGGCGCGGATGATGCTGTTCCATCTCTCTGATCGACGACGGTTCAAAAACCTCCGCTTTCTGATGATCGATAACAAGCAGCCGGCAATCGTCACGCAATCGCGGAAGCCGTCCGCATCGGCGTCCGGGCAGGAGGTCAGCATTGAGCCAGCGATGTCGCGGCCCAAGTAGGCGGCGACCGTCTCATAAAGGAGACCGAACATTACACGACCTCTCATTCCGGTTCAGGCGGGAGTTCGACGGCGTCGTTTCGGAGCCGTGAAGCTCGGTAGCGAACCGTGGAATGCGCTTCGTAGCTTACGTTCTGAACCGCGCAGTACCGGTGGACGCACCCCGGTCAGAAGAGACACCAGATGTACCAAAAAACTGTAGGCCCTGAAGATCTGTTCCGCTAGATCGATCTGAATCGAATCTACCCTCGTGCCGTCCTGGAGTCCGCACTTGTCCACGAGGAACCTAGAGGAGGTGGAGGAGGCGCGGCGAATTACACCCCGATTGTGTTTGAGGACATTGTGCAGTGAAGTGAGCTTCCTTGCATCAAGTACGTATGGGAGCGCATCCCATTCCGAGCTCCAGAGATCAACCTTCCGGCCGGTCACCTCTTTCACGCTGATGGAGACGCTCTCGAATATGATCGCGAGCGCACCGATCGTCACTCTCCGGAGGTAGTCGCGGAAGCTGAACACGGCTCCGTACTTAACCTTCCGAAACTCCTTGGCGTCGAGGTACTCCAGCTCCTCTGCCACCCAGTCATCCGAGTCATCCATCGCAGCCAACTTCTCTGTGCTTGCATGGTGGAATACCCAGAGACCGGTCAGCTCGTGAGAGAGTTCTGTAAGAAGGACCATGAACTGGTGAACCGGATCGAGCCTGGCGGTCACCTGGCGTGCCCTCCGTTTTTGTTTCCGTCGAACGTTCACCATCACCTGCGGCGGGCAGG
>JAWPNA010000214.1:0-1456 GCA_045402695.1 Acidobacteriota bacterium
TATTCCTCCACGGTCGCGATAGCTATAGCTCCGGACCTGGCGCCCCCGATCGCGTAGACCTTCCCGTTCACCGCCGCCGCGGCCAGCTCATACCTGGCAGTGGGCATGGAGGCCTTCGCGGTCCATGGCACAGCCAGGTCGGCGAAGAAGGTCAGGCCCGTAAACGTGTAGCCGGTCGGCGAACTCTGCGTCTCCCCCAGGATCATGTACCCGGGCGGAACGCCACCGAGCTGAATCCCTTCAACGCCGCCGCCCACCGGCGTGACCGTGACGGGCTCTCGATGGCCCCTCGTATCAGCCGGAGCCTGCAACGACTGGAAGGCAGCGAGAGCGGAAAGCAGTAGCGAGCTGGTCGTGATCATCTTGACTCTCCTCCGCTATGAGAAAGTTGTCCGGGTACCGGCTCGTCTCGGGATCGAGAAGATGCGAGCGGGGCCTTGAGCGCTCGCATGCGGGACCCGGCTGGGAAAGGTTCGGCCCACGCGCCGTGGGCGGGGGCCGAGTGTATCCCCAGGCGGGCGGGGGTGGGGACCGGAAGACCGACTAGGCGCGGGCTCGCCGACCAGGCCGCCTGTCTAGAGGCCATTTCATAACGCTCGAAGGGTGATGATCAGGCAGGCCACATGAAGGAAGGCGAGGAACATCAGCGCATGGCGTTCGTAGCGGGTGACCAGACGGCGGAAGTTCTGCAGCCAGGCAAACGTGCGCTCGACCTTCCAACGGCGGCAGTAGCGGCGCAGAGATCGACCGTCCTGGAGCGGCTCGCGAGTGCGGTTGGCCCGGTGGGGCACGATCAGCTCGATGCCGCGCTGCTTCAAGCGCCGACGCAGAGCATCGCTGTCGTAGGCCTTGTCGGCGATGAGACGGTCGGGCTTGCTGCGAGGCCGCCCTGGGCCTCTGCGAGGCACCGAGATCGTGCTCATCGTCCCTTCGAGCAGCTTCACCTCCGCCGGCGACGCCGAGTGAATGGTCGTTCCGAGAGGTACACCCTCGCCGTCGACCACCACCATGCACTTCGTGCCCTTGCCGCGCTTTGTCTTTCCGACCGCGTCGCCCCCTTTTTCGCGGGCATGAAGCTCGCGTCGGCGAACGTCTCGTCCCACTCCAGCCACCCTCGTCGCTCGAGTTGGCCGAGGAAGGCGCGCCAAACGCGCTCCCACGTGCCGTCCTCCTCCCACATCTGCAGCCGCCTCCAACAGGTCGAATCGCTGGGAAGGTCGTCGGGCAGATCGTTCCAAGGGGCTCCCGTCCGAAGCACCCACAGGATGCCTTCGAGAACCTCGCGGGTGTCTTGCCAGGGCCTTCCGCGGCTCTTCAACTTGGGCAGCAGGGGCTCGATCTTGGTCCATTGCTCATCACTCAACATCCGTCGTGTCGGCACAGGGGCGTCCTCCTGTGCAGATTACTTCGGCGGACACCTTCAACCTCTTGCCCCCCTTATGAAATGTCTTCTAGG
>JAWPNA010000279.1:0-8955 GCA_045402695.1 Acidobacteriota bacterium
GGCGTGCAGTGGGTACGGGGCTCCCGCCACGAGGGTCGGATCCAGCAGCGCGCGGGTGATCTCTTCATCGGCGCCGGCCGCGGCACCCAGCCGCTGCAGCGCCTGTTGCCGTTTGCGCCGCCGGGCTAGCTCGGGACGGAAGGCCGCGAGGAGGGCGCTTCGCTTCACCTCCGGCGGGCCCGCGGAGGCGACATAGGCGGCGAACAGCGGCTGCAGCTCCGGATAACGGGTGAAGAATGATTCTTGGGCGTCTTCACTCCGCGCAAAGAGAAGATTCACCGCGGCCTGGAATGCCGTCGACACGCCGGGCACCCCCGTGAGCGCCGCCTGCCTCGCGGCGCTCAGCAGGCCAGCGTGAGAGAGTCGCTGCCCGAAATCGTCGTACCCGATCCTGGCGTCCGCGGTGACGATCGCCGGTTCAAGCGCGGTGGCCCCGTGGGTGTAGGGCACGTCCAGCACCAGGGTGTCGTCGAGCAAGGCGAAGAAGGCGTCGGAGGCCTCCTGCCCGTAGACCAGCGTCATCCGGGCCCGGGCCACGTCCCCGCCGGGATCGTCGATGCCGGAGAACTGATCCTCGATCGCCGCGAAGTCACCGCGGAGCGCGCGGGCCAGCTCCGCGATTGCGGTCGCGGCCGGGGCCGACTTGCCGCTGAGATCCTGGTTCCAGATCAGGTAGAGCGCCGCGGAGGTCTTGATCGATCGCTCCTTGAGCGCCTGCACCAGCGCGATGAGCCGCAGGATCGCCGGGTCGGTCAGATCGGGTGTAGCGAACGGAGCCAAATCGGTCATCGAAGTCAGGAGAAGCAGCTCGCGCACGCTCAGGCGGAGGACCCGTGCCAGAAAGCCGACCCGGTAGATGGCGCTGACGTTGGGCAGCGTGAGCGGAGTGGCGGGGCCGAGCCCCAAGGCCAGGACGATCCGGCCGTAGTCATCGCCGCTCAGGCCGCACCCCGCCCTGAGCGCCGGCACGTGGTCGGCCAGAAATTTGGTGTTATCGACCAGGAACTCCCCATATCCGTTGTCGCCGAATTCTTGGTCGTCATTCACCAGCGCCGGGTTCAGGAACATCTGGCGGTAAAGCGAGGCGGCACCGTGGGTGCCGATCGAAGACCAGCAGGCGAGCAGCGAGAGCAGGGCGCGTTTGGGCGTGAGACTGAGCGCCTCCATCACCCGGAGGAGAACACCGATCCTTGGCACCACGAGGGCGAAGCCGGCATCGAGCTTGGCCGGCGTGTCGACGTCTCCAGCCGTGAGCGGGGCGCAGTCGCCACGGAACAGGGCACAGATCGACGCATCGGTCTGCTCGATGGTCCAGCCGGTTTTCTTCCACAGCCGGATGAACCGGAGAAGGCGGACGAACTCCACGGCGCCGAGCCGGGTGGACGTGTCGCCCACGGCGGGCATCGGCTTCGCGAAGCGGAGCTCCAGCGCGCCGAAATTGCAGGGGTCGGCGGCGCTGGTCGGGTCGGCGAGGGTGAGCAGCCCCATCACCTCGTTGAATACCGTCCCGGTGTTGAGCCAGGCCCGGATGATCGGTGCGGTGTTTCGGCCGCCGGCCTCCCACGCCGCCGGGTCGCCGCCGAATTCGGTGACGTCCACCGCCCCGGCGCCGGCGGGAAGGAGGGCGTTGAAGGCGGCGTCGGTGATGGTCTGGGGGTTCTGGTGCAGCGCGTCGAGGGTCACGAACTCGACCCCTAGCCTCTCCAGTTTGGGGACGAGAACGCTGGAGGGATTCACGAATCGGGTATTGAGGATCGTCACGAGGTCCTCATAGGTGATCCCGACCCGCCGACAGTAGGTCTTGGCGTTGGAAAGCTCGGCGATGGCGGCGGCATCCGCCGTACCGTTGGGCAAGCCGTACATCCGCCAGAGGGGGACGGCGGCGACATCGGTAAGGATCTCGTACTCGGCCCGGGAGAGTCCGACCCGCTCCATCAGGATGTCGCGCCACCCGTAGGGATTCGCCCCCCGCTCCAGCGCCTCGTCTTTACGGAGCCGCTCCATCGCGCGCGACAGCGGCGCCTCGAACTTGGCGAAGTAACCTCGCAGGCTCTCAAGTGGCTGGTGGAACGGCAGCGGCGGCGGGAAGCGTTCGCTGCCCAGTGTGGCGTACGCGGTATCCATGACGAACTGCGGGCTCGCGAGAAGGTCCGCCGACGGCACCCCGTCGGTATCGTGACCGGCGTACCCATCGAGGGAAAGCTTCTGCACCCCGTTGGCGATGAAATACTCCAGGGTCTCGTTGACCAGGTCGATGTACGGCAGCGCCGTGTTGGTGTTCTCGCAGGTGAGTGGCAGGTGGAATAGATCGGGGCGCCGGGCCTCGAGCACCGTCTGTGGATTGGAGGTGCCGGCTGGCGGAGTCCTTTGGTCGATAAAGGACAGCAGGTCCACCAGGTACGCGGCGGGCGAAAGGATCGACCGGCAGTGCTCGCAGGTGCAGAAGTCCATCGAGCCGAACAGGGTCTCCAGAGTCGAGTAGGCGATCACGTCGCCGGCGTGGGCCGCGGGCGGGAGTGGATCGATGATCTGGGCCGCGCTGTGCACCCCGATCCCCGGGGCGTTGCTGGCGGTGAGGTACGAGACCGCGACGTTTACCACCGCGTGATGGATCTGGACCGCCTTGTCCCAGGTGCGGCCGGCCGCCTCGGTCCCTCCGAGGTCGGCGCGGAAGGCCCGCACGAAGTCGTCGCGCTGGTAGCGGACGACATGGTACGCCGCGTCGAGCCCGCGGTTGAGGAGGCCGGTCATTGCCTGGTCGCTGGGCGTGATCTGGTAGACTCGCTGCAGCGCCTTGAGCCCCGCGACCGCGTCCGTTGCCACCGCCAGCTTGTTCTCGGCGATGTACTGCTCGACCGGGTGAACGCCGATCTCGAACTTGCCGTGCTGCTCGGTCAGGAAGGCCTGCACCTTGTCCGGAGCTTTGAGGGCGGTGATGTCCCCGCTCTTCACCATCTCGGCGACAGCGGCCGTCGGAAAGGCAAGCCGGACCTGCGCGGCGAGGTGTTCGGCGTAGTTGGCCCGTTTGGCGTCGGCAGTGTCGCCGGGCACCTCGGACGGCATGGCGACTCCGCCGGCCAGGATTTCGTTCCACGCCTGGGCGCGGTGATATCCCAACTTCACCAACTCGAGGGGATCGCGGAGGCCGTCGGCACCGGCCTGCTGGTGCAGCTTGGCAATCAACGGGGCGTTGTTGATGGTGAGGTAGCTAAGTTTGCCGTCCACCTGCAGCCGCGCGGTCAAAGCCCGGCCAAACGTCTTGGTGGCAGCCTTCCAGAACGCGGGGAGGTCGCCGCGATGGGTGGCATACAATTCGGCAAACTGTTTGCGCTTGGCATCGTCCAGTTGGGACCCCGCCAGCATGTCGGCGAGGGAGGAGACGCCGACCCGTGCCGGGGCGGCGAGCAGCTTCTGGGCCGAGAGAGTCCGGAATCGCTCGACGAGCCCGGGAATCTGTTCCTTCACGGCCGGTGGGATGACCCCCTGCTCCGAGGCCTTCTGCCAGACTGAGGTCAGCGTCTCTGCGTCGGTGCGGTAGAGAGCGTCCTCGTCGGTCGGGAGTCCGGCGCGGAAGAGCGCATAGAACGCGGCCGCCGGGATCGCCGCGCCGATCCGCCCACTCGATTGGTCAGCCAGGGCAGCGAGCGCCACCGCACGGGCATCCCATCCGGTCTTGTTCGCCAGGTAGGTGATGTCCTGGCGTTCGTTGTCCTCCTTTAAATCCGCGAGCCGGCCGCCGAACTGGGCGGCGAGCGCGCCGGTCAGGGTCTCATGTTCGCTCGGCAGTCCCGCCGCGTCGGCGGGGAGGCTCACGTCCAGCGTCTCGATCGCGCCGGCATCGTAGCGGACCGGGGAGGCGGCGAGAAAACTCTGCCCCGCATACACCTGCGCCTGCAGATCGGCACGGGTCTTCTTCCGCTCGCGAAGCGCCGCAGTCGAGAAGCTGACCTCGTAGTGGCCCCGGCCGTCTGTGGCCGTTTCCGCTAGTGCGACATCAGGGCCGGGATTCTTGTCCACGATCCGGACCCGGAGCCGGGCGAGATCGGCGTGGTTCGGACTGGTCACGGTCCCGTCCACCGTGCAGTCGACCCCCACGGGAAGAACATCCACCGCGGCGTTGATCGCCTTGGCGGTTTCGGCGTCGACGACCTCGGTGACACGGAGGCGGTGTTCCTTCTGGAAGCGGGCCACGGCGTCGCGGGTTCCCGGCCCGAAGAAGGCACGCTGCTGTTCGGCGCCGGGTACCGCCAGACCGATTTGGGCGAGTTCGGTTTGGAGCAGGCGCACATCGTCGCCGGTCAGTTCAACCTTGAGGTCGCGTCCTTGGAGATTCATGGCGTGGACTCCTGTGTCACAAGCTACGTGTTGGCGTACGGTCGACTCTGGCTGTCATGGACGAAGCTATCCTCTCCCTACATTCCTGCTGAAGCCGGCCCACGTATTTGCCCGTGGCCCCGCTATAGGTTTGCTCAGCCTGCTCATGTCGGAGCGCGCCCGACAGGTCTCGGCGATCTGCTTCTTCATCTGCAAATCGGACACTTCGATACCGCAAGAGTTGTAGGGCGTGCTCAAGGTACCCTGCTTGTGCCCCGTGATCTGCCGTTTCAAAGGAAAGTTGTTCTTGTTCATGATGGGATCCCCCCGTGCCCGATCACCAATTCAATGACCGGTGCTGCTTGCTCGGCGCCGATGCCTCGGGCCGGTTGCGATCGGTCGTTGCTCGTCATCGCGCTGTCCTCAACCGCTGTTGCTCCCCTGCCTGCAGAAGCTCGCGCGTCTCGAGATGGCTTGCCCGCGCGACGGCTTGCTGCAGCGGCAGCCAGACGCGCTGCCGGTCCTTATCCTTGCGTAGGCCGCGTCCCACGGATTGCATCAGGTAGAACCTGACGGTGACGACGGCGCCGTTGACCGAGTAGGACACATCGCCTAGGTCGTGGACGACACGCGCCCACACGCCCGTTTCCTCGTGCACCTCGCGCACCGCGGTTTCGCGGGGGTGCTCCGCTTCCTCGACGTGGCCCTTGGGCAGCACCCATTGGGCCGGATCGTCCGTGGCTTCGACGAACAGATACTGGGTTTTGCCACGTCGCGTGCGGAACACTACGCCGCCGGCGTGAGTGGGACTGCCGGCGGCCGCGGCTGCCTTGCCGATCTGGATCTTTCCGCCTTGGCCCGTCAGGGTGATGACGGACCAATAGGCCTGGTTGGTGGCCTTGAAGCGCTGCTCCATGTAGCGCCACAGGGCCAGCAGGAGCAGCACCAGCACGACGGGCACGCCCGCGAGCGGCCAGCGGTGTTGCAGCGGCCACGACGCGAGCAGGAGCAACAGCACGACTGTGAAGGAGCGAAAGAACTTGGAGTCGGCCTCGAAGCGCTGAACCACGGCGAGACTCGCCGGGCTCTCGGCATTTAGCAGCGCCTTACACCACTGGAAGTTGTTGATGGCGTCCTTGGCCTGCAGGGCGCCGAGGGCCTGCTGCTTGATCTTGCCGGCCCGGTCCACGGCGACGTTGCGCTCGGCTTTGAACACCAGCCAGATCAGAGCGCGAGCAGGCCAGAACCGCAGGTGGCCGCGGCGGGCGAGCAGCGCAATCTGCGCGTTCAGCGTGTAGCGCCGGGCCCAGTCGTAGAACTCGTCCAGCCAGGAGCCGAGCAGGAAGACCAGGTGGCCAAAGAGATAGCTCGCAAACAGAAAGGCGGCCCAGGCTTCCGCGCCGTCCAGCTTGGAATACCGGTCCCCCAGCACAACGGGGCCCACCTCGCCCATCAGTAGATAAGTGAGCAGCGCACCCGGCAGCAGGATGGAGAAGAAATCGATCAGGCCGATGAAAAAGTTCTGAGGCTCGAAGTTCATCGGGCAACCTTATTCAACGTGCAGCGCCCCTTATGTCCGTTCGTGACCGAATCAGCTCTGCCGAGAACGTCAGTCAGGTCGTTAACAATCTGTTTGTTCATTCGATGTTCTGTCGAGTTCCTTCGGGATGTTAAATGTTTAGATGCTACCCCAAGTCGTTCCACCCCTAATCGGTAAATAAGAGAAATAGCGAAGGCTCTTTCTTTATCCCAGGAGAGGCTATGACGTTATAATTGTTCGGATTTTCGGAGATACGCAGGGCTTCGTCAAAGAATGCCTGCTCGGGGTTCTCTGCAGGCGTCCAGTCTGTGGATACGTGCGGATCTCCGTGTTTTTCCGCTCTTTCCCGTCCCGACTGCTGCGAACGGGCGCGTGAACCCTTCCCGCTGTACGTCTTACCGCTCTCGTGAATATTGGTATAAGAGCCCGTCGCTTCCTTCTTAACGTTCTTACTAAGTGTCCCGGCGCCGTCTTTGGCAACCACCGGTGCGGCTTCCTTTGCAACGACCGGAGCCGTCTCTCCTACAACTTCCTTGGCGACGACCGGAGCGGCTTCCCCTACGACTTCCTTGGCGGCTATCACAGCGGCTTCTCCCACGACTTCCTTGGCAATCACTGGAGCGACTTCTTTTACCACTTCCTTGGCAGCCAGTAGCCCCTTTCCAGCCTTGGCAAGTTTACCGACCGGAACTACCGAAACGACTTCAACAGCGGCTGATAAATAATCTCCCGCGGTAGCCGTAGTCGGATTTGATGAAACTTTACTCACTCCTTCAGCACCGAACACACTCCATGCAACATCCGCAAATGCCCATAGATACAAGCTAACGGAACGTTCCTCTGCAGCAGCTCGTAAAGCATTTTCTTCTATAAGCTGCCCAACTGACTCGAGACCTGTCGGATCTTTCCGATTCAGAGGATTATCTCGTAATGCTAAGAACAGATTAGGCCCTTCGATCAACCCCGCTGGATCACAACTCGCCCATCTTCCCAACCAAGGAGCGTAGTACCTCGCTCCGTGGTAATAGAACCCACTTTCCTCATCCCTCTCCTTCCCCGTATACCGGTACCGCTTTGGCGTCTCGGTCTGGCTGCGCACCGCCTCATAAGTCGAGCTGCCGTAGGGCGAATACTCCTCGTAGGAAATGACCTGCGCCTGCTCATCTAACTCCAGGCTGGACGAGCCGAGGTGGTTGCTGAACTGGTAGCGGATCAGTTGCCGGGGCGCCTGGTCGTTGCCCGCCGTGTCGAGCGTGCGCGTCTCCACCAGGGCGATGCGCTGCTTGTCGTCCATCACATGCAGTGTTTCGCGTTCCAGCGTGGCCGTATTCGCGCCGATGGGGCCGCCGTGCATGCGGAAGATCTCGAAGCCGCCGAGATAGATGCGTTCTTCGGTCAGGCCTGGCGCCTTCTCCCACACCTTGCGCGCGCGCTGGCCTGAGGCGTCGTAGACGTAGTAGGCTAAGCCGCCACCGCCCAGGTCGGTTTGCCGCAACTGGTCCTTGTAGTCCCAGTGCATGTTGGGTCCGGGCAACCCGCCACGCAGGTGCGGCATGCGCAGCATGTTGCCGTGGGAGTCGTGCTGGTAGGGCTCGACCTGCGGGTTGGCGCTGTTCGGGCTCAATGTGGTGCGGGTGAGGCGGTTGCTAGTCCTGAGCGGTGCGCCGCCGCTCCCGTCTTCGATCAGGCTGGTTTCGGCGTAGTCATAAGCGCGCGTCCAGCCCGCATGCGCCGGGTCGCTGCCGCGGTGCTGCATCCTCAGGAAGTTGCCGACGGCGTCGTACACGTAGCGCTCGATGTACGCGCCCATGGCGTTGCCTTCGTTGGGGCTGAAGCGGCCGATAGCATCGGCGCTCAGAAGGCCCACGCGGCCGGTGCCGTCGTGCGAGTGGGAGATGGGTGCGCCGCCCTGACCCAGGTGTTCGCGGCCGGCGGCCTGGATCAGCCGATAGAGAGCGTCGTAGATGTAGTCGCTGCTCGGCTCGACGCGCCGGTTGCGAAAGTAGATGGTCTGCTGCGCGTCGTCGTGGATGTGGGTGATGTTGCCCGCAGGGTCGTAGGTGTAGTGCAGGTTCTGCAGTCCGCAGGCCTTGCCCTCGAGCGGCGAGTCGGGCGCGGCAATGGTGGGTGGGGGCGGAGTTGGGTTGTCACAGTCTTCGGTGAAAGAGGCGCCTCGCCGGGTATATAGGTGGATCAGTCGGAAGGTGTCGGGGTCGTAGCTGTAGCGGGTGGTGGTCCCGTTCTTGTAGTCGATGCGCAGTCGCTGGCCCTTCGCGTCATAGTCGATGTTGGCGACACCGACCGCTGACGGCGCCTCGGCGTTGGGGTCCAACAAGACGCCGGGTTCTGCACCGCGCTCCAGCCACACGTGCACCCGCTCCAGCAGGTTGGCCTCGTTGAACACGGGCTGGATGACGTTGCGTTTGGCGTGTGGAAGGCTGCTGTGCGGGGCGATGGACTGGATGGGGCGGTTGAGGGCGTCGTAGCGCGTGCTTCCTTCGAAGGTCTCGTCGTCGAGCGGCGGGTTCAGCAGCCAGTCGGGGAGGGCGGTGTAGTCGCTGAAGAACCGGCGCGTGCTGCGCAGCAGGTTGCCTTTGAAGTCGTAGGCCTCGGTTGGGTTGCCTCCCGCATCGAGGCGGGCATTGGTGGCCACGCCGGCAGAGTCGAAATCCCGGTAGATTCGAGTGCGCAGGTTGAGCGCCTCTGCGTTCGCCAGCCCTTCGCCGTACTCGATCTTGTCGACCAAGAGGTCGCGGTTCAGCGTGCGCGGGTCGGAATCCGGGGTCGTGCCGCGCACGGTCTGCTCCAACGGGCGGCGCAGCGCGTCGTAGCTGGTGGTGAAGTTGTGGCCGCGGCTGTCCCAGGCGCGGATGGGCTTGCCCGAGACATCGTTGAGCATCCAGCGCGCGCCGGCCTCCATGCTGAGCTGGTGGATGCGGTTGCCGAGCATGTCATAGGCGTAGCGCATGACGAGGCGGCCGAGCGGGTCGCCGGCCTGCTGGACAGCGTCGCGCACGGCGCGCTGGTTGCTTTCGATGTCCAGTTCGACGTGGGTGAGGAAGCTCGCTTCCGTGCCGTCGAGGTCGTGGCCGGCGCAGACC
>JAWPNA010000340.1:0-4362 GCA_045402695.1 Acidobacteriota bacterium
GCGAACAGCCCGGCGATCAGATGCCGTGCGCGCGCCCCCACGCCGGACAGCCAGGCACCCTGGTTCAGGTTCCTTGCCACGAAATCCCGAAGTCCGTCGAAGAGACGGCGGCCGCGAGGCGTCAAGCCGATCAGCCCGGCAGGGATCCTCGGGCGCGCATCGAGAAACGCCTCGTGAGAGTCCACTTTCTGGGCCCGCGCCCAGTCCCTCAGCGCGCGCCGCGAGTGATGGATGATTCCCGTGACCAGCATGTGCGTCAGGCCTCGGTTGATCACGTTGGCCCTCATGAAGAGGCCCCTGCGCCGCGCACGGCCTGGGCGCCCCGGGCCGGGCGACACGATCTCGATCCGCCGCGACAGCTCCTTCACGATCGGCAAAGTCTCTACGGCGCCCATGTCGATCTCGTCGCAGCGCAGTCCATCGTCCAGGTCTTGGACCACCGAGGCAATCTCCTCCACGGCCGCCATGACCTGCGCCTCGAAGAACGGGGCCCAATCTGCATGCAGCGCGTCCATCTCGCTGCCGGTCTGCGTCTCGGCGTCCCCGGCCTCATACGCCGTGTGCTTCAGGATCCCCTCCCGGGTCCAGTCGGTCAGATTGACGCCCGGATGGTCGTACCTCTTCTCAAGACGATCCACGACCCGCAGGCTCTGGTAGTTGTACTTGAACCCACCGCCGGCCCCCCGCAGCAGAGACTCCAGGGCTTCCTCGCCGGCCCTCCCGAAGGGGGGCATTCCCAGCTCGTGGCCCAGCGCGATGGCCTCCACCAAGTCCTCGTTGAGATTCAGTCCTCGTGCCACCGTGCGGCAGAGCTGACTCACTTCCAGGGTGTGGGTCATCCGGTCGCGGAACCGCTCGTTGGGCGGGATGGCGCCGCCCTGGGATTTCAGCCTCAAGCGCCTGAAGGCCCGAGAGTGAAGGATGCGATCCCGATCCCGCTGGAACTCGGTGCGGTAGTCGAAGATCCGCCCCTCGCGATCCAGCGGGATGGAGCGGCGCGCCCGGGCGCTCCGCATGGCGTAAGGCGCGAGCCGCCGGTCCTCGTCCCTCTCCAGCTCTTTCCGTGTCAGATCCGTTGAGTTGCGGGGCATTTAGGGCAGGGCAGTCGACGCGGCAGCGCGCGGAACAAGACCGCGGCGCATGTTAACCGAACGCGGTCGGGCAGATCAAGACGCGCCGGCGGGCGCCGAGAGATCCTCGTAGGCCACGGCCACGGCGGCCCACATCAGCGGCCAGGTGAACAGCAGCCCCACCAGGCAAAGCATCGTGCCCGAGATCCCCACCAGCAGGGCCACCAGGAAGAACAGGCTCCGGTCGAGAAGGTCGTGACGGTCCCGGGCCAGTCTTCGACTGGCAGCCATCGCCTCGGAGAAGGTCAGACCCCGGTCCACAACGAGAGGAAAGACGAAGCAGAACTGCGCCCCCAGGATGATCCCCGGCACCAGGAGCAGGCAGAACCCCGCTGACAGGAGCAGGACGAAGGCCACTCCCGCGAAGAACGCATCCACGAAGGTCTCGAACCCCCGGAAGATGTCGGAGAAGACCACCTCCTGCCCGCGGCAGTGCTTCAACGTGATCCAGATGATGCCGCAGATTGTGGGGCCGACGAGCAGCCCCAGGGCCGCCGCTGACAGCAGGTGCAGGACCAGGCCGCCGATCACGTACGGGATCGGATCGCCCGCCACGATCCGCAGGGCGCGGCGGAAGTAGCCTCTCTCGATCACAGATCCTCGATGGGGCTTCGCTCCGCGCGCTCGGGCTCCGTCCTGAGGATCAGATACGTGATCGAGCCGGCCGACGTGAAGAACACGAAGGGGTAGACCAGCGTGAGGACGACCACGATCAGCAGGGAAAAGCCCAGCAAGGCGCCCGAGGCATCATAGTGCCACGCCACCTCCGCCTCCTCGGCGGCCAGCGGGAGCACCTTGGAGAACGGGCGCACGAAGATCCTGAAGAAACCGGGCAGAGCCGACAACGTCTGCTCGAACTTCTCCTGCATGATCGAGCCTGCAAGCCAAATCGTGAGATTCAGGCTCGCCCACACGGCCATTCCGATGATGAAGGTCATGATCGCCCCCACGACAGTCATGACCATCTCGTAGATGAGGATGTAGAGCGGCTTGCGACGGGCAAGCTCCACGACCTCCAGGATTGCGCCCATGGCGCCCACACCGCGAATGGCGACGATCGTGGGATACAGGAAGGCGCCAATCATATGGACGGACGCGGTCAGCACGGCGGTGAGACTCAGCAGAAAGGCCGGCACGAAGGAAGCGGCAAACACGATCGGTCCGATCCCGGGGATCGAGCCGACCAGGGAAAGGAGCGCCTCCACGCCCAGCGCCAGAAGGGCGATCCCTCCGAAGCCAAGTGGAATCCCGAGCAGCGCTGACCACCGGTCGCGGGCGAACTGTCTCAACTCGCCGGCTCCCGCCTTGCGGCCCTCGATAAGTTGTGTCGTGACCATCCGAGCGATCAGGCCCGACGTCAGAACGCAGATGCAGATGGCGAGGATGGCTCCGAGGACGGCGAAGACCCGATGGGCGGTCTTCTCGTTGGTCTCGACACCCAGCCAATGGAAGACCCCGTAGGTCAGGCAGGCTGCCGTCAGCCCCGTCGCCCCGACCGCCAACTTCTCGAGATCGAAGGCCAGGCGGACAGCGAGGGGGATATCCCGCAGAGTCCAGACCCGCTGAAACTCAGGGGAGAGGGGGGCGGGCGATGGGTCCAGGATGCCTCCTAAGTATTTCGGAGTAAAAGACTAACGTCAGAAGGCCGCTCAATGTAGCCGAAGCCGGGCCGGGATGTCAACAACAGGAACCAGACAATGGGGGGGGGCTTGTGCCGCCCGGTCCGGCGAGGAAAAAGCCTTCCGTTGGCGCTTATTTTCCGTTGACGGTGGGGGAGAGTCGCGGTATATAGGGACGTACCAAGCGGCAGTCCGAAGATTCTGTCCAGAGGGGGGCGAAGTCCCAAGCCGAGATCTCATATGTTCGGGTTCCTTCAAGGAGGAGGGGGTATGCAGAGATTTCTTCGAGCGTTGCTGGGCATGGCCATGTGCCTGTGCCTCGCGAGCGCCGTCACGCTGGCCGCGCCCGGCCGTGACGCCCAGAGGACGAGCCATGTCGTCACTGTGGGTGATTTCGCTGTGCAGCTTGCCAAGGCTGTCACTGGACGGACAGTCGCCTCGCCGGAAAGCGCGGCGGCCTCCCTCAGAGACAGTGGAATCGTGGTCAGAGGCAATCTCAACCGCCCCCTGACTCAGGGCGATGTCGTGAACCTGCTCTCGCAGGCCGGCATCAAAGTGACGGCGAAGGATCCGGGCCAGCAGGTGGATAAGGGCCGGGCCGAGGACATCATTTCGACCTTCAATGCGGACCTCGGTCGCGGCAGGAAGCTCGACACGACTCCCTGCGTCGGCTGCACCAGCGGCACCGGACTGAACCCGAACGACGACTTCAACAACGGCAGAGGTGACGGCGGTAAGTTCAAGAGAAAGAAGAAGAACAGCCAGAACGGCAGCGACTAGCAGCCGGCAAAACGACCGCCTGAGCCATAGATACTTACGCAACCGCCGGGTCGAGTGGCCCGGCGGTTTTGTTTAGTGGTAATGTGCGGCGCATGACACGCTTGTCCGGTCTTGCCTCCATCGCGCTCACCTTCCTCCTGGCCGCGCCGGCGCCTCCCTTCGCGCAACCCGAGGAGCCCCAGCAGCAGGAGCCGGCGGCTCCGTCCCCACAGCCACAGGAGCCGCCTGCCGCTCCAGCTCCGGTTGCCCAGGGGCCTGCCGCCCCGATGGCGCCCACCCTGGGGGAATTCGCCATGAGAGTTGCGGCGAGTTTGAAGCTTGCAGCGCCTCTCGCGGGCTTCACTCCCGAGAGCGCCGCCTGGGGGCTCTTGCAGAAGGGGATCCGTCTGCGCGCGGAGCTGGCGTCTCCTCTCACCGAAGCCGATGCGGTATCGATTCTGAACGAGTTGGGCTACAAGGTCCGCACCGAGACTCCCTCGCGGGTGATGAGCGCGGAACGTGCGGGAATCCTGCTGGAAACCTTCATCAACCCCGCGAAGTAGGCCGGCGTCCTCGGTCTGCTGCCGCGCACATCCTCACGAACCTCCCGAGCACGCGGTGGCCTTGGCCGACCTGAGGATCCGCGAGCGTGTCGAGCAGACGTTGCACGTGTCCGACCGGGTCGTGACCGTGGGTTTCGGCGTCGCGGAGGAGTTGATCCGCACGCAGCCGGATGAGCATTTCGATGATTCCGGTCATGGCCTCGGGATGGAACTGCACGCCCCACACCCGGTCCGAGGCGCGAAACGCCTGAACATGACTGGAGCGGTTCGTGGCCAGGAGCACGGCGCCGG
>JAWPNA010000276.1:0-3168 GCA_045402695.1 Acidobacteriota bacterium
CTCCAACCGCGAGGGCGAGAGTACCGACGCGCAGAGGAGGGACGGAGCAGCCCGTAGTAGCGTCGAAGGCCCTGTAATGGGGCTGGAGCGAAGGGGCTGCGTTGTTCAGCTTTGACCACTGGCCAACTGCGGCCATCTGGCAACGGGAGGAGCCCGTGGACGTCATGCCGGAGGATGTCTTCGACATTGCCGGAGGATGTCTTCGACATTGCCGGAGGCATGTCTTCGACATTACGCAAAGCCGTTTCTGATCCCCCAACGGGAGGTCTGGGAAGCCTTCAAACGTGTGAAGGCCAACCGGGGAGCGGCTGGCGTAGACGGGCAGTCGATTCCGGACTTTGAGGTTGATCTATCGAACAACCTCTACAAGCTCTGGAACCGGCTGTCGTCAGGGAGCTACTTTCCTCCGGTCATGCCGGAGGCATGCTTTCAGCATGACGCTGCGGGTCGACATTCCGAAAGCAAACGGCGGGACGCGGCCATTGGGTATTCCAACTGTCGCCGCCCGCATCGCCCAGGAGGTCGCCCGACGCTACCTTGAGCCCAGTCTGGAGCCGGTGTTCCATGTCGACTCCTACGGCTACAGACCGGGCAAATCTGCCATCGATGCCGTGCGCACGGCTCGTAAGCGCTGTTGGCGCGTCGCGCTGGAAGCGCGCCTCCGGCACGACGACTGGGTGCTCGATCTCGACATCAAGGGTTTCTTCGACAGCATCGACTGGGAGCTGATGCTCGAGGCGGTCCGCCACCATACGGACTGTCCCTGGGTGCTGCTCTACGTCGAGCGCCGGCTGAAGGCGCCGGTGCAGATGGAGGACGGCAGCGTCGTACCGCGACAAGCGGGAACGCCGCAGGGCGGGGTGATCTCGCCCCTGCTGGCAAACCTGTTCCTGCACTACGCGTTCGACATGTGGATGGCGCGGGAGTTTGCGCACATCCCGTTCGAGAGGTACGCAGACGACAGTGCGCCACGACGGCGCGAAGAGGAGGTGAGTATGTAAGACCGACTCAGAGCAGCCTTGCTGCACAAGAGATGAGGGTGGGCCCCTCGGACCCGGATTGCAGGATCAGGGTTCAAACCACCGCAAGCTGCTCCGGCCCAATGGCTGGGGTGGTGAGCGTTGCGGAAAAGGCGGAGTAAATCCGTCAGGTGTCTGCTGGTAAGACGAACGCGAGTGAACCGTTGCTGACGTGTCGAAAGCGTAGGGATGTCGTCGAAACCAGGCTCCAGTTGTTGGCCTGGGATGAAGCTCGGAGGGTGCCTGCCGACTGTCCGAGTGGCGACCGGCATGAAGACGGCGTGAGACCAGCGCGAGGCTCTTGTGTGGAACGTGGGAACCTGCGCCTTGATGCCAAGGGAGACCTCCAAGTGGTAGACCCATGAGGAGCCGAGTACCAATGCAGGGTGCAGGGACGGACGGGTTCGTAGGAGCGATGAAGCCTGGTAATGCGGGCAGAGCAAAGGGACCCGACTCTCCAGCGGAGGGTGATGGCCAACCAGCAATGGGAGGAGCCAGTGCCTGAAGCAAAGCCTTATGACATTCCGAAGCAACTCGTCTGGGAAGCCTACCAACGGGTGAAGGCGAACCGAGGTGCTGCGGGCGTGGATGGCGTGTCGCTAGCGGCGTTCGAGAAGGATCTGAAGGGCAACCTTTATAAGATCTGGAATCGGATGTCGTCGGGCTCGTACATCCCTCCGCCCGTACGGCTTGTCGAGATAGAGAAGGACGGAGGCGGCACACGGCCGCTCGGCATTCCGACGATCGCTGATCGCGTGGCGCAGACAGTGGCAAAGATGGTGCTGGAGCCGTTGGTGGAACCTATCTTTCACCCCGACTCCTATGGCTACCGTCCTGGCCGATCTGCGTTGGATGCGGTGGGCATGGCGCGGAAGCGGTGCTGGGCATACGACTGGGTCATAGATTTGGACATCAAAGCCTTCTTTGATTCCATTCCGCATGACCTGATCGAAAAGGCCGTGGCGCATCACACTGACCTGGCCTGGCTCCGTCTGTACGTTGGCCGGTGGCTGCGTGCCCCGATCGAGCGTGCGGATGGGACCCTCCTTGAGCGGACAAGAGGGACCCCGCAAGGCGGGGTTGCAAGTCCGATCTTGGCGAATCTCTTCCTACATTATGTGTTCGATGCGTGGATGCAGCGGACCTTCCCGAACAATCTGTTCGAGAGGTATGCTGACGATGCCATCGTGCACTGCCGGAGTGAGGAGGAAGCCCGGTCGGTGTTGGAAGCCATCCGGGCACGCTTTGCGGACTGCGGACTTGAGCTTCATACAACGAAGACCAAGATCGTGTACTGGAAGGACGACGACCGACGGGGGACGTACGAGAACATCACGTTCGACTTCCTCGGCTATGCCTTCCAACCTCGGCGAGCGAAGAACCGGTGGGGAAAGTTCTTCGTCAGTTTCCTGCCGGCGATCTGCGCCAAGGCCGCCAAGGCGATCCGCCAGACCATCCGCGAGTGGCGGATGGCGTCCACCAGGAACAACCAGCGCCTGGAGGACTTGGCTCGCTTCACCAACCCGGTGGTGCGGGGCTGGCTGAACTACTACGGGCGATACTATCGCTCGAAGTGTGTCCAGGTGCTCCGCCACTTCAATGAGGCCCTCGGTCGATGGGCGCGACGGAAGTACAAGCGGTTCAAACGCCGAGAGCGTGCGTCGATGCACTGGCTGGGGTGCATCGCGCGACGTGACCCCAAGTTGTTTGTCTTGTGGGAACACGGCGTGCGACCGGAGGCTGGAGGGTAAGAGCCGGATGACGCGAGAGCGTCCTGTCCGGATCCGTGAGGGCGGAGAGGTGAGATTCCTCTCCGCTACTCGACTCCGAATTGCCGCGCTCAACCGCGAAGTGGATCGGGGTGCTGAGGCTGTCGGGATGAAGCCCCGCGCCTGGATCGAGCGTGGCCCCCTGCCGCAGCAGAAATTCCACCATGAGGGGCTGCGGCGCGCCGTGCCGCAGCAGATATCCCACCCTAAGGGAATCTACGCCGCCGATCGCCGCGTAGACCGGGGCCAACTCCCAAGGGCCGATGCGGCGATTGAGCTGGGCGCCCACTTTCAAGAGGAACTCTGCGACCTCTGTCTGCCCGTTGGCGGCCGCAGCGTGAAGCGGAGCGGCCGGGGTGGCCGGCAAATAGTTGAATGCA
>JAWPNA010000393.1:0-6689 GCA_045402695.1 Acidobacteriota bacterium
CCTGCAAGGCGAGCTCGGGCGGCTCGCGGTAAATGCCCAGGCAGAGCCGGACGTTGGGTTTCAGCGGCGCCAGATCACGGATGTCCTGCTCGGTCCGGTGCAGGCGCGACTGCAGGACAACTCCGATGCGCGGGTAGTGGCGCACGAATCGCCGATACAGAGCAAGCGTGGAGTCCGTGGTCGTGTGATCCTCCATGTCGAAGCGGACGAACTGACCGTGCGCGGACGCGCGCTTCAGCAGCGCATCGAGGTTGCGGCCGCAGAGCACCTCGTCCAGCGCCTGACCGAGCGCCGAGAGCTTGATAGAGACGTTCGAGAACGGACTCGCCCGAAGGTCGTCCAGGATAGCCTCGTACTCGTCCAGCACGGCCCTGGTCTCGGCCGCATCGGTGATGGCCTCCCCGAGCACGTCGATGGTGCTGTGCAATCCGTTCGTCTCATACAGGCGGCGAGCCAGCGCGACTGCCTGCGCCCGCGATTCTCCCGCGATGTAGGGCTTCGCGAGAAAGCGCACCACCGGCCTGGGAGCCAGGCGCATGATGCGGCTCCTGAGCCGGCGCGAGAGCGCCGCCTCGACAGCCTGATCCTTCGGGGGCAGGGCATCCCAGGGGTGCGCTCCCGGCTTTCTATCCGTGGTCGTCTGCATGAAGTACCCCCCTGCTTCGTGATGAGAAACGCCATCCTAGCGCGCACTCCACCGCGACACCACTCCTGATCCTCCTCTCCTCGAACTGTGTGTGATGTCGCCCGGCACCACAGTCGAGGTGCCGGATCCCGCCGACGCTGTGATATAGTGTCGCGTCGTCTCATCCATCGCCGGTCGCTCACCCCTTCGCTCAGATGGCCGACATCACACTCGAAAAGAACCTTCCTCATAACCTTGATGCCGAGCGCTCGATCCTCGGCTCGATCCTCCTCGACAAACGAGCGCTCAACATGGCGCAGGAAATCCTCCGCGAGATCGACTTCTACCGGGAAGGCCATCGCAAGATCTACCGCACGATGGAGATCCTGACCGAGCGCTCCAGCGAGATCGATCCCGTCACGCTCAAAAACGAGCTGCAGCGCACGGGCGACCTCGAGGCCGCGGGCGGCGCCGCCTACATCGCTTCTCTGATGGACGGCGTGCCCAGGTCGGCCAACGTCGAGCACTACGCGCGGATCGTCAAGGAGAAGGCGATCCTGCGCGGGCTGATCGACGCGGGTAATCGCATCATCAACCAATGCTACGAAGGAGAGGCCTCGGCCAAGGACCTCCTCGACGACGCGCAGCGGCAGATCTTCGCCATCGCCGAGGGAAACCTGAGCGGCGGGTTCGTTCCGGTGAGTGACGTGGCCGGCAACACGCTGGAGTACATCGACCGATTGCAGGCGCACAAGGAGCTTATCACCGGCGTCCCCACGGGCTTCGAACGGCTCGACGAGCTGACCTCGGGGCTCCAGAACTCGGACATGATCGTGCTGGCGGCCAGACCCTCGATGGGCAAGACAGCCCTGGCGCTCAACATCGCCCAGCACGTTGCGGTGACGACCGGCCGCACCGTCGGGGTTTTCAGCCTGGAGATGTCCAAAGAGCAGCTCTTCCTCAGGATGCTCTGCGCCCAGGCCCGCGTGGACGCGCACCGCCTGCGCACCGGAAAGCTGGGCAGGGAGGAGACTCAGAAGCTCATCCTCGCCTTCGGCGCGCTGACGGAAGCGAAAATCTTCATCGACGACACTCCGGGGCTGTCGATCTTCGAGATGCGTGCCAAGGCGCGCCGCCTCAAGGCCGAGCGAGGTCTCGATCTGCTCATTGTGGATTACCTCCAGCTCCTTCGCGGCCGGTCGCGCTACGAGAACCGCACGCAGGAAGTCTCCGATATTTCGCGCTCGCTGAAGGGACTGGCCAAAGAGCTCAGCGTGCCCGTCATCGCGCTCTCCCAGCTGTCCCGCGCACCCGAGCAGCGCGGAGGCGATCACAAACCTCAGCTCTCCGATCTGCGCGAGTCAGGATCGATCGAGCAGGACGCCGACGTGGTCATCTTCATCTACCGCGAGGAGGTGTACAAGCCCACCGAGGAAAACCAGGGAGTCGCGAGGCTCCTGATCGAGAAACAGAGGAACGGGCCCACCGGAGCTCTGGAGCTCGTCTTCATCAAGGAATACACCAAGTTCGAGAACCCCGCGTGGCGCCCGAGTTGACGCACCGATCCGGCTCCGCCACCCCCGGAGCGCCCATCGCAGGGCATCGCGCCTGGGTGGAAGTGGACCTCGGGGCGCTGTCTCACAACTACCGCCTCATCCGCGGCCTGATCGGTCCGCAGCGCCGAATCCTCGCGGTGGTCAAGGCGAACGCCTACGGCCATGGAGCGCCGGAGGTGGCGCTCAGACTCGAAGCCGAGGGGGCCGACCTGTTCGGCGTCGCGATCCCGGAGGAGGGGCTCGAGTTGCGCCGCAGAGGTGTGCGCGCCCCGATTCTGGTCGTGGGCGCCGCCGCGGAGGATCAGCTCCCTGGTATGACGGCTGCGGACCTCATGCCCACCGCCTACGGCCCGCGGTTCCTCGAGGCCATCCTCTCGGAAGGGGCGCGCCGCGGCAGCCCGGTCCGCTTCCACCTGAAGGTGGACACGGGAATGGGCCGGCTCGGACTGCTTCCCGACCAGATTCCGGAAGCCCTGGAGCGTCTCTCGGCTTTCCGGGCCCGCGCGACGCTCGATGGAGTTTTCACAACCCTCGCGGGCGCCGACGACCCGGGCGACCCGCGCACGCGCGTCCAGATCGCGACCTTCCTCTCGGCGGTCAACCTCGTGCGCGCCTCCGGCCTGACTCCCCGGCACGTGCACGCCGCCAACAGCGGTGGGATCATCAACTTCCCATCAGCGTGGCTCGACACCGTCAGGCCCGGCATCATGCTGTACGGCATCCACCCTTCGGACCGTTCGGAGCGCCTGGACCTCAGGCCCGCGCTCTCATTCAAGACCCGCCTTGTCCTGGTGAAACGGGTGCCGGCCGGCACCCCCTTGGGATACGGCGGTGACGTCGTGACCTCTCGCGCCAGCATCATCGGCACCGTGGCCGCGGGCTACGCCGACGGTCTCGCACGGCTGCTCTCGACGAAAGGAGAAGCCCTGGTGCGTGGCCGGCGCGTCCGCTTCGCGGGGCGCATCTCGATGGACCACGCGATGGTGGATCTGACGGAAGTACCTCAAGCGGCCGAAGGAGACGAAGTGGTGCTGATCGGAGGCCAGGGCGGCGACGCCATCACCGCGGAGGCCTTCGCCCGGTGGGCCGAGACCATCCCGTACGAGATCCTCAGCCGCCTTGGGCCGCGTGTCCCGCGGATCTTCGTGCCGGGCTGACACGACCGCGGCGGTTGACCTGACGCCGCGATCGGAATACTTTTGATGCCACGTCATGGCCGCCGACCCGCATCAAAGGTGACCGATGCGGGATGGCCCCGCGGACCAACAGGGAGAGGAGAGACATGGCCCTCATCGTCCTGCGTTGCATCCTGTTGATTCTCTGCTCGATTGCCGCGGTGGCCTTCAAGCCCTTGGCTCCCCAGTTCCTCGCCGGTCCGTCGGTCGTGGTGGCGAACCTTCTGCTGGGTATCGCGCTGGGGGGAGTGGGGCTGGCCGCGGAGTGGTACCTCCGCCGAGCGCCCTTCCGCGTCCTGGTGGGGGGCGTGTCCGGCTTGATTCTCGGGGCGGCGGTCGCACGCGTGGTGATGGACGCGGTGCCTCCCGGCCTCGTGATGCGCGGATGGCCTCTCGCCCCCGACTTGCTGCGGCCGATCGTCTACCTCCTCCTGGCCCTGGTGGGCCTTCTGATCGGCGGCCACAAGGGCAGCAACTTCCGCGCCGATCGGCTCTTGTCGGCCTTCCGGCCCAGCGAGGACCGGCGAAGCTGCAAGATCCTCGACACCAGCGTCATCATTGACGGCAGGATCGCCGACATCGGCGAGACGGGGTTCATAGACGGCCTCCTCGTGATACCCCAGTTCGTGCTGCGGGAGCTCCAGTACGTCGCGGACTCCGCCGACCCGCTCAAGCGGAACCGCGGCCGCAAAGGACTTGACATCCTGCAGCGCCTCAAGAAGAGCCCGCAGGTCAACGTCACGATTTCAGACGCAGACTTCCCCGCGGTGCGCGACGTGGATCAGAAATTGATCGAACTGGCGCGGCAGATGGGCGCCAAGATCATCACCAACGACTTCAACCTCAACAAGGTGGCTCAGTTGCGGGGCGTCGAGGTCCTCAACATCAACGAGCTGGCCAACTCACTGAAACCGGTGGTGCTGCCCGGCGAGACGATGAAGGTGTTCATCCTGAAAGAAGGAAAGGAGTCCAACCAGGGCGTCGCCTACCTCGACGACGGCACGATGGTAGTGGTGGACAACGCCCGCAAGATGATTGGCAGGAACGCCGACATCGTCGTGACCTCCGTGCTGCAGACCACCGCGGGCAAGATGTTCTTCGGGCGCTTCCCGAACGAACTGGAGAAGGGCCAGATGAAGAGGTCCGTCCGCGAGCGGGACTTCAGGGAGGCGAAGGAAGCTCGTGAACCCCGCGACGCGCACGAGGGGCAGGAGACCGAGGAGAAGCAGGCCGAAGACGCCTAGGCAAAATGAAGCTGCGCAGCCTCCTGTTTCTCGGCTTGCTCGCCAGCGCCTCCTGCTCGCCCACATCGCCGCAGCGATCGGTGCCGCGATGGCGGGACGCCACATACGTGGGGTCCACCACATGCGGCGGCTGCCACGCCGAGGTCGCCGCCTCCTTCAGGCGCACGGGCATGGGCCGCGCGTTCTATCCCCTCGCCGGCAACATCGTCGAGACGTTCGGCGTGACGATCGTCATCCCCGGGCAATCGCTCAGGTACACCCTCTTCGAGAAGGAGGGACGGCACTATCAGAGGCAGTTCCAGGTTGACGCGCGAGGTCGCGAGACCAACGTCGACGTGCGCGAGATGATCTACGTCGTCGGCTCGGGCAACCACAGCCGTTCCTACATCACCGTGGACCGAGGGCGACTCTACCAGATGCCGGTTTGCTGGTACCCAACGCCGCGGGTGTGGGACCTCTGCCCGGGGTACGAGCTGCGCAACGAGCACTTCCAGAGGGAAGTGGATGACACATGCCTCTTCTGCCACAACGGACGCATGGAGCCCGCCGGCCGATTCGGCAACACCTTCAAGGAGCCATTTGTGAGCGGGATCGACTGCGAGCGCTGCCATGGGCCGGGCTCCGCGCATGTCGCCCGTTGGTCCACGCCGGCAGGCGAGGATCTGCTGCCTCCCCGGCAGCGCCGTGAAGATCGGAGTGACGACACGATCGTGAATCCGCGACGCCTTCCCCCCAATCTCGCGATGCACGTCTGCATGCAGTGTCACCTGGCAGACGCCGGGCAGAGCGAACGAGTGGTTCGTTTCGAGGCGCCCTTCCGCGACTACCGTCCCGGGCTTCCGCTGCACAGGTTCCTCGCCGTGTACACCTACCGTCAGAAACTGCCCGGCGTCTTTGGACTGGGGGCGCAGGCCGACCGGCTGGTGCTGAGTCGTTGCTACAGGGAAAGCGGCGGGCGGCTCGCCTGCACGACCTGCCACGATCCACACCGGGAGGTGTATGAGATCGCCGCTGCTCAGCCCGGCCGGTTCGATGACGCATGCAGGTCCTGTCACGCAAAGGAAGCCTGTGCGGCGCCCCCGGCGCAACGCTTGGGCGACTGTGTTGGATGCCACATGCGCCGCGCGGAGCCGAGGGACCAGAAGCACACGACCTTCACCGACCACTGGATCCGCAGGCGCCCTGATGAGGGCCTCGCGGCCGGGCGCACCGACTTCACGATGGAGCCGCTCTTCGAGGATGCGGCCCGTGAGGATCCGGCGGAGCGTGCCCTTGATCTGGGACGCGCCTACTACTCCAAGAAGACCGGCTCTGCCGACGGCCGTCCGATGCCCTGGGACCTGAGCCTCGCATCGTTGAACGAGGCGATCAGGCTTGAACCGGAGCTCGCGCCGGCCCACTTCTTCCTCGGCAAGGTGGAGATGTCGCGCGGGTTCGCCCAGAGAGCAGAAAAGCACTTCCGCAGGGCGATCGAAGTCGACTCTGGCTACGTCGAGGCGCACCAGGAGCTTGGCTCCGCATTGCTGCAGCAAGGGCGGACCGAAGAGTCGGCGGTCGCGCTCGGCAAGGCGCTGGCTCTCGGCCCGCGAGGCGATGATGAAGGGGCGGTGCTCAACGAGATGGCTCGCGTCGAGATGCAGAGCGGCCGCCTGGACGAGGCGGGCCGCAGGCTCGAGGCCGCTTCGAAGATCGAGCCATTCAGCCCTGAGATCCATGCGAACAAAGGGCTCCTGCGAGGTCTGCAGGGCGACACGGCCGGCGCGATCGCTTCGCTGCTCGAAGCCCTCCGCTTCGCGCCGAACCATCCAGCCATCCATCGCCACCTCGCGGACGCGCTCATCAGAGAAGGACCGCGGCGCGATCTGGAAGAGGCTCTTGTCGAGGCGAGGCGTGCGGTCGAGCTGTCTCCCGGCGACGCCGGAGCCTTGGCAACGCTTCAGAAAGTCTGCGCCGCCGCCGGCCGGGCCCGCTGCGCGGAGCCGGCTCCCTCTCCCCGCGGATCCTGACTCGTCATCGAGCGGCCGCCTCCGTCTGCCGGCGATAGCGGACCTCACCGTCGAGCCGAACGAAGGGGAGGATTGCGGGAGGG
>JAWPNA010000300.1:0-1818 GCA_045402695.1 Acidobacteriota bacterium
CCGACTTCTTCGACGGCCTGCAACTGCTGCTCGTGGTCAGCGCGCTCGTGGTCGATGGGGTGGCGCTCGGGGCGATCGCAGCCCGCATCTCCGAGTTTGGCTTCACTCCCAACCGAGTGGCGGCTCTTGGCGAGAATCTCATTCTGCTCGTCAACCTGGCGTGGTCGGCGTGGCTCTATGCGCGCTTCCTGCGTCACCGGGGCTCGTTTGCCGTCCTAGAGCGATGGCAGATCGCTTATCTGCCCGTGTACTCCGTATGGGCGGCACTGGTGGTTGTCATGTTCCCGCCCGTGTTCGGCTACCGTTGATGCACCGCCCCCACCGCAGGTGCTGCGTTCGCGGCCATCGACGCCCTGGCCGATCAGATAGCCAAGACTGGCGCGCCATCGAACGCCGTCGAACTCCTCGTCGTCGACGTCCGCGGAACCGTCATCCCGCGGCGCACGAACTCAACCAACCGCCCCCCCTCGAACGCCGTTCACCCCGCCCAAAGCCTCGACGTCCAGGCACGAGCGACAGTGCAACCGAAACAGACGGTGAAACGTCTGCCACTCGGCCCCGCTTGGCGTTGATGCCTATTCGGTGGCGAACAAGCAGCCCGCGTTCGTCGTGATTCGGGGTGGATGCGCAGCGAAGGGCCGGCTGAGGAGTCCTGTCTCACTCTGGCCTTGGGCGGCGCTGCCCTCGCTTCAGTCGCGCGGCGTAGGGACGTGGCTGCGGAGCAGCTCAGCGAACACGTCCGGGTGTGACGGCCTGCTGAAGTAGAACCCCTGCATTTCATCGCAGGCCCGGCTGCTCAGGAACGTCTGCTGTTCGGCCGTCTCGACGCCCTCGGCCACGACGACGACGCCCAGGCTCTTCCCCATCGAGATGATCGCTTCCGTGATCGCCCGGTCTTCGGCGTTTCCCGGGATGTCCCTGATGAAGGAGCGATCGACCTTCAGCGTATCGATCGGGAAGCGCTTGAGTTGCGAGAGCGACGAGTACCCCGTCCCGAAGTCATCGATCGCCACGCGGACCCCGAGATCCTTCATCGCACAGAGCTTCTCAACGGCCCGCTCGATGTCGTGCATGATCATGCTCTCGGTGATCTCGAACTCCAGCAGCGCCGGCGGCATCCCGGTCTCCTCGATCATCTGGGCGATGTCGCCGAGGAGATTCGGGTCCTGGAACTGACGCGGCGAGATGTTGATGGCCATGCAGACCGGAGGCAATCCTTGGCGCAGCCACGTCGCGCCCTGTGCGCATGCCGTCTTCATCGCCCATCGACCGATTGGCACGATCAATCCACAGTCCTCCGCAATCGGGATGAACCGGGCGGGCGGCAGCGAGCCAAGATCGTGATTCCACCAGCGTAGCAGCGCCTCCACACCCCTGATATCGCCGGTCTTGAAATCGACCTTGGCCTGATAGTGCAGTGACAGCTCGTTTCGTTCCAACGCGTGACGGAGATGGGTTTCGATGACCAGCCGCTCGACCGACAGCGCGCTGATGCCGGGCGAGTAGAACTGATAGTTGTTCTTGCCTTCCTCCTTGGCCTGGTACATCGCCATGTCCGCATTCTTCATCAGGGTCTTCACGTCCTGTGCGTCTTCCGGGTAGACGGAGATCCCGATGCTGGCCGTCACGCGGCACTCCTGTCCGAGGATCTCCACGGGCCTGATGACCACCGAGAGGAGGTTACGCGCGACGGCCGCGGCCACGTGCGCCTCGGCCAGCTCCTCCACCAGCAGGACGAACTCGTCGCCGCCGAGTCGCGCGACGATGTCGCTCGATCGCAGACTCTCTCGGAGTCGCAACGCCATCACCTTCAGCAAC
>JAWPNA010000065.1:0-9895 GCA_045402695.1 Acidobacteriota bacterium
ATCGCCTCGATCAGCGCGAACGGGTCCTCCTCCATCAGGACACGGTCCTTGAAGGTGCCCGGCTCCGATTCGTCCGCGTTGCACACCACGTAGCGTGGTCTGACCGAGGCTCGCGCCACCGCGTCCCACTTTCTTCCTGTCGGGAAGGCCGCGCCGCCCCGGCCCGCCAGCTTCGACTCGATCAGCTCGCGGATGACCATGTCGGGGCCAATCTCCAGCGCGCGCCGCAGCGCGGCGTACCCTCCGTGCGCGCGATAGTCATCGAGGCTGCCGGGGTCCACGCGCCCCACGCGGCGCAAAAGCCGCAGCGTCGGGTCACCGGGCTGGGGCAGCTCCGAGGTGGCCGGGGCCCTGGAGGAGGACGCGTCACCTCTGATTGCGGCCGCGATCCCGGCGCCGATTACCTCGGCTTGGGCAGGGGCAATCGTGTGCTCGATCAACCGCTCGCCCGCGCCAACGATCAGCGCCGCGGGAGCGCGGTCGCACTGGCCGAGGCAGGGGCTGCGCATCCAGGTGGTCTTCCCGTTGCCGGAGACCGAGCCGGCCGGGCCGAAGCGCTGCTCCATCACCGCGCAGAGATCCTGGCCGCCGGCCACGCGGCACGCGATGTCGTCGCACACGTGCGCCACGACGGGCGGGCGCTCGCGCGTGGAGAACATCATGTAGAAGGAAGCCACACCGTACGCTTCAGCCGGAGGCACGCCGAGCCGGTCGCAGATGTGCCGCAGCGCCCCGGGACTGATCCACCCCGCGCGCGCCTGGACGGCGTGCAGCGCGGGGAGCAGCAGGTGCCGCGTCCCGCGCACGGGATCGGGCCTCACGTCGAGGGCGACCACGGCGTCGATCGCCTCACGCTCGGCCGGTGACGGCTGAGCCGCGCCCAGTCGAAGATCCACTCAGCCCCTCCTCTTCAGCACCTCGCCCCGGCGGTGGCTTCGATCTTCTCGATCCGGATCGCGGCCGCCTTGAACTCGGCCGTGCCCGACTTGGGGTCGGTGGCGTCGATCGTCAGCAGGTTGGTGGCCACGTCGTCGGGGAAGTGCAGCGTCATGAAGGCGAGACCCGGGCGCAGCGACGCGGCGTAGCGGGCGGCCACCTCCACCTGCCCGCGCCGCGAGATCACCCTCACGAGCTCTCCATCGGCGACGCCGAACCTCTCGCCGTCCTCGCGACAGATCTCAATCGCCTCCGCGCGGCGAAGCGGCGAGCTGTAGCCGCCGGTCTGCACGCCGGTGTTGAACGAGTCGAGCCGCCGTCCGGTGGTCAGCCGGATTGGGAAGTGATCGTCGAGCGGCTCCACCGGCGGGTCGTGCTCCACGGGATTGAACGGCGCCTTCGGTCCGCGCACCGGCTCCTCCCATAGGCGGCCGTGCAGGAACAACTCGCCTGGATGCCGCTCGTCGTAGCAGGGCCACTGGATACCGCCCATCTCCTCAAGCCTCAGGTAGCTCATCCCCGCGTGATTGGGGCTCAGTGAGCGCAGCTCGTCCCAAATCTGCTCGGAGCCGCGATGCGGCCAGTCATGTCCAAGCGCACGGGCCAGCTCCGTGATGATCGCGAGGTCGTCGCGCGCTCCCTCCGGAGGCTCCAACGCCTTGCGCACGCGCTGCACGCGGCGCTCGCTGCTGGTGACGGTGCCTTCCGCCTCGCACCAGGATGCCGCCGCCGGAAGCACGACATGGGCCATCTGGGCCGTGGCCGTCAGGAAGATGTCCTGCACCACAAGGTGATCGAGCCCTTCGAGCAGCTTCATGGCGTGGTGCTGGTCGGCCTCCGACTGGCAGGGATTCTCCCCGATGACGTACAGCGCCGTGAGATCGCCTCTCTCCATCGCCTCGAACATGGCGGTGAGGTGCCAGCCGGCCTTGGGCGGCACGGCGGCGCCCCAAGCTCTCTCGAAGCGGGCGCGCTGGGCGGCGTCCTCGACGTCGGCGAATCCGGGCAGGCGGTTGGGGAGAGCCCCCATGTCGCCTCCGCCCTGCACGTTGTTCTGCCCGCGCAGGGGATTGAGGCCCGACCCGTACCTCCCGACGTGTCCCGTCAGCAGCGCCAGGTTGATCAGCGCGTAGACATTGTCCACCGCGTTGTGATGCTCGGTGATGCCGAGGGTCCAGCAGATCATGGCGCGGTCGGCGCGCGCGTACCGGTGTGCCGCCTCGCGGATGAGTGCGGCCGGCACGCCGGTCTCGCGCTGGGCGCGCTCCAGCGTGTAGGTCTCCACGCAGGCGCGGTAGGCCTCGAAGCCGCTGGTCGCGCGCTCGATGAACGCGCGGTTGTGCAGGCCCGCGTGGATGATCTCGCGCGCCATTGCATTTGCCAGGGAGATGTCGGAGCCGACGTCGAGGCCCAGCCATTCGTGGCCCCACTGCGCGGAAGCGGTGCGGCGGGGGTCCACCACGAACAGCGCCGCGCCGCCGCGCACCCCCTTCAGAAGGTGATGAAAGAAGATGGGATGCGTGTCGCGGGCGTTAGACCCCCACAGGAAGATGAAGTCGGTCTCCTCCACCTCCCGGTAGGAGCTCGTCCCGCCCCCCGCGCCGAAGACCGTCGCCAGACCGACGACGCTAGGCGCGTGTCATGTCCGGTTGCAGCTATCGATGTTGTTGCTGCCGATGGCCACCCGGGCGAACTTCTGAGCCAGGAAGTTCACCTCGTTGGTGGCCTTCGAACAACTGAACAACCCGAAGGCCGCGGGACCCTTCGCGCCCACGGCGGAGGATATGCCCGCCGCGGCCCGGGCGATCGCTTCGTCCCAGCTCGCGGGCATGAGCTTTCCACCGTCGCGCACGAGGGGCCGGGTCAGCCGTGTGTAGTGGCGTCCCATGTTCAGGTCCTCCTCTATGAACGTCGCTAAGATCCTACTACGCCGGGGGCGCCTTGAGGTACTTGTCCAGGAACTGGAGGATCGCGCGGTACCCCTCGATCTGGTTCTTTTTCTTGCTGAAGCCGTGCCCCTCGTCATCGAAGACCACGTACTCCACGGGCCCGCCGTTTTTCTTCACCGCGGCCACGATGTCGTCCGACTCGGGCTTGATGACGCGCGGATCGTTGGCGCCCTGCAGCACCATCAGCGGCTTGTGGATTTTCTCGGCGGCGAACAGCGGCGAGATGTCGCGCAGCATCTGCTTGTCCTTGGACGGATCGCCGATCTCCTGGTAGAGCGCCGAGCGGAACGACTCCCAGTAGGGAGGGATGCTCTCCAGCGTGCGCACCCAGTTGGAGATGCCGAACATGTCCACGCCCACGTTGAAGACGTCGGGCTGATAGGCCAGGGCGGCCAGCACCATGTAGCCGCCGTAGCTGCCACCCAGGATCCCGATCCGGCTTGGGTCCACGTAGGGAAGGCCCGCGAGATACTTCTTGGCCTCCACGCAGTCCCACAGCGGCTGACGGCCGTGCTTCTGGTCGTCGGCCATGTAGAAGCTCTTCCCGTACCCCGAGCTGCCGCGGTTGTTGATCCCCAGCACGACGTAGCCGTGGTTGGCGAGGTACTGGATGGCCGCGTTGTATCCCTTGCGCGTCTGGCCCCCGGGGCCGCCGTGCACCCACACGATCGCCGCAGCCTTGTAAGACGGCGCGGCCTGGTGAGGCTTGTACAGGATGTTCGGAATGGCTGTCTGGTCGAACGATTTGAACCTCGCGACTTCGGACTCGACCAGGTCGGCAGGGTCGATCTCCTTGTTGAGCGATTCAGTCAGGCGCGCCACCGTCTTGTCGCCGAAGGTGAAGACGTACAGGTTGTTCGGCGAGCGGTCGCCGTTGACGTAGAAGGCCATCTTCTTCTCGCTGCGCGCGATGGCCACCGACGTGATCTCCCCCTCGGGCATCTTCGGCAGGGGCACCGCGGCGCCGGTCTTCGTGTCGTAGATCCTGATGACCGTGAGGCCATCCTCGTTGGTGCCCGAGATGCGGTACTTCCCGTTGTGCGAGAAAGATGTGTAGAGGATGTCCCAGCCGGCCCTTTCCACGTCCTCGTGCTTGCCCGTGGCCAGGTCGTAGCTGCGGACATGAGCGAACTCGCCGGCGCCGTCGTTCGTCGTGTAAAACAGCTTGCGCGAGTCAGGATCGAACGCCTCGGCGGAGTATTGGGCATTCCCCTCGTGCTTGGAGATCAGCTTCGTCTCCTTCGACCCGGCGTTCCACAGGTAGATGTCGCTGTCGGCGGTCCCCTCGGTCTTGACGAGGGCGAGCCACTGCCCGTCGTTCGAGATGTCGCCCAGCGCGTATCCCGTCTCGTCCTTGTAGATGAGCGTCTTCGCGAAAAAGGCGGCATCGAAGCGATAGATGTCGAAGAACCGCGGATCGCGATCATTGATCATGACGTAGAAGCCCGACCCATCATGCGTCCATCCCGCGAACTGGGCCTTGAGCTTGTCTCCCGGCGTCAGGTCCCGTTCCTTGCCGTCCGACTCCATGACGTAAAGGTGGTTGTTCTCGTTGCCCCCCTGGTCCCGCGTGTACAGCACGCGATCGTCGTTGGGGAAGTACGACACCGCCTGCGTTGTGTCTGTCGTGGACGTGGTGATCGGCAGCGCCTTGCCGCCGGCCACGGGGATCGAGTAGACGTTGAAGATTCCGGTCTCGTTGGAGGAGAACAGGATCCTGTCCTCCTTGGCCGAGAACGAGGCTCCGGTCAAGGTGGTCGTGGCCATGAACTGCTCGATCGTGTACTGCCTGGATGGACGCTGAGTCGCCGCCCATGCTGGAGCGGCTGTCAGTGTCGCCAGCGCGGCGAGGAGCAGGGCGGGAGAGAGCCGTGGCACCAAGGAGTGAGAACGAACTGTCCGGAGTTGATCAGTCATGATTCCCTCATGCGGTCTGGGGCGATCGGGCTGTTTGTGGGTGATGGTCGGCGGGATGATACCTCATCGAGCGCCTGCGTGATGCGCGCGAGACCTCGCTCAAGTACTTCCGGCTCGCAGCCGAAGCTGATCCTGATGCAGGAAGGCGACTCGAAGAATCGCCCCGGGACCACCAGCGTTGCGTGGCGGCGCAGCAGGTGACGTGCGAAGCGATCCCCGTCGAGTCCCATCGGCAGGTGCGCGAAGACGACATTGCCGCCGGGCGGCAGATTCGCACGCAAACGTGTCTCGGCGGAGAGGAATCGCCGCACGCGATCGAGGTTGGGGGCGAGAATCTCCCGGGCGCGTCCGGCGATGGCGCGCAGGTGTTTCAGCGCCGCGAGCGTCATCCGCTCGGACGGCGCCACGCCGTTGACTCCCATCAGGTCGTAGATCTTGCCCGCGCGGCGGATCAGATCCTGAGGGCCCAGGATCCATCCCGCGCGCAGGCCGTCGAGCCCGTACGCCTTGGTGAGGCTGTTGGTGACCACCACGTTGCCTCCGGCGTGCACCGAGGAGTCGGCGGCGCGATGGCCGAAGAGGCACTCCAGGTACACCTCGTCCACCAGCAGCAAGGCGCCGGCGCGCCTCAGGATTCGCGCCATCTCGGCGAGGGTGCGGCGGTCGATGCGCATCCCGGACGGGTTGTGGAGGTTGGTGACGAGGGCCAGGAGGGTCCGCCGGTTCACCAGGGACGCGAAGCGGTCCAGGTCGATCGTGTACGCCTCCGCGAATCGCCGATCGAGCCGGCGGATCCTGCAGCCGTGGGCCTCGGGGATTCGCAGCAGCGGCTCGTACGTGGGGCGCTCGACGATCACTTCGTCGCCGGAGCGCGCGCCCTCGAGCGCGGCGGCGCACGCCACCCAGTTGGCGAGGCTCGTGCCCCCCGGCACCGTGAAGACACGATCGGTGGCGACGCCGTAGCGCCGGCCCAACGCTCTGCTGAGCGGCGGGTAGCCGTAGCCGGCCGGGTGGTGGGTGACGAGGTCGCGCGGTGTCAGGCCCAGCAGCGAAGGCGGGCAGGGGATGAGGCCGCTGCGCGCGAGGTTGATCCGAGCGGGGGGCATCGACTTCGCCCACGTCATGTACCGGACCTCGGGAAACCTCATGTCAGGCCGTCCTCCTGTCGCTGGTTCGCCGCGAGCGCCGGGTAGCAGCACGCCGCCAACAGCAGGATGCCCGATCCGATCAATGACTGAGTGGTGTAGGCGAAGAAGCTGTTGATCACGATGCCGGCCGCGGCGGCCACGAAAATCAGCGTTGTCACCGGGTGGCCCGGCATCTTCAGCACACCATCCACCCGAGGTTGTCGGCGGCGCAGGATGAAGAGCGCGCCCACGGTCAATCCGAAGAAGAGCCAGTCGGCGAAGACGACGAACGAGAGCAACTGGTCGTACGTGTTGGTCACCAGCAAGGAGATCGAGACGGCCGCCTGGAACCACAGCGTGAAGGTCGGCGTGCGGAAGCGCGGATGCAGCGTCCCCGCGCGGCGGAAGAAGAGACCATCGCGCGACATGGCGTAGTAGAGGCGCGGGGCGGTGAGGATGATCACCGAAAGAAACCCGAGCGCGGAGGCCAGGATCAGAGCGGCCACCAGCTTGGCGCCCGTGTCGCCGGCGACGACGCGGGCCATGTCCGCGGCGAGCGCCGGAGAGGCGGCCATCTGATCGGGCGTGAGAATCCTCAGGAAAGCCAGATTGAGCCCGACATACAGGACGATCACGAGCAGGACGCCGAGCACGTTGGCCCGGGCGAGGTTCCTGGCCGGGTCCTTGATCTCGCCGGCCACCGACCCGCAGTTCTGCCATCCGCCGTAGGCGAACATGATCGGGACCAGCGCCGTCAGCAGCAGCCCCGTCCCCTCTGCCCACGAAGCGCTCGGCGCGAGCAGGGCACCGGCATCGTAACGGCTCGCCGGCGCGCTCGATGCGGCGAAGGCCATCACGATCAGAATGAGGATCCCGAGGACCTTGACGGCCATCAGCGTGTTGTTGACCCGCTTGCCCGCGCGGATGCCCACGGCGTTCACCGCGGTGAGGGCGACAATGGCGCCGGCCGCGGCGATGCGGATGCCGGCGGGGCCGAGGGAGGAGAACGATCGGTCGAGGTAGCTCGCGAAAAGAATCGCCACGGCCGCGATGGCGCCGCCGTTGATGATGAGCAGCAGCGCGACGCCATACAGAAAGCCCACCACGGGGTGGTAGGCGCGCGCGAGGTAGAGGTACTGGCCTCCCACGTGGGGAAGTCGCGAGGCCAGCTCCGCGTAGGCGAAGCCCCCCAGCAGCGCGAGCGCTCCGCCGAGGACCCACGCGATGACGATCAGGAATGGATCGCTCAAGATCCGCGCGACGTTGGACGGGTTCGCGAAGATCCCCACGCCCACGATCGCCCCGGCCACCACCACCGACGCGTCCAGCAGCCCCAGCTCGCGGCGGAACTCGACCGCGGGCGCCGCCTGCGGCGAGGAGGTCATGCCTGAAAGGCCGACTTCGAGTCTGGTGTGACGAGGGGCATCGCGCTGCCGGCATTGTCGGGTTGCGCCGGGCGGCCCACGATACCATCCCGGGCTCGCTGCCTGCCATGCCCGCCAAGGGGCGCGTGGATTGCCAGCTTCCAGGAGGAATGCTACCTTATTAGTACGTCTGAGCGGCTACTCCGTGGGGGCGAAACGGGCTCGACGGGAGTGTTGAAGCCCAGGCTGCATGCCGAGGAACCAGTCATCCTCGTTAAACCGGCTGGAAAACGACAACTGACAACAGTCAGCTTGCTCTCGCTGCCTAACTAGCAGCGACGTCCTGGGGCCGGCCCGGCCGGTGGCAGACCCCGAGGACGCCGAATAGCCGGCTAGCCCCTCCCGACCGCCTTCTGAGGAGGGGCGAAGCTCAGAAGGCTGGCCGCCGGATCTTCTGCCCGTCTGGGGCCCGGCGGCGAGAGCACTTCAGACGAAGCTAAGCATGTAGAGGCCTCCGGCGGATCGCTTTCGGACGCGGGTTCGACTCCCGCCGCCTCCACCATTTAACCTGCTGAAAACAAAGGGCGAGATCTCGGACGCGGGAACCGTCCCTGCCGTCTCCACGAACAAGTGTGACCGCTCAACAGACGCCCCAGGCGGGACGGGGTTTCCGCGGTGGCAGGCGCACCGCAGGCCGTTCGACCAGCGTGCAGCGACTCCGACCAATTCAGTCCACTCGAACACAGCCGGCGCCGCCACGTCGTCAGATGCGCAGGCGTAGCTCCTTGGCGACGAGATCGAGGAATGCGACCACCTTGGGTGAAGGGTGGCGTGCCCGCGAATAGAGCGCGTGCACCGGCACCTCGGCCGAGCTCCAGTCCGGGGGCACGCGGCGCAAGCGACCCTTGTGAACGTCGACTGCGCAGAGGACTTCGGGTAGCTGGGCGCGCTGAAGCTGGCGCCTGACGTGCCGACGGCGCCGGGGACAATCCGCATCGGGTACTGCCTGTCGGGGACCGGTCCGCTGGCGCACAACAGCCGGCCGGCTCGGCTCGCCCATGACATTGGGGGGGAGGACGTCACCAGCCGGCGTGGACTGCTCGGGCATCCCGTCGTACTCGTCCGCGTTCACGAGCGCTCAGGGGCAGTTGGCCCCGGCACGCGGCGCGCCGGAGCTGTTCGTACCGAGAGTTCCTACTCCTTGGGGACACGCATTCTGCGCGCGGGTCAGGTAGAAGAGCACCTGACCGACCGACGGTATGGTGGCGTCGGTGGCCGTGGTGTTGGGACCGTCATCGGATTCGAGGCAGCTGGCGGACAAGAAATCGTCGGGAGAGACCGACCGGAGCGTGTCGTAAAGCAGGGCCGGGGTGGGCGCTCCGGGAGCCGCCGACGGATCCCAGACCAAAGTCGTGCCGGATGTGAAGAGCAGGTTCAGGGTCTCCCCGGGCGTGCCCCACGCGGACGCACTCTGGTCATCGCAATCGAGAACGAGGCTCAGACAGGAGGGATCGTTGAGTGCGCCAAAGCCGTCGCCGTCGCCATCGACGCAGCCCGCCGTCCGGAACTTCGTCTCCGTCACGTTGTTGCCGGTGAGCGACATCCACGGGGAGCGCGGGAAGAACGGATCGGCGCTGATGACTCTCGATCGCCAGTGGTAGAAGGTCCCCTCGCTGAGCCCCGTGACCGGCTCGTCGAAGCTCACGGCGCTTCCAAACCCGACGGCGGGGGAGCCCGTGTCCACGACCGACGAGGCGCCGAGCCCCGTCCCGTCGAACGGAGTCCCGAGCGGTTTCACCTCCCACTGCAGGCGGACGTTGCCTCTTCCGGCGGGGGTGCGGCCCCGCCCCAGCAGGCGGAACGCGGTCTCGGAGTCGGCCTTGCCGAGCAGAGCGATCGGTGCCGTCCCGTCGCCCCTTGCCTGTCGGGGGATCCGGTCGAGTCCGTGGTCGAGGCCGCTGTTGCCACCGTTGAGGTAGAAGACGTGCACCAGTCCGATAAAACTGCTCGAGGCGTCGCCCGGCTCCCCGACGATGACGTCCGCGTACCCGTCGCCATTCACGTCCGCCGACGCGACCGATTCACCTTGCCTCTGCCCTCCGGGGAATTGGAACCACGCCGGCGTCGTCGCCGGGCCCGAGGCGGAGCCCAGATACACGGACGTCGTCACGATCCCAGAAGCAATCGGGGCGCCGATGAGAATGTCGGCATAGCCATCGCCATTGACATCCCCCGCTGAGGCGACCGAGAAGCCGTTCCCACGGCTCCCGCCCGGGCCGAACCCCGTCCATGCGGCCGTCGCTGCGAGGCCCGAGGCGGAGCCGAGGTAGAGGAACACGCGCCCTTGCGAGGTTGGATTGCTGTATCCCCACGCTCCGACCAGGACGTCCGCGTAGCCGTCGCCATTGACGTCGCCTGCCGTCGCGACCGAGGCGCCATAGAACCCGTAGGGCTGGGGGTCCTCTACCGTCCAGGACGGAATCGTCGCGAGACCCGAGGCGGAGCCAAGGTAGAGGAAGGCCCAACCGACGCTGTCACCGGGAGCTCCGACGACCACGTCGGCGTAGCCGTCGCCGTTGACGTCTCCCGCCGTCGCGACCGA
>JAWPNA010000115.1:0-11899 GCA_045402695.1 Acidobacteriota bacterium
CGGCCCAAGCCATTACTCGGACACACTCCTAGGCCACCGGAGCCGTCTGCCTCCCCCGCGTGTGCGCCGCCAGTCCCGCGAGGAGGAACAGGCCCTCGGCCGCACCCACGATCAGCAGCCAGCGCACCACGGCCGAGCTGCCGAAGCCGTAGGAGTGCAGGCCCGAGGCCAGGACGAAGTTCACGCCGACGTACGTCATGATGATCGTCCAGAAGGCGATGATGCTGAGGGCCGCCACACCGAAGGTCCCGATCAGCCGGTCGAACCGACCGTGCAATATGGCGAGGTACGTGAGAAACGCCACCAGGGACCAGACCTCCTTCGGATCCCATCCCCAGTAACGGCCCCATGACGACGCCGCCCAGATGGATCCGGTGAGAATGCCGGCAATCAGGAGGATCGAGCCGATGTGGATGTACCAGTACAACATGTCGTTCATCCTGCCCACAAGATCACGCCGGCGCGGCGCGAAGATCTCGAAGCCGATCTGCATGTGGGCGATCAGCACGCCGAGGGCCAGCACCGAGTAGCTCACCATGATGATCGGCACATGGATCGCAAGCCAGGGAGTGCCGGACAGCACCGGCGGCATCGGGTGGATAAACGGGTCCATGGGCAGGCAGTCGGCCAGGATCATGGTGAGAGCCGACATGGCTGTGGCATTGAGGACGACCAGTCGGTTGCGCAGGAAGATGAGCGCGATGAGGGCGAACAGTCCCACCCCCCAGCCGAGAAACAGCAGTGATTCATACATGTCGGAGGCCGGGATCCGGCCCGCCACCATCCATCGGACGGCCAGGCCCCACGTCATGGCGGAAAAGCCCGCGACCAGCCCACCCACCGCCAGTGCGTCGAGCCACCTCTGCCTGAGGTTCCATGCCAGGAGAGTCGCGGCCGTCGCGCCGAGCAGGATCCACCACGCGAGACGTGTAGGGCGCACCCGGTTGTAGGCCACCTCCCGTTCCATCGCCTCAGACGTCACGATGGCCGCCGCGGCCCGATCGTTGGAGACGGACAGCAGGTCGGCCTCACTAAGGAGCTTTCGGGGAGGAGCCCATTCCCCTGACGGGTCGTTGAGGTCTGGAATGACGCGGAGGCTATTGCCCTGCAGGAACCCCTGCATTGACATGAGCCTCTCCTCGATCTTCTGAGCGCCCTTCAACACCCGGTTCAGCGGCTGGTCCTTCTCCGAGGCCACACGCGCCTGCTGGCACAGGTGCATCAACCGCTGGTTTCCGACCAAATCCAGAAATGACGCGTGGCGCACCTCGGGAGGCAGGCCTGCCGCAGCGGCTAACTCGCCCCCGCCGACCAGCACGATCGGCCGGGCCGCCCATCCGTCGGGGTCCAGGCTCCAGCCCAGCACCAACGCCACCGGATCGATTCCGTCGAAACGGTACTGTCCGGTCACCTGCTTCACGGTCTCTCTCGCGAGCGTGTCGAGCGGCATCACGCGCCCGTCATGCTGCACCGGCAGGCGGCGCAGGATCTCCGTGGACTCGGCGCCGGGAAGCGTCGCGGCTTGCAGCGACTGCGGCGGGGAGGCGGCCGCGGCGAAGCCCACCGCAAGGGCGGCTGCCGCCACGCGCCTGATCACCTTCAGCCGCTGAGATTCCAGCTTTCGCGCCGCGGATCGCCGCTGCGTCATGCGCGTCGCAAGCACGGTCATCATGCCGAGCATGAGGACGCAGTAGCCCGCAAAGACGATCGGCTGGCCGGGATCGCGAGACACCGACAAGACCGTCTGGTCCCGCTGCGGCGTCTGGTTGTAACTGCTCTGGAACAGCTTGAAGCCGGCGTACGAGAGCTCGCGGTTCATCTCGATCACCGCGGGAAACGTCTGGCCGGCCGCGGCATCAGTCACGGTCACCCGGCTGCGGAACATGGCGGGGCGCCGCGTGCCCTGGTAGTAGTCGATCTCGAACGAGTCGAGGCGGACGGAGAACGGAAGCGCCAGCAGCCGGGGAGAGACCGGCACGCCCGTGCGCGACGTCTCGCTGAAGATGGCGCTCTCCTCACCTTCCCATAATGCCAGCTTCCCCTCCACCTTGAACATGGAGGTGACCAGGGCGCCCACCAGCACGATCAGCAGGGAGCCGTGTGTCAAGACGAACCCCGCGCGCTGCCAGCCCCAGGGCCACCGGTCCACGAGAGAGCAGGCCACGTTCAGAGCGAACAGTCCGGCAAGAAGCTGGAACCAGACGGCGTCGTACACGAGGAGGCCCGCGATCTCGGCACCCCGCAGCGACTCGATGATTGTGCCGGTGGCCAGTGCGATGACGATGAGGATGAGAAGCGTGATGGCGATCCTCATCGAGGCAATCTGGTGGATGATTCTCTTCACGGGTTCCCCTCCCTCTCAGGCGGCGGGCGGCCCCTGAACTGGGACCATCCGGCGGAGATTGCTGGTCTCGCCGGGACACACAGCAAGATCCGTTCCGCGCGCGGCGCCCGGGATCATGCTGCACGGGCCGCCCATGCACGGGGGGCCGGCGCATGCGTCATTCCCGGGCTCGGCCTGGCGACCTGGGGCATTTGGCGCAGACAGCGCAGAATCGCTCATCTTGCCCTCGCGGGCCACGGCTCTCAGGCCCGGCCGCGCGTCGCAGCAGGGCGGCACTGAGCTTGCAAGTTCGGCGGTGACTGGGACCGGACATGGGAGACAGGGAGGAGCACTGATGAACGACGCGGGCAGGAGGGGGGCAAGGCCGGGGATGGCTGGCATGCCCCAGCTCGACTATCGCAAGACTCCGTTTCTGATCATCTGGGAGACCACACAGGCGTGCGACCTGGCCTGCAAGCATTGCCGCGCATCCGCTCAGCCGGAGCCCCACCCTTCCGAGCTAACGACCGGTGAGGGGGAGGGACTGCTGCGCGAGGCGGCCGCGATGGGCACCCCCATCTTCATTCTGAGCGGCGGCGATCCCCTCAAGAGGAACGATTTGTTTCATCTGCTGCGCTACGGGGCGGACCTGGGCCTCAGGATGGCGACCATCCCGGCGGCCACGGATCGTCTCACCGAAGATGTCGTGTTCCGGCTGAAGGGGGCCGGCTGCAGCCAGATGGCGCTGAGCCTTGATTTCCCGACGGCGGATTTGCACGACACCTTTCGCGGGGTGCCCGGGTCTTTCGCCAAGACGATGCAGGCGGTTGAGTGGGCGCATCAGCACGGCATGCCGCTTCAGATCAACACGACCATCTGCGGGCAGTCGGAGCCATACCTAGAGGAGATGGTGGATCTGGTCCAGCGGCTGGGGGTCGTCTTCTGGGAGGTTTTCTTTCTGGTCCCGATGGGGCGCGGCACGGCGCTGCGGGGACTGACGGCCGGGCAGTGCGAGGAGGTTTTCGAGGTGCTGTACCGCGTGCAGAAGGAGGCCGGATTCCTGGTGAAGGTGACGGAGGCCCCGCATTTCCGCCGGTACGTCGTGCAGCGCGAGTGGAAGGACCAGGGCAATGCCGGGCCGCTGCGCTACGAGGGCGGCTCGATGCCTGAGCAACTGACCCGCACCGAGGGGCCGGGCCACACGATCGGCCTGGCGTCGCAGGGTGTCAATGCAGGCAACGGCTTCTTGTTCGTGTCACACACGGGTGAGGTGTTCCCCAGCGGGTTTCTTCCGGTCAAGGGCGGCAACATCCGTGAGCGCAGCCTCGCCGCGATTTACCGCGACTCTGATCTCTTCAAGAAGCTGCGCAGCCCGGATCTGTTCGCCGGAGTCTGCGGCTACTGCGAGTTCAACGCGATCTGCGGCGGCTCCCGCTCGCGCGCCTATGCCCTGACGGGCGACTACATGGCCAGCGATCCCTGGTGCGCCTACAAGCCGAAAAAGCGGATGCCGGTGCCCGCCTCCGCCTGAGCGCCCTGTTGACCCGCCCCTCGTGGCATCGAGGGACGAGAGCGGTCACTCGCTCTTCGCCCCGTACCGATTCTTGTAGAACGCGTCAATGCGGGCGCGGTCCTCGGCCGACATCCCCTTCTTCCAGGAATGCTCCGGCGAATCGAGCACGGCCCTGATCACCCGCCCCACATCCGCGTCCCCGCGCGCCGCTTCCTGGGCCTTGGGAATGAAATCAAAGTAGAACCGCTCGGCCACCTCGAAGAAGCCGTGCCACTGCGTGTAGTCGGGCCCCTGCATCGAGACGCCCATTCGAGCGCGGCGCCCCTCGTGGTGCCAGAGCCGGTAGAAGGTCCACTCCAGTTCTTCGTCGAATGGCGTGGGCGTCAGCTTGCCATGTTCCCTCAGCGAGTTCATCACAGTCTGCGCCGGCAGCCCGAACTTGCTGTTCCACATCTCGACGGCGGCGTCATACGACGCGTAGAAGGCCGCCACGAAGTCCGGCGAATGACAGGCGTGGCACGTGTCCTTCATCGCCTCCCGGCGCGACTCCCAGTTTTCCAGTTTCTTGCTGATCACGGGCCGAAGCGTCCACGAGATGCGCGCGCCCACGTCATGGGTAAGTGGCTGGTTGCGAGTGGCCGACATGTGGCAGCTCGCGCAAGTGGGGGCGGCGGTGTAGTCCACGCCCAGCACCCACGAGTCGCTCATGAGATTCATTTTGTCGATCTGGGTGCGGTACGCGATGCCGTGCTTGGACTCTTCGTAGATCTCGATCTGCGGGTGGTCGGGCCCCATGTGGCACTTCCCGCACACCTCGGGCTGCCGCGCCATCTGCTTCGCGAAGGTGTGGCGCGAGTGGCATGCCGAGCAGGCGCCCAGCGAACCGTCCAGGTTCACACGACCGATGCCCGTGTTGGGCCATGTGACGGGGTCGAGAAGCGGTTTGCCGGTCTTGTCCCTCTTTGGCGAGCCGTCCACCTCCTTGAGGAAGGCCACCGTCGAGCCGTGACACTGCTGGCACCCGTTGGCCGCGATGATGGGGCCCTCGATCACCTCGCCCAGGACGTTGTCAAGACTGCCGATGAACTGAGTGGCCTTCGCGTGATGCGACGCCTCGAACTCGCGCGCTATGTCTCCGTGACAGCCGGCGCAATCCCGCGGGCTCACCACCGTGGCGATCAGCTTGCCCTCGTGGCGGAAGGCGTCGGGGTCCTCCTCCTGGGCGCGGTGGCACTCGTAGCATCCCACGCCCAGCCGCGCGTGCTTGCTGTCGCTCCATTGCGCGGCGATGACGGGGGTTTTCTGCAAATGGCAGTCGAGGCACTTGGCCGAATCGGCGCCTACCACCGGCTTGGGTTTGGGCTGCACGCGCAGCTTGCCGCCTTCCACCCAGGCCACGATGAGCAGCGAGATGAGAAACAGGAACGACAGAGTCGAGACGATCACGCGCTTCTGATCGAGGGTCATTGTTTTTCCTCGGGAATCTCCTCAGTGGGTCGCCATGGCTTCCCACAGGGTCAATGCGATCAGCGCCAGCACCGCGGCGACGCCCACGTGCACGGAGATCTCGCTCGCCGGGCGGCGGCGCCTGACGGCGGCGTCGATGAACGGCCAGATGAAGGCCAGAAAGCCCACGAACCCCACCGACAGCACCGCGAAGGTCAGGCCCGTGATCTTCAGCCAGCGGAAGGTCCAGAAGAAGTACCACTCCGGCTTGATGTGATCGGGAGTCTGGAGAGGGTCCGCCTTCCCGGCCAGCCCCGCCGGGAAGATGACGGCCAGGCAGGTCAGCAGGAACGCCAGCCCGAGCCCGATGATCAGCTCCGTCATCATGTGATCGGGGAAGAACGGAAACGTCCTCTTTTCCTCTCTGTCGCGCAGGCGCGGGCTCTCGAACTCGAACTCTGTCACACCGTGCAGCCGGAACAGCAGGATGTGGGCTCCCAGAAGCGCCGTCATGAACGCGGGCAGGATGCCGATGTGCAGGATGAAGAAGCGCGTCAGCGTGTTGTCTCCCACCATCTCTCCGCCGCGCAGCAGGCGCGCCAGGTACGTGCCCAGCACCGGCACCGCCTCGGTGAGGTTCCCCGCGACCGTGGCGCCCCAGTAGGAGAGCTGCTCGTACACCAGCGAGTAGCCGGTGAATCCGAAAAACAGCGTGGCACCCAGCAGCCCGATCCCTATCATCCAGTTCAGCTCTCGCGGCTTGCGGTACGCCCCCGTGAAGTAGACGCGCATCATGTGGAGGATCACCGCGATGATCATCAGGTTCGAGGACCAGCGATGGACGCTGCGGAGGAACCACCCGAACGGCACGACCCCGGTGATCCGCTGGACCGACTCGTACGCCTCTCGCGGGTCGGGCACGTAGTAGAACGACAGCAGGATGCCCGTGGCGGCCTGCACCGTGAACAGCACCATCGGTGTGCCGCCCAGACACCACCACCAGTGCTTCAGGTGGTTGGGAACCGGCTCGTTGGAGTAGTAGCGCAGCGCCTCGAGATCCACAGGCACGCGCCTCTGGAACCAGCGCCCCAGCGGCGTGCGCGCGGGGGGAAGAGGACGGCCCCCCTGCGGAACGACAGGGTCGCCGCGCAGGTCGGGCGCGTCCTTGGTCATGGCTGCACCGTCTCCTCGATCTCGATGAAGATGTTGTCTCCGACGGTGGAGACGGGATACCGCCGCAGGTTTTTCCCCTCGTCGGCCGGGGGCCCCGCGATCGCGGTGCCGTCCTTCTCGAACACGCCTCCGTGGCACGGACAGAGGAACTTTGCATTGGCCGCGCTGTAGTGGACCTTGCATCCCAGATGGGGACAGATGTCCGACAGCGCCACCACCTGATCGCCTGTGTTGGTGACGAGGGCCGTTGCCCCTCCGGGAAGGCCGTAAGGCCGTCCCTTTCCCTCGGGAATGTCTGAGACCGGGGCGAGAAAGACCCTCCTGGTGAGCCTGACGGCACTCAGCGGATAGAGGTACCGCCCTGCGATGGCGGCCGTCGATGCGGCCACCCCACCCAATCCGCTCATCATGAGCAGGCGTACGAGGAAACTCCGGCGGTCGGTGCTCTGGCCGGCGGATGATGCCGGCCTGGAAGGATCGGGCATTGGAGGGCTCCCGTCACGGTCGTCAGAAGGCGCGGCATGCTAGTGTGGCGAGTCAGAAATCTCGTGATATTCGGCCGCCGGATCATCCCGGATGGCCGCGTCGCTCCCCGGTTACATGCACGACGCATGCGCCCTCGTCGCTCCTCGCCATCCGGGCGCTCCGGCACCCTCGGTATTGCACAACATTTCTGACTCACCACACTAGCCGACTCCGGGGCTGGCCTTCAAGCGCCTGGCGCGCTCGGCCGCGAGGCGAAGGCATGCGGATTGCGTCTCGGAGGAGAGATGAAGGAAGATCGCCTGTGCAGTGCGCGGATTGACCCGGTCCGCCGAGGGGGTATCCTGTGCCAGCAACGGTGGCCGGGTGAACACAACGCATCATTTCGTCTCGAGGCGCCCATCATGAAAACCGACCTGGAGATCGCTCAGAGCGCGAAGCTGAAAGAGATCGGCGAGATCGCCGCTTTGGCGGGGATCCAGGAATCCGAGCTCGAGCGTTACGGCCGCTACAAGGCCAAGCTGAATCTCTCGATCCTGAAGCGGCTGGAAGGGCGCCCCGACGGGCGCTACATCTTCGTGACCGCTGTCACCCCCACGCCGCTGGGCGAAGGCAAGACGGTCACCAACATCTCGCTCGCCATGGGGCTGGCTCGCCTGGGAAAGAAGGTGATCAACACCTTGCGGCAACCCTCGATGGGGCCCGTCTTCGGAGTGAAGGGCGGAGCCACCGGCGGGGGCTTCGCGCAGGTGGCTCCGATGGAGGAGATCAACCTGCACTTCACGGGCGACATCCACGCGGTGGCCGCCGCGCACAACCTGCTCGCATCGATGCTGGACAACCACCTGTACCACGGCAACGCGCTCGCTTTCGATCCGAAGGAGATCTACTGGAATCGCACGATGGACATGAACGACCGCACGCTGCGGCAGATCGTCGTCGGGTTGGGAGGCACTCCCAATGGGATCACCCGCGAGTCGGGCTTCGACATCACCGCGGCCTCGGAGGTGATGGCGATCCTGGCGCTCGCTTCCGACTACGAAGATCTGAAGAAGCGGCTCGGCTCCATCCTGGTGGGGCGCTCCCGGACCGGCGGGCCGATCTGGGCGCGCGAGGTGAAGGCGCAGGGAGCGATGACCGCTTTGCTGCGCGAGGCCATGAAGCCGAACCTGGTGCAGACGCTGGAGGGCACGCCGTGTCTCATCCACACGGGGCCATTCGCCAACGTGGCGCACGGGAACAACTCGATCCTGGCCGACCGGATCGCGCTCAAGCTGGCCGACTACGTCGTCACCGAGAGCGGGTTCGGCTCCGACTCGGGCGCCGAGAAGTTCATTGACATCAAATGCCGTATCTCGGGCCTCAAGCCCCACGCCGCGGTGGTGGTGGCCACGGTGCGCGCCCTGAAGATGCACGGCGGCGCCTTCAGGAAACTCAACGAAAAAGCCAAGGTCGAGAAGGAAGACGTGGACGCCGTCCTGCGCGGCTGCGCCAACCTCGAGAAGCACATAGAGAACGTGAAACTGTTCGGACTGCCCGTCGTGGTGGCGATCAATCGCTTCCCGTCCGACACCGAGGCCGAGATCGAGGCGATGCGGGCCCGTGCCTTGGAGGCGGGCGCCGACGCAGCCGTGCCTCATCAAGGAGTGGTGCGGGGCGGAGATGGAGCCGTGGATCTGGCGCGCGCCGTGATGGCGGCCTGCGAGAAGCCAAGCCAGGTGCGTTACTTGTATCCGCTGGATCTTCCCATCGAGGAGAAGATCCGGGTCATCGCGCAGCAGGTGTACGGGGCTGGCGAGGCCGACCTGTCGTCCAAGGTGGAGAAGCGGATCAAGTTCTTCAACGAGTGCGGTCTGGCGTCACTTCCCATCTGCATGGCCAAGACCCCGGCGTCGCTCTCGCACGATCCGTCTCTGCTGAACCGCCCTCGCGGCTTCAGGTTCCCCGTGGTGGACATCCGCGCCGCGGCCGGGGCAGGCTTCATCTACCCGCTGGCGGGCGAGATCATGACGATGCCTGGACTGCCGGCCGAGCCGGCGGCCTGCCGCGTGGATGTGGACCCCTCGGGGAAGATCAGCGGGTTGTTCTGAGATTGCTCGGGCGGTGAATGTGGCGGGGCTTCAGTTCCTGCCGCCGTGCTTGTTGCCGTCCTTGTCCGCGCCCTTCTGTTTCTGCTGACTTCCGCCTTTGTTTCCTTGTGGCGGTGAGGGCGGTCGGGAGGGCTGGGCCTGCCCCCCCCTGTTCTGCGCGGGAGCCGGCCGTGCCTGCGGCTGCCGACCCCGGGATGGAGGCTCAAAGGCCCGCCGGATGACCTGCCGCGGTGCGTTCGACGTCGTGCCCGCGGTGGGCCTCGGCCGCGGCATGATGCGCGGAATCATCTGCTCGGGCGAGGACTCTCCGCGCAGTTCGGGGGGAGCTTTCGCGGGTCCGGGGCTCTTGCCCGCCGGACGCCGCGTGGTGCTGACGGCCGGGCCAGGCGAGGTCACGACACCCTTCCTCGGACCCTCGACGCTGCCGGCACCGCGCGGGGCGGGCCGCTCGTACCGCGGGGAGGCTGGTGTGGCCGCCAGAGGGCTCTTGCGCTGAGGCACCGTCACGTCGCGGCCCGTCGGTACCAGGGAGACCGAGCGCCCCGTGACCCCGCGCCCCACCGTGAAGGCGGGACGATCATTGCCGTGGGTCCGGGTGTTGTTCATTCCTACCAAGCGCTGTCGCTCCTGCTCGTGGAAGGGCATCTTGCGCCCGCCCGGGTCTTCCACGAGCTGGAGATCACGCCGCCCCGCGGCACCGCGGTACACTTCCTCGGCGACGCGCGGCGCGGCCTGCACCTTTCCAGGATCGATCACCGGGATGGCCCGCAGAACCACCTTCTTGCGCTCGATGTCGCGCACCACGGTCACGTCGCGCACGATCACCCTGCGGACCGTCCGATCATAGATGTGTCCGGCGGGAACGTAGACCCACGGATCGTAATGGTGCCCGAAGTTGAACTGGATCGCGATCGGGTAGTTGTAGTAGCCCAGAGGGCACCAGCCGAAGTACCCAGGCGCCACGCTCCAGGCCACGTATGCTCCGGAGAAGACGTGCCCCGGGATCCAGACCCATCCGGACCCCAGCAGAAACTCCCACCGGCCGTAGTGGAACGGCGCCCACCCCCACGGCTCGTAAGAGACCCACACGAGACCGGTCGGAGAGGCGACCCATCTTCCGTCCATGTACGGCTGCCAGCCTCCGGCGAGACCCACCGGCCGCCACACCCAGCCGTAGGTCGGGTTGTTGTACCAGTGGCCGTAGTAGGAAAGCTCCGTTGCGTACGGTTCGACTGGCTCGGGCAGGCCCGGTGGCACCTGCTCGTCCACGCGAGCGCGCCGGAGCAGGGCGTCGTCGCGCTGCGACGACCATGCATCGAACTCATCGTAGAGGCGGGTGTTGAACACCTGCGGCTCACCCGGGATCTGTCCGGGCCGGGCGGTGATCCGCTCGCCGCTGCGCACCATGGTGGAGACGTCCTGCGCCATCACCTCGGCCACGCCACGCCGCGACAAGACGGCGGTGGATCGCCCAGGGACGGCGTCGAGCCTGAAGAGGCCGTCCGACAAGAGGAAGATCGACGCGCTGTCCGTGTCGATCTGGAAACGCTTCTGGTTCGTGTCCATCCGCTCGGCGCGAATGATGATGGCGCCGGCGCCGAGCTGGAGGATCGTCGTGTTCTCCAGTTGGTTCGCACTGTCCGAGAGGCTCTGCAGCACCACCTCGGTGCCGCTGTCGAGCTTCAGGGCGGAGCCGTCTGCGAGTTGAATCTCACATCGCCCGTCGGCCAGGGTCGTCAGGACATCGCCGGGCAGCACCGGGTCATTGATGACCAGGTCGCTCCTCTCCACCGAGTCGCGGCGCAGCGTGACGGGACCTTCGAGGTACCGGAGGCGCCCGTAGACGGCGCCTTCCTGACCAGCCGTCTCATCGGCGTACTCGACAATGGCCGGGTCGGCGGAACGCTGGTCGGGAGTCTGGGCGGCCAGGGGCGAGGCCAGAAACAACAGAAGGATGGACCAGCCGATGACTCTGCGGGGCGTTCTCATGGTGACGACCTCCCTCCTGGAGAGCTGGCGCTGCGCTGCTGCTCGCTCCGGTTGATGCCAACCGTCTACTGTGCAAGCATCCTGCCACCTACGCCGGAGGGGACGATTCGTGTAAGTGTTTGAACAACCAGACTATAGCACGCTGGCCCTCCAACCGCCCCCTCATTAATGTGTTCTCGGCCGGCAACGCCTGTCACCGGTGGGTGACGGGGGCCGGACGGTTCTGGAGACGGTTGATCTCCGCGAAACCGGCATGCTACCTTCGAACCCCTTTGGTCAGAATGCCTTCCGCAGAGGATCTCGTGGCAATCCGAAGAATCGTCAAGTTCGGCGATACCGTCCTGAGCACCCCCACGCAGCCCGTGACCGAGATCAACAACGAGGTCCGCATCCTGGTGCGCGACATGATAGAGACGATGTACGCCGCCCCGGGAGTCGGGCTGGCGGCCAACCAGGTGGGCGTCTCCCTGCGAGTGGCCGTCATCGACGTGACGGCTGGACAGGAACCGGGCCACCTGCTCCTGATGATCAACCCCGAGGTGATCGAGCGGGAGGGGACGCAGGTGGAGGAGGAAGGGTGCCTTTCCATTCCGGGCTTCACCGAGTATGTGCAGCGGCCGGCGCGTGCGGTCATCCGCGCGATCGATCTCGAGGGCAAGGAGTTCAAGATGGAGGGCCGCGAGCTGCTGGCCCGGGCGTTCTGCCACGAAACGGATCACCTGGACGGGAAGCTGTTTCTCGATCGGCTCTCGGGGATCAAGCGGCAGCTCCTCGCCAAGAAGGTCAAGCGCGCGTCGGAAGCCCGGGACTGGAACGAAATCTATCCATGAAGGGTCGTCCCATGAGGGTCCTCTTCATGGGAACGCCGGCCTTTGCGGCCGC
>JAWPNA010000085.1:0-4130 GCA_045402695.1 Acidobacteriota bacterium
GCGCGCCAGGAGCCGGACGCCGGCGCATCGTGGAGCGCCGCATGCAGCTCATCCACCTTGCCGCGCAACGTGGCGGCGGCCCTGGCCCTGGACCCGCGATGACGCGCGAGACGGCCGCGCCAGTCCTCGATCCCCTTGACAACTCCCGCCTCCCGCGACAGCCGGTCCCACAGCGCCGTCTCGGCGTCCGGATCGGCGCAGGAGAAGAAGTCGATCACGGCGCGCCGGCTGAAATCGCTCGCACGGACATCCATCAGAAGCAGGAGCGCCCGGGCCGCCGGCAGGACGGCCAGTGGAGCGCCATCGGCCTGGAAGTGCGGCACGCCGCCCGCCGAGGACATCGTCTCCGCCGCCAGGCGGGAGTACGGCTCTTCGGATCGGTACAGCAGGGCGAGCTCTCCGAGAGGGAAACTCCGATCCCGTGCCTGGAGGATCAGCCAGCGGACCGCCTCGAGCGCCTCGCGTGGCTCGCCGGGAGCCGAGAGGAAGGTCACCTCGGGCCGTGCGGCACGAGCCGTGGAGGCCGGAAGATCGTGCCTCTCGGGAATCCACGAGGCGAGCCAGTCGAGCAGCGGACGGGCAAACTCATACGGGTCTTCCTCGCGCGGAGGTCCGCACGGGAAAAAGACGGCGCCCTGCGTGAAGGCCAGGCTTTCCTGGATCAATCGTCGCTGCGCCCAGGTGGCGTCGTAGAAGCCATAGACGACCACCGCGGCACCGCCCTGCGCCGGGCCGGGATGCGTGGCGGCCTGCTGGGCGGCGGACCGCATCAGGTCCTCCTGGTCGTAGAACCGCCGGTCCGTCAGCAGATCGCCGTACGTCTCGTACAGATCCGCCAGGTCGTCCAGCTTCTGGACGAAAGCGTCGTCGGTGCCCCGCCGGCGCGCCGACGTGCGGATCCCGGCGGCCGCCGCGCGCAGAGTGGCCGGCTCCACGGCCGCGTCCTTCAGATCGCGGATCGTGGCGCCCAGCGCCTCGATGAAGCCCAGCTTGCCGGCGATGTTGTCGAAGTAGGTGCCGTGGGCGCGCGCGGAGACGGCCTCGGCCAGCAGGAGATCGGAGCCGAACTCGGGAAGCCGCCTGAAGCCCTTGTCCACCAGAGGCGCGGCCCCAAGATCCCGCGACAGGTCTTTCAGTAGCTTGAAGGAGATGTTGGCGTGGCCTCCCAGCTTGACCGCGAGCAGCCGCTGCAGGTGAAGCCTGATGTAGTTGCTGCCCACCAGCACCGTGAGCGGGCGCAGGGGATCGCCCGTCTTGATCCGGCGCACCTCCTCGACGAACGCCTCCTGGATCCCGCCTGGTGCTGCGCCCGGCTCTCCCACGACGAGGCGCACGCGGCGGTGCCGGCCCGAGGTCGGGGTCGTCAAGGCGAGGATTTCCCGAACAGGAGGAACTGGCCCGATGATGTCTCCATGTCCGGAATGTCCGGAGGCGGGACGGCCTGCTGCGCCTGCGCGCGCGGGGCGGCCGCCTGCCGCTCGGCCTCCCATTCCGGGCAGATCTCCTTGTACTCGCACCAGGAGCAGAGCGCGCTGCGCCGCGGCGGGAACTCCGCGGTGGCCTCGATGTTCTGGATCGATCGGATGGCGGACAGACGCGTCTTGACGAGATCATCCTGCGTGCGGCGCTCCACGAACTTCTTGTCGTGGGCGAGGTAGTGCCAGACCTGGCGGACCTCATTCACCCCGGTGAAGCGCTCCCGCACGGCGATTTCGTACAGCGTGAGCTGCCGGTCCTTCTTGAGCGCCCCCGCGCGCGGGAGGCTGCCTGTCTTGTAGTCGTGCACCTCGTAGACGCCGGGAGCCACACGATCGATTCGATCAATGAAGCCGAGGATCCTGTATCGCCCCTGTCCATCCAGCGCGAACTCGACCTTCGTCTCGCAGCCGAGCACCTCTGAGCTGTCGAAAGGGTGGTGCCGGTTGTAGTAGGTCTCGACGCAGCGCTCGCCGATGGCCCCGTAGTCCTCGGGGGTCATCTCCTCCCGGACGATCCTGACCTTGGGCGTCAGTCTCGCGCGCCACAGCTCTCGGAACATCTCCTTGTACTTGCCTACTCCCGCGCGCCGCGCGCGGTCCAGGTCCGAGTAGAGGGCCTGGAGCACCTCGTGCGTCAGCTTGCCGACGAACGCCTCGATCCCCTCCACCTCCCGCTTGATCCGGTCGATGTAACGATAGCGGTACTGAAGCGGGCAGTTCTCGAAGGAGCTGAGGCGTGAGTGCGAGTAGACGGGCACGAGGCGCGGACCTCCGGACGAACGGGCCCGAGTATAACACCACTCGTTTTCCGCTCCGGCAGGTCATAATGCCGTCGTGATGCCCGGGCGACTTGGATTCGGATCGTTGGTGGTGTGCGCAGGCCCCGTCCCGCCGGCGGAGGGCTCGAACGACCGCCCGGAGGTGGGGCTCATAGCCGAGCTGCGGAGGTCGGACTGCCGCGTGCAGTATTGTCCGTCGGGCAGGAGCGTCTGGGTGCCGCTTCGCGGCGTGCGCCCGGCGCGTCCCGAGGAGTCGGATGGGACGCTCGTCGGGACCGTGGCGGAGATCCTGGCGTTGCTGTCCGCACGGGAGATGGAGTTCTCGGTGTCCGGTGTGTCGGGCGTTTCCACAGGCGGCCGTTTCCGCCTCGCCGCCTCGCACGGCGCCATCACACCGGAGGCGGTGGATCGGGTGAGGGCACTGCTCGGGCCCCGGCTGGGGCTGTACATGATCCGGCCCCAAGGGATGCACCGGGTGCAGACGGTGCTCGAGTTCTCTATCTGATCCCGACGATGATGGCCTGGATCAGATATCGCCAGGGCACGAACACGTCGCGGCAGCCTGCCTCTTTCAGCCACTGGGTCTGATCGGAGATGGTCGCGGGAATGTCATGCTCGCGGTGCCGTCGGAGCCGCTCCTCGATCTCCTCGCCGGAGATCCCCCGGGCCCGCATCGAGTCCACGTGCAGCGCGAGGATCGTCTCCGTCTCCAGGTCGGTCTCCCCGTTCACCAAGTCGGCGTTGAGGAAGAAACCGCCCGGGGCCAACGCCGAGCACGCCCGCAGGGTCAGCCGGCGCTTGTCCTCGTGCGCGAGGTGGTGGATGGCCAGCGCCGAGACGACGGCGTCATAGGGCGGGACCTGCGGGGGCGCATACTCGGCCAGGTCGGCGACCTCACAGGTGAAGCGCTCGTCGTATGACGACAGCTTCGCGCGCGCCTGCTCCACCATCCGCTCCGAGAAGTCCACGGCGTGCACGGACGATGAGGGGAACGCCTCGAGCACCCGGCGCGCCACCTCGCCCGTCCCGGTGCCCAGGTCGAGAAACCGCCGCGTCTCGGGTCTCAGCCCGCGGGCCAGATCGACGATCACGCCGTGCATCTCATCGTACCGGCCGATGAAGCGCACGAACTGGGTGTCGTAGCTGGCAGCGGCCTCGTCAAACCTCAGCCGGGTGGCCTCCTCGTGCGTCCGATGCTCCGCCATGGACGTCATTATCTCCAAGCCGGCCGAGCCGTGTCAAAAGAGCCGCGGCGCCGAGCGCGGCGAGGCTGGCACAGCCGAACATCCTCGCCGGACCGATCGTGTCGAAGAGGAAGCCGGAAGACAGCATGCCGGCGAGACTCCCCAGTCCGTAGGTGACCCCCGAGAAGAGCGACTGCCCCGAGGCCCTCAGATCGGGCGGCAGGAGCCGGTGCACGTGGCCGATGGCGACGATGTGAAACGCCCCGAACGTGAAGGCGTGCGTGAGCTGCGCGATCACCAGCACGGCGGGGTGCAGGCTCGCGCCGTAGAGTCCAAAGCGCGCCGCCGCCAGCAGCGCGCAGGCGATCATCAGCCGGCGCGGAGAGATCCGATCGATGAACCTCGATGAGAAAAACATCAGGATCACCTCGGCCAGCACCGCGAGCGCCCACAGCGCGCCGATGGAGGCACCGTTGTAGCCGCCGCCATCGAGGTGGATGGTGAAGAAGGCATAGTAGGCCCCGTGGCTCGCCTGCATCAGCATGCAGCCGCAGAGAAAGACCAGCACCTGCGGCCGGGCCAAAAACGCCCGCAGCGATGTTCCATGCCGCCGCGCGTCATGGGGCACCGCGGGCAAAATGAAGGACGCCGCACAGTTGAGCGCGGCCCATCCCACCATGGCGTACAGC
>JAWPNA010000307.1:0-37354 GCA_045402695.1 Acidobacteriota bacterium
CGCGCCTCGTGGACGAGACTCTGGGCGCCGGTGTCCAGGTCGTCCAGCTCGTCGAGCAACGGGTCCTCGCGGGGCGGCGCCTCGTCCCTGTGTTTTTCGAAGAATGCAAGGTGAACTCTGGATCTCGAGTCCTCCCCGAGCCGGCGGTAGGCCATGGCGAGAGCGTAGTGCGCCGCTCCGTAACCAGGGTGAAGATCGCAGGCCTTCTGGTACGAGGCCGCGGCCGCCGTCCAGCTCCCGTCCGACTCGAGGGCCTTTCCGAGGCCATAGTGCGCGCGCGCGCAGCCAGGCTTGTCGCGCAGCACCTCCTCGCAGACGAGGCGGCTCTCCCGCTTGAGGCCACTGACGAACAGCGCGTCGGCCAGCCTCAGACGCGCAGGAAGATAGGCGGGCTCGAGCCTCAGACTCTCCTGGAGCGCCGCCACCGCCTGGTCGTGTCGTCCAAGGGATGTCTCCACCACTCCGAGGTAGTAGGGCCAGCGGGACGAATCGGGCGCGAGAATCGAGGCCCGGCGGTAGCAGACAGAGGCAGCCTCGTACTGCTCCAGCACGTGCATGATCATGCCGAACCGGCCGTTGACAAGAGGAGCCAGAGGATCCTCGGCGACGGCCTGGTACGCCTTGCGCACCATCTCTTGCTGGCCGGGGGCGAAGCTCGAAGCTTCGAATCTGGGGAGGTCCGGTAACCGTGGAGCCGCCAGGAGAGGCCCCGGCGGCAGCATCAGATAGAACGGCAGCAGCAGCGCCCCTCGCCGCGCAAGGACGCGACACAGGGTGAAGGCACAGTCCGGCGAGTGTGGATTCTGGGCCCCGGCCAAAGTCCGCTCCCGGCTGCCCTCGCGAACGTGCAAGCTCGAGGAAAGACGTCCATCCAGGAGAAGTCAGGGCTGAAGGAGCAGCCCAGTGCCGGGGCCTCCCGAGAGGAGCTTACCTGCCTGTGACGGCGGACAGCCCGCACGGATCTAACGCACGATGCGCCTGGATTGTTTCAAACGCCCGGGAAATAAAGTCGAGACGTAGGGCGAGGCCCAGCCGATGCAGCCTGGATTAATCCTCGGCCAGGTGGGAAAGGTCTCTCAGCTCGGCGTACCGATGCTGGATCCTTTCCGGAGTGAGATCCAGCAGCCCTTCCACGCCGAAGGACTGGACGGTGAAGGAGGCCATGACGCTACCCATCGCGATGGCGCGGCGCATCAGGCCATCGCCGATGGGCGAGGAGGCGTTCGCGCCCAGGTATCCCATCATCCCTCCCGCGAACGAGTCACCCGCGCCGGTCGGGTCCTGCACCGAATCCAGCAGGAGCGCGGGGACGGCGAACAGGGAGGTGGCCCCGAAGGCCGCCGCGCCGAACTCGCCCCTCTTCACAATGAGCGTCTTGGGCCCCATGGCCCTGATCACCGCCGCGGCCTTGACGAGGTTGGGCTCCTTCGCCAGCTCGCGCGCCTCGCTGTCGTTGATCACCAGCACGTCAACCCTTGACAGCGTGCGCCTCAGCGCTTCGGGCTTGCCTTCGATCCAGAAGTTCATGGTGTCGCAGCCGACCAGCCGCGGCCGTTTCACCTGCGACAGGACGGCGTGTTGCAGCTCCGGGTCGATGTTGCCCAGAAACAGGAACTCAGGCTCGCGGTACCGCTCGGGGATTCTTGGATGGAAGCTCTCGAACACCCCCAGCCGCGTCTCCAGCGTCTCGCGGGAGTTGAGGTCGTAGGAGTATCTCCCGGACCAGCGGAACGTGGGTCCTTCCAGCCGTTCCAGGCCCGTCAGATCGATGTTGCGGCGCTGCAGCACCGACATGTGCTCCGGCCCGAAATCCTCCCCTACCGCTCCCACCACGGAGACGTCGGCGAAGTACGACGCGGCCAGCGCGAAGTAGGTGGCGGCACCTCCCACCACTTCCCGGCGCGAGCCGAACGGGGTCTCGATGGTGTCGAAGGCGACGGAGCCGACCACGAGGACTGACACGCCGGGGTCTCAGGACAAGTACCGGCCCACGAGAAGCTCCAGCCTCCCGCGGGCCGCGGCCGGGATGGCGGCCCGATCGGTGATGATGGCGTTGGACAGTGCGGTGCCGCAGGCGCAGCTCCTCCCGCTCGGCAGGCTCGCCAGTGCCGAGGCGAGCACCCGGCGCGCCATCTGGGCGTTGCTCTTCAGAGACTCGATCACCGCTTCCACCGTGACCGACTCTTCAGACACGTGCCAGCAGTCGTAGTCGGTCACGAGCGACATGGTCGCGTAGCAGATCTCGGCCTCTCTCGACAGCTTGGCTTCCTGCAGGTTCGTCATGCCGATCACCGAGGCCCCCCAGGATCGGTAAAGCTCGGACTCGGCGCGGGTGGAGAACTGCGGGCCCTCGATGCACAGATAGGTCCCCCCCTCGTGCACGCGCGCTCCCGCGTGGCGCGCGGCGGAGACCAGCCCTGCCTTGAGATCGGGACAGACAGGATCGGCAAACGAGACGTGAGCCACGATTCCATCGCCGAAGAACGTTGAGGCGCGCACGCGGGTCCGGTCGATGAACTGATCGGGGAAGACCAAGTCCATCGGATGGATCTGCTCCTTCATGCTCCCCACGGCGCCGGCGGCGATGATTCTGTCCACGCCGAGCATCTTCATGCCATAGATGTTGGCGCGGAAGTTGATCTCCGACGGAGCCAGCCGGTGGCCACGCCCATGCCGCGCCAAGAAGGCCACGCTGCGGCCGCTCAGCTTCCCCAGGACGTAGGCGTCGGACGGCTCGCCGAAGGGCGTCATGAGCCTTCGCTCCTCCAGGTCCTGGATCTCCTCCACGGCGTACAGTCCCGACCCGCCGATGATCCCGATTTCAGCCGTCACTTCCCTGCCCTGTCCGGCTGGAGGAACTCCTCCAGCTTCGTCATCAGGTTCGCGTCCTTCGTGTAGGGCGCCGAGCAGCGGGAATCCAGGCAGAAGACGCACGCGGCCCCTTCGGGCGGCGTCACCTGGCTCGCTCGCAGCACCGGCGCGGCGGTGTCGGCGCCCAGATACCGCACCAGCTTCCACGGGTGGTACAGCGACCGCGCCTTCTCCTGCAGCGCGGCATAGCCCGGATCTGCCGGTGAGCCCACTACCAGGATCATGAGGGGGGGATTCAGGAGCCGGTCCGCCGCCAGTCCGAACGGGGAAGCCATCTCCTTGCGCGCGCTGAACTCGTCCGCCCATGACTCAAGTGCCTTCCGGGCCGCCGTGGCGTACTTCTGCTCTCCCGTGAGATGGCGCAGCCGCAGGAGTGCCTCGGCGAAATAGGAGTTGTCTCTCAAGGAACGGGCCGGCCAGGAGAGAAGGCCGGGGCCGTCCGGCCAGGATGTTCGATCCATGTAGCCGCCGTTGATCGAGTCAGCGAAGTCGGCCATGGTCGTCTCCGCCAGCCTCCGCGCTCGATCCAGGTGCCGTTGATCGCCCGAGCTCTCGAAGGCGGCCAGCAGCGCTCGCGTCATCCACACCTGATCCGTGAACAGATCGGTCAGCCCCAGGCGGCCTGCCTCGGGGCTCCATGCGTGATCCATCCGACCCCTGCCCGAGTCCCAGGTCTTGTCCCAGACGACGTCAATCGCCTTAAGGCCCGCGTCCCTCAGTTCGGGACGCTTCAGCAGATCGCCCGCGGCTACGAGGGCGGCGGCCATCTCCGCATTGGCGTCGGTGACCAGCACCTTGCCCACCGCGGGCGCCTCCCGCCGCGAACGGGCCTGCAAGAGCTTTCCGCGACCGGCCTCGAAAATGGCGGCGACCTTGGACTCCTCCATCCCGAGGCGTTGCGCGAGCCAATGCGGGCCTTCCCTCAGGAAGAGGACATTGCGCCGCGGGGCGCTGTTGAGCAGTTCGCCCCACTCATGAATGTCGTACAAGGGCAGGATGATCTTCCGCTCCTCCTCGGACAACGCCGAGCTGGCCTCCTCGAGAGTCCACGTGTAATAGTCGCCGTCCTCACCGAGCCGGGAGTCGGCGGCCTGGTACGCGTAGAACCACCCCGCCGGGTCCCTCAAGGTGCCCAGCGCGTAGTCGGCGATCCCCTCGGCCACGGGAAGGTAGCGGCCGTTGCCCGTCACGCGGAGCACCTGCGCGTAGACCAGCAGCATCTCGGCATTGACGCTCAGAGTCTTCTCGAAATTGGGGACGCACCATGCGTCGTCCTGGGCCGCCCGGTGGAAGCCGCCGCCGATCTGATCGCGGATTCCCCCGCGGGCCATCTCCGTCAGTGTCTTCAACATGGCGTCGAGCACCTGGCGATTCCCCTTCCGCGCGAAGTATTCGAACGCCAGCTCGGCGGAATCACCGTCGGGATAGCGCGACTCCTTGCGGGAGAAATCGGGCTCCCACTTCGCATAGGCATCGAGCAGCTTGTTGACCGCGACCTCGATCAACTCCTTGGTCACCGGGGCATCGGCCACTTCCTTGCGTTTCAGGGCCGCCTCCTGCAGCGAGTCGGCGGCTTTCTGTGCCTCTTCCTTGTTCGTCTGGTAGTTGGCCGCGAGACCTCTGAGGTAGGGCGCAAGGTCCGTGGCGTCGAAGTAGTTGCCCCCCGCCTGCGTCATCTTGAGCGTGGCGGCGTCGAGGTAGTAGAGCGGCTGCCCCGATGGAATCAGGATGGCAGTGGTGGGCCAACCTCCCACCGTGTAGCGGGCGGCGATGTCCGGTCTTATCAGAGCGTCCACACGAATAGGAATGAACGACTCGGCGAGGACCGACTCGATCTGCGGGGCCGCCAGGGTCGCCTCCGCCATCAGGTGGTCCCAGTGGCCCCACGGTGCCTGAATCGTGACAAGAACGAGCTTCCCTGCATCCTTCGCGGCGGCGAACGCGGCGGGGTCGAACTCCCGCCAGACGAGGCGGGCCTTATCGTCGAGGGCGGAGGGGCCGGCGCCGGATACTCCCGTGACCGCCGTATTCCATGCGCAAGCCGCGGCGATGCAGAACCCCACGGCTCGAGGGGCTCGAAAAGATCGGGCGGGAAAAGAGGTCATGAAGCGACGCCTTGATAAAGGAGCTGGAGCCGAAACTCCCACTTTCGCAATTAGATAGGCCGCGGATTCTACAGCACGGATCGTGGTGAGTCAAGCTAACCTCAAGCACCAGTCGAGAACCTCGCGTGTGACGCTGTCGCGTCCCGCCGCGATGATGTCGCGCGCCTGGTGGCCCCGCATGTGGACCGTGCCGAACCGCTCGACCCGAGGCTTGAGTATCATCAGCCTGCCGCCGAACCGCCTTTTGATCTCCTCGAAGTGTCCCAGACGCCTCTCGCTCCATCCCGTGAAAACCCCGAGATCCACCGCCAGCGCTCTGCGCGCGGCGATCGGCGGCAGGAACGCTCTCTCGATCGGGATGGTCGTGGCCAATCCACCGTCGGCGAGCCGGACGCTTTTTCCGCCCACGGCGAGGACTTGTGTCGGAAACAGGCCCGGGATCGCCATGCTGCCCAGTACCGCGTCGATCAGCGGTGGCACGGCGCCGCCGCCCGTCACGTAGAACACCTCCCGCCGCGCGATCAGGTCAACGCAGGTCACGCCGAGATAGAGGACCCCGTCATGAAGTGCCTCGAACGAGGCCTGCCCCAGCCCATCCAGTACGGCTTCGAGTCGAGGATCGGCCAGCTTCAGAAGGCTCCGGAGTTCCTGCAGGAAGGGCCGGCGGGCGGCCAGCGACAGGAGGGTCATGTTGCTGATTCCGCCGGCAACCTCCGCGATCCTCCGCGGCTCCCATCCCAGCGCGGCGCGGCAGGCGGCCACCAGCGCGCCGCTGCTGGCTCCTACGTAGGCGTCGGGGGCGATCCCTCCTTCGTACAACGCCTGGACCACACCCGCATGGGCCAGCCCGCGCAGCCCGCCTGCGCCCAGCACCAGCGCCAGTCGGGCCAGATGGCTGGACCGGGCCTGTGGTTCTACCATGTCGGGCATGTCGAGCATCGCGTGAATATTGGGGCCTTGGCAGCGCCGGATCCAGCCGTAGTGGCCCGGCTCACAGCACAAGCCGCGTCACCAAGGGATGACTTTGTGAAACCCCCCGGTCCGAACCGGTGTTCTAGTGTACGGATAACCGGACCGGAGGTGGTCGCCGCTGGCAAGGGAACGAGGTGACATCCCGAACCCCGCAGGAGCTGATGCGGCTTTTCCAGGAGGGCGACGAGTCCGCCTTCAGGGAACTCGTGTGCCGGTACAAGGAGCCGATCGCTTCCTTCGCGGCCCGGATGCTCAACGACCCGGAGAAGGGGGTGGACATCGCGCAGGAGACCTTCATCAGGGTCTTCACGCATGCCGTGGATTACCGCCCCATGGCCGGCTTCACGGGGTGGCTTTACCGGATCGCGTACAATCTCGTCATCAACGAGGTCCGGCGCCAGAAACGCCAGCCTGCGGAGGCGGTTCACCTCGGGCCGGTGGATCCGGGCGATGAGGACCGTCCGCGATTCGAGCTGCGCGACCAGAATCCTTCGGCCGAGGAGCAGCTCCTCGGTCGGGAGCGTGCGGAGGCGGTCAGGCGCTGCGTGGCCGCCTTGCCTCCAAAGTACAGAGGCGCCATCGTGATGAAGGACATGGAGGGGTTGACATTCGAGGAGATCGCCCAGACCCTCGACTGCCCCGAATCGACGGTGAAATCCCGCGTGATGCGGGCGAGAGAGATGCTCAGGCGAAAGCTCGAGCCGTATCTTTCAGGCAACGCGGCTGAGATGCGCCGGCCTCAGCCGGCGCGCCAGACCACGGGGAGCTGATGATGTTCTGCTTCGTAGCACGACGCCGGTTCACGGATGACATCGAGGGCACCCTGCGCGGGAGGCGCCGGGAGGATCTCGCGCGCCATCTCGGCTCGTGCGCGTCCTGCTGCGGCGAGCGCGCATCGCAGGCGCACATCGCGCAAATCCTGGGCGACGAGTCCCGTGCAGGCGCGGGTGTGGGCTCCAACCCCAGGCTCGCGATCGGGTTCGAAGACCGCCTCATGCGCGAGATCCGATCCCGCGCGGCGGGTGCTGATCGCCCGTCGGTGGAGGGGCGGCAAGGGCGGCATGCGTGGACGCGCGATGCGTTGTCACCCACGCCGCTGGCCGCGGCCTTGACGATCATGGCGGCCGCGGGGCTTGCGGCGCTGTACCTCGGGGGGTACGTCGCCACGGAGGGCTTCACGCCCAGGATTGTCTCATCCGTACCCGCCGGGGCCCCCTGGGCCGATGGCTCCAACGCTGAGCCCGGCGGAGACAGGCTCGCCTTGTCGCGCACCGGCCAGGGCGACGAATTGACCCCGCGCGAGGTCCCGTTCAGGATCAGGCAGGATCTGCTGGGCCAACGGCGTGGCAGGATCCCCCTGACGACGTACGTGCTGGAGCCGGCTCCGGATGAGTCGGCCGTCGTCCAGGTCTCTTTCTGAGGGGAGATGAGAATCGTGCGCCATTTGCGTGACCGCGCGGCGCTGCTCACCTTGCTCTGCGCGTCGCTGGCGGCGCTCTGGATGCCGTTGCGCGCCGGCGCCCCTGGCACCAACGACGAGACGCGCCGCCCGGCGCCTGCCCCGCCCGCTTCCGAGTTCCCCTCCCTCGAGGCGCTGGAGGGCGAGGTGACCCGCCTCGTGGACGCGGCGGGCCGCTCCGTGGTCGGGATCGTGGGACAAGGCGACATCAAGGGACTGCTCGGAGCGCTCGGGGATCAGATCGAGATCGAGGGGATGGATGAGAAGCCCAAGCGGGCGCTCGCGCGCCGCGTGGGCAGCGGCGTGGTGCTCGATCACCAGGGCCACATCGTGACGCTTTCCTCGGTGGTTTCCGGATCGACCGAGGTGACCGTCATTGGCTCCGAGGGCGCGAAGATCGCGGCGTCCGTCAGAGGGATCGATGAAGCGACGGGCCTGGCCGTGCTCGATACGGAAGGGGGTAGCTGGGAGCCAGCCCCCTTCGGCGATTCCATGGACCTGCGCGTCGGCTCGCTGGTCACCGCGCTTGGAAGGCCGGAGGGCTCATCACCGATCTTCTCCCTTGGCTTCGTCCTGGGCACGGGGATGAGCGAAGGGCCGATGCGCCGCGGGTCATACCTCAAACTGAGCGCGTATTCCGCGCCGGGGGCTGGAGGCGGCCCCGTCTTCGATCGCAAGGGTCGCTTCGTCGGGCTCATCTTTGGCGCGCAAGGCTCCGGGACTCGGCGCTCCGATCCTCTGGTTACCTGGGAGCGATCCACGCCCCGCGACGATTCCGAGGGCATGGCCCCCCAGGCAGAGGAGGCGGAGCCGGGCCTCTCGTGGCGGGTCCTGGGCGCGCTGCACCGCGCCGGCGCGGCCGGAGGCCAGGTGAGCTACGCGATCCCCGGAAACGTGGTCCGGCGCGTGAGCGACCAGATCATCCGGTCCGGCGCGGTCAAACGCGGATGGATCGGGATCAACTTCGAGGAGGCCGAACCGGGCGACTTGCGCCTGGTCAAGATCATCTCCGGCAGCCCCGCTGAGAAGGCCGGGCTCACCGCGGGAGATCGGATCATCTCGATCAATGGCGATCCGCTCAAGATGCCGGTCATCCAGATCGACGAAGCCGTCTCGTGGCCGCCGGGCACCAGCGTGCAGATCGGAATCCAGCGCGGCGGCAAGGTGCTCAACCTGCCCGTGCTGCTGGGTGAAGGCCCGAAATCTCCACGGTTGCGTTTCACCGGAATGCCACAGCCCGGCAGGAGCCTGGGGATCAAGGTGGAAGACGTCGAGGACGACCAACGCGCGCGGCTCGGCGCTCCGGCGGGCCAGGGGATGCTGATCAGGCTCGTCTACGAGGGCTCGCGCGCCGAGTCGGCCGGTCTGCTCCCGGGGGATCTGATCATCGAGGCGCTGGGCAGGCCGGTCGGCAACATCCACGATCTGTGGCGAGCCCGCGAGGAGCAGGGCACCGATCAGGAGATGCAGATCAAGGTGCTGCGCGGCGGCCGTCCCCAGGTGCTCCGCGTGGCGCCCGCGCCCGAGGCTCCTCCACCGCCCACCCCTCCCACGGCGAAGGCGCCACCGCCTCCCCGGCCCCCCAGACGCCGTCCCTGAGCCGGCAGCGCTTTGGCGCGACCGTCAGCATCGGGGTCGCGTCGTATCCTCTGCGCGGCCTCATGAGGCTGCGGGGGAATGCTCATTTCAGCTTCCCGGCGCCTTGTAGCCCGGGCCCCGAACGACCCTGCCGGGCGTCGCGCCGGTGTGCTCCCCGTTGTCGAGCACCTGCACGCCGTTGACGAAGACGTGGACGACGCCGGTGGCGTACTGGTGCGGAGCCTGGTAGGTGGCGTGGTCGGCGATGCGGGCGGGATCGAACACCACGATGTCGGCGAAGTTGCCGGGGGCCAGCCAGCCGCGCCCCTTGATGCCCAGATTGGCCGCCGGCAGCGACGTGAGCCGCCGCACCGCATCCTCCAAGGGAATGACTCCTTCCTCGCGCACGTACCTGCCGAGCAGGCGCGCCACGTTGCCGTATGCGCGCGGATGCCGGCTCGACTTGAGGAAGACGCCCTCGGGCGCCAGCGACTCGGCGTCCGATCCGAAGCTGATCCAGGGCAGCTCGATCTCGCGGCGGACGTTATCCTCCGACATGAGGAAGTAGACCGTCTCCACGCGGCTGTCGTCCTCGATGACGAGATCGATCGCGGTCTGCTCGGGAGTCTTGCCTCTCAGTGCGGACAACTGACCGAGCGTCCTGCCCGCCAGCGGCTTGAGCGCCTTGGACTTGAACCCCGTCAAGAGAGTCTTGTCCGGCCCGGCGGCCAGAAACAGGTTTTCCCATGCGTCGGTGGGCGTCACCATCTCGCGCGCCACGCGCTCGCGAATCTCCGGATCTTTCAGGCGCGCGAACCACGCCTTGGGTCCGCCCTCCTGCACCCACGGGGGCATGGCCGCGTCCAGGCCGGTGGCGCCCGCAGTGTAGGTGTACATGTCGGCGGTGATCTTCAGTCCCTGCGCGCGGGCGGACTCGACCCTCGCGATCAGGGCGTCGAGCTTGCCCCAGTTCCGGCTCCCCGCGGCCTTCAAGTGATAGATCTCGGCCGGGATCCGCGCCTCGCGCGCGATGGTGATCAGCTCGTCCACGGCCTCGAGCAGCCTGTTCCCCTCGCTGCGCATATGGGAGATGTAGGTGCCTCCGCTCCTCGCCGAGACCTTGGCCAGAGCGATCAGCTCATCGGTCTTCGCGTAGAACGCGGGCGCGTAGATCAACGAAGAGCCCAGGCCCAGCGCCCCCTCCTCCATCGCCTGACGCACCAGCGCGCGCATCCTGTTCAACTCCTCCGAAGTGGGAGGACGGTTCTCGTACCCCAGGACGTGGATGCGGACGGTCGTGGCGCCGACGAACGAGGCGATGTTCGGAGTGACGCCCTTCCAGACGAGGTAGTCGAGGTACTCCCCCAGCGTCGTCCATTTGATCTCGTACTTGATGTCGCCCTGAAGCTCGATCGCTTCCTTTTTCATCGCGTCGTTGAGCGGCCCCATCGACCAGCCCTCGCCGAACACCTCCAGAGTGACCCCCTGCCGTATGTCGCTCTGCGATCGGCCGTCCACGATGAGTGACTCGGTGGCCCAGCTCAGCATGTTGATGAACCCCGGCGCGACCGCCAGGCCCGTCGCATCGATCTCCCGGCGCGCCCACGCCTCGGGCACGGAGCCCACCAGCATGATGGTGTCTCCCTTGATCGCGACATCGCCGGTGAAGGGAGGGCCGCCGCCGCCGTCATAGATCCGACCACCGCGGATCAGGACGTCACAGGGCGGCTCGCCGGGCGAGCAGGCAGCGAGAAGAAGTAGGAAGGTGGCGCCCAGCGTTTTCACCATGGGGCGCCATCATACATCACCGCATTCGCGAGGACTGCTGAGGCTTTACCCGATCAGATCGACCGAGACGGTGAGCAGGGTGGAGCCGAGCCGGATCTCGTCGCCGTCCTGAACCTTGCAGAAGGCGATCAACTGATCGTTGTGGTAGGTCCCGTTGGTCGAGGCGAGGTCCCTCAGGATGATCGTGTCCATGTCGTGGATCTCCAGGGTCGCGTGCCGCCGCGAGATCATCGGGTCGGGAATCTGAATCTCCCCTTCCTCACGCCCCAGGACCACCATCCTCCGGTTGACCTGGAACACCCGGCCTCGGGCCGGTCCATCCCCCACCTCCAGCGCAAGGGTCATCCCGTCGGGCAGCGCCTCGGAGGCGGGCCGCGGTCCCGGAGGCACCGCACGGATCCTAACGGTTCCCGTTCCTGTGTCGGACACCACCGTCTCCTCGAAGAGGCCCAGGCCCTGTTGACTCGCGGTGAACTGCTTGCCACAGGCCGCGCAGGCATGGACATCCCTCGCCATCCTGCGCGAGGGGCGTTCCTCGTTGCCGAGGCCTGCCCCGCAGCCTGGGCAGCACGGCTCCTGCGGCCTCGCCCGGTTCACAGCGCACCTCCCGCGGCGGCCGCATGGGCGCCCAACAGCTCGATCGCGCCCCGCCCCGTGCGCGCGACGCACTGCGCATCGAGGCTGGGCACTCCATCGCACTCCTCATCCAGGAGGATTTTCTCGACGCGGGAGAGTGGATAGAAGTTGGTGGAAGGGCCGATCTCCACCGCTCCTCCGGAAGCGTGCGCCCGCAGCCAGTCATCGAACGAACGCAGGTCGATGCCCCGCATCGTGACGCCTGACTGATCGATGCCGATCAGCACCCCCCAGAACTTCTCTCGCGGGTTCTGGAGGTAGGCCAGGACGACGGAGCCCGGCGACAGGTGGGATGAGGACACCGATCCGCTAGACCGCATGACAGGTCCAAACATGGGCGGCCACGGCGGCCCGGTCAAGGTTCCGGGATGACCCGTCCGGCGCGGAGCCCACACTCCGCGCCATCATCCTGGCGCGCCGGGGTGCTCCTTCAGCTCCAGCAGGACTCCGCCCGTGCTGCGCGGGTGGATGAAGGCGATCCGCCGGCCGCCGGCCCCCGCACGCATCAGAGGCGGGATGATCTCGACCCCTCTCGCCTGCAGGGCGGCCACGGTGGTCTCCAGGTCGGCCACGCGTAGACAGATGTGGTGGATCCCCTCGCCGCGCTTCGCGATGAAACGGGCCACCGGAGAGTCGGGGCTCAACGGCTCCAGCAGCTCGATGCGGCTCTCTCCGAGCGGCAGAAAGACGACCCGCACCCCTTCGGCGGCCACCTCCTCGGGGGGGCCGGCAGTGAGGCCCAGCGCGTCGCGGTAGAACTTCAGCGCGCTCCGCAGGGACGAGACGGCCACACCCAGGTGATCCACGATCCCGATCTCGGGCGCGCTCATGGCCTGCTCCCTTGTGGAACGGCGAACCGTTGCAGGATCTCGTCCGCCGCCGTGTAGGGGTCTTTTCGTCGCAGCGCCACCTCCTCGACCATCAGATCGAACGTGCCGTGCGCGTCGGGCCCGGAGGCCCATTGGAGGATTCGTTCACGCAGGAGATCCGCGAGGCGCTGGCGGCTGCGCTGCCTGCGCCGCTCGGACAGCGCCCCCTGCGTGGCGTCTCTCAGGAACCGCTCGATCGCCTTGTGCAGCTCTGAGACTCCTTCCGCCGAGGTGGCGGTGGTCCTGAAGATCTCGGGAGGCGGGCGATCGGGCGCCTCATCCACTGAAAGGAGCGAAAGCATCGACCTCACTTCGGTGTGCAGGCGCTCGATTCCGTCGCGGTCGGCCTTGTTCAGGACGAAGATGTCCGCGATCTCCATGATCCCCGCCTTGATGGTCTGGACGTCGTCGCCCAGCCCGGGCACCAGCACCACCAGCACGACGTCGGCGACCCCCACGATGTCCACCTCGTCCTGGCCGACCCCGACGGTCTCCAGGAGCACCACCTCGCAGCCGGCCGCGTCCAGCAGGTCGGCCACGTCCACCGCGGCGCCGGCCAGGCCGCCGAAATGCCCCCGCGTGGCCATCGAGCGAATGAAGACCCCCGAGTCGCCGCTGTGGCGCTGCATGCGGATCCTGTCACCCAGCACGGCGCCTCCGGAGAAGGCGCTGGAGGGATCCACGGCGATCACGCCGACCCTGCGCCCCGCCGCACGGTAGATCACGGCCAACGCGTCAACCAGGGTGCTCTTGCCGGCGCCGGGCGGGCCGGTGATCCCGATGATGGGGGCCCGGCCGGCCATCGGGTAGACGAGCCTGAGGACTTCCTTCGCCGCCGGCAGGCGATCCTCCACGATGGAGATGGCGCGGGCCAGGGCCCGCTGATCGCCGGAGCGCAGGCGGCCGACGAGCTGCGCGGGGTCGCTCGTCACGCTCGTTCCAGAAGGCTGCGCGCGATGACGAGGCGCTGGATCTCGGAGGTCCCCTCGCCAATGGTGCACAGCTTGGCGTCGCGGTAGAACTTCTCGGCCGGGAAGTCCTTCACGTAGCCGTAGCCGCCGAGGATTTGCACCGCATGCTCGGCCACCCAGACGGCGGTCTCCGAGGCGTACAGCTTGGCCATCGCGGCCTTGCGCGTGATCCGCTCGCGCCCGCCGTCCTCAGCGCAAGCCGCCTGGTAGGTCAGCAGGCGGGAGGCGGCGATCTTCATCGCCATGTCGGCCAGCATGAAGGCGATGGCCTGGAAGGCGGCGATCGGTTTGCCGAACTGCCTGCGCTCCTTCGCGTACTTGAGCGCCACTTCGTAGGCGCCCTGCGCGGTGCCCAGCGAGAGCGAGGCGATGGCGATGCGCCCGCGGTCCAGAATCTCCAAGGCATTGACGAACCCCATCCCTTCCTCGCCGAGCAGGTTGCGGCGGTGAACGCGGCAGCCGTCCATGATCACTTCCGCGGTGTCCGAGGCGCGCATCCCCATTTTGTCCTCGACCTTCCCGTGCCTGAACCCCTCCATGCCCTTCTCCAGGAGGAAGGCGGAGATCCCCTTCTTCCCCTTGTCGGGGTCGGTGACGCAGAACACCACGCAGAGATGACCCACCGAGCCGTGGGTCGCGAAGGTCTTGCTGCCGTTCAGGACGAAGTACTCGCCCTCGCGCACGGCGCGGCTGCGTGTGCCCCCGGCGTCCGAGCCTGCGGTGGGCTCCGTGAGCGACCAGGCGCCCAGGCACTCTCCGCGCGCCAACCGCCCCAGGTGCCTCCGCTTCAACTCCTCGGAGCCGAACCGGTAGACGTGGCTGGTGCACAGACCGTTGTGCGCGGCCACGCCCAGCGCGATGGCCGGGTCCACGCGGGCGATTTCCTCGATGATGATGGCGTAGTCGAGGTAGGTCATTCCCGCACCATCGTATTTTTCGGGGATGGTGACCCCGAGATACCCCATGAGGCCCATCTTCTTGAAGATATCGGTGGGAAACTCCTTCGTCTCGTCCAGACGGCGGGTGTGAGGCGCGATCTCGGTCTCGGCGAAGTCGCGCACCGTCTTGCGGAGCAAGTCCTGTTCCTCGGTCAGAGTGAAGTCCAAAGGCGCCTCCCATGGGGGCCGTCTGAAGCCATGTGGAGCCGTCGATGCCGGCGGATGGGCGGGATCGTATGGGCCGGCGCGCGAGGTGTCAAATCTCGGCGCGGGGGCGTGAGGCGGGGATGGCCCATGGTCATGGGCTGCCAACCGGCGTCCTCTTCATGGAATGGGGTGATGCTCCTTGGCGCCGAGCTGGAGATGTGCCCAGGCCGCCTCATGAAACACTCGCAGCTTGTCTCGCTCACTGGATGTGCTTTTCGTAATACCTGCTGAGAGGATCCTCCTTATACTCCCCAAACGCTGGAATACGTCGAAACCCCACCCGCTCATACAATCCGACGGCAGCGCGTTGATGAACTCCGGTTTCCAACCGCAGCAGCATGACACCATGCGCTCGGGCATGGTCTGCGAGGTGATTCAGCATCAACCTCCCGAACCCCAAGCCACGAAACTGCGGACGCACGTACATCCGCTTGATCTCTCCATACTCGGTGCCAAACAATTGGATACCCCCGCACCCCGCCGGTACGCCGTCATTACGGATCAGAAAGAACGCCACAGCCTCCACGATCAACTTTTCCACACTATAACCATGACGACTTTCACGCGGATAGATCGGCTCCAGTTGCGCTTCAAGTTCAGATATCAATGCTCTCGCGTCGTCGGTATCTGGGCGTTCTGGCGTTATGCAGACCGGCATCGGGCGCTCACACGATCTTCCCGCTTCAAAATGCTGAGATGGGTTTTGATCCGACGCTCCGCGTAGGCGGCGGGCCCCCAAGTGATCTACCAAGCATTGCACGCCTCGCGCGTCCTCTTCACGCGGTGTCACGTGCTTCGATGAGCTGCGCTTTGCGCTACTCAAGACGCGCCCCGTGTTCCTCGAGCAGGGTTTTGAGGACTGACCGGTGGCACCGGGCCTCGTCTGCGCAATAGCACCCCACCGAGAAAGTCGTGCGGTGCGAAAAGCCCGCCAGGAGACTCAGGAGCCGGGTGGCGGACGGACGCTTCATCTCGCTCCGGTAGCGCTTGACGAAGGTCTGCCACTCACGCACATCCCGGGCCCGCAGCGCAAGCTTGACGAGATCCTCTGAGGGCGCCAACTCCGGCAGCCAGATGTCGTAGAAGTTACGTGAAGCGTACTGCGTCCTGGGCACTCCTCGTGGGGGGCGCCGAACGGTGCCCACGCGCAGTCCCTCGCCGCGAGCCCGCGCTCTGCCGAGTTGAACGATCCGGATCGCCATTATCTTCGTTCCGCCACTCTGTTTGCTCAGCTATGACACCGAACGCTCACGCTTTGAGCAGTCTGACGATCAGGGTTTGATCCGGTGTGCGGGAGCATCCCGGATAAACCCGGTTGAACTGAGCCGCATGCGCCTCAGAGCTATGGAGATTCTATCGCGATCCGCGGCTCGGGCGGAAGTCTCGAAGCGAGGTGGGCGGGTGGCGCGCAACAAGAGCCGAGCTGATGGATTTGGCCCGAGCGGTTGAGGATCCGATCTGGATACAGAGTAGAATGCGGTCCGTCATGAGGAGCCACAGCGCCACCATCCGAGCCGTGCTTGCTGCGACGGCCCTGCTGGGCCTTGTTTCCATCAGGGCGGCCGGTGCCGGGGCGCCGACGGAGCCGGAGCGTGACGACGTCGCGCGCCGCCTCGTGGGCCGCGCCATGGGCGCCACGCCGCTCATGGACGACCTTCGCGAGTTGTGCGACGAGATCGGCGGCCGCCCCACCGGCTCGCCCGCCTGCGGCCGGGCCGTCAAGTGGGCCGCGGCGAAGTTCAGCTCGGCGGGAGTCGAGTTGGTCACGCTGGAGCCCTACACCGTGCCGGTGCTGTGGCTCCCGGACCCGGTCACGCCTTCCGAGGCTGCATGCCTCGCCCCCGAACCGTTCCCGCTCAGAATCGCCGCCGCTCCCCTCTCTCAGTCCACGTCTCCTGGACATCCCATCGTAGCCCGGCTGGTTTCCGCAGGCGCCGGCAAGCCTGAGGAGTTCTCCACGCTCGGCCAGGGCGCCCGCGGCGCCGTCGCCCTCGTGATGGGCCCCGAGATGAAGTCGCTGGAGGATCTCTTCGCGGAGTACATGAAGGACGTCGGGATGCTCAAGGCCGCAGGCCACGCGCAGGTCGCCGGCATCCTGCTGGCCTCGTCACGACCGCGCGGCCTGCTGTACCGGCACCCCCTGGTGTCGGCCGTGACGATCGCCCCCATCCCCGTGGCCGTCGTCTCACGCGAGCATGCCTTGCGCCTCGCGCGCCTTCTCGAGAGGGGCGAGGTCAGAGTGAAACTCGAGGTGGCCGCCCGCACCGGAGGCCCCTTCGAGGCGCACAACGTGGTGGCGGAGATCCCGGGCCGCGAGCTTCCCGGCGAAGTCGTCATCCTGGGCGCCCATCTCGACTCGTGGGATCTCGGGACGGGCGCGGAGGACAACGGCGTCAACGCCGCCCTCGTCATCGACGTGGCCCGCGGCATCAGGGAGATGAAGCTCGCCCCGCGCCGCACCATCCGCTTCGTGCTGTTCACGGGAGAGGAGCTGGGCCTGTGGGGCTCCGTCGGTTATGTCCGCGCCCACGCGGCCGAGATGGACCGGCACGTGGCCGCGGTGATCTTCGACATCGGCTCCGGCCGCACGACCGGGTTCTATCTCAACGGCCGCGAGGAGCTGCGCCGGCCGGTGGAGCAGGCTCTCGTTGAGGTGGCGGCCCTTGGCCCCTTCACGCACCCGCTGGAGGCCCTCGACGGCACCGACAACTTCGACTTCCTCCTGTCAGGCGTGCCCAACCTCGTGGCGGCGCAGGAGGCAACCTCCTATCTCCCCGATTACCACGCTGAGTCCGACGTCTATGAACGGGTCAACGCCCGCGAGGCGCGGACTAACGCCGCCATCGCCTCGGCCCTCGTCTGGTCTCTCGCCGACAGCCCCTCCCGTCCCGCCCCGCGCCAGACCCGCGCCGAGGTGGAAGCGCTGATCCAGAGGACGGGGCTGGAGTCCCAGATGAAAGCCTTCGGGCAGTGGGAGGGGTGGGTCGCCGGAACGAGAGGGGCTACCGGCCGATGAGTAGACGATGCGACGCCCTGAGGAACCCCTCGCGGGAGATCCCGAGACGCTCCGGACCGAGCACCGCCAGGAAGGCATCGCGCACGCGATCGAGAGCCTCGATGCGGGTCCACTCTCCGTATCCTGCCCGCACGAGCAGATCCGGGAAGCTCATGCCCGCCACCGCCAGGCGCCTGCGGGTGCGTGAGCCGTCCTTCGATCCATCACCGATCAGATAGTGATCGAGGATCACGAAGCTCGCCGCCTCCTCGAGCCTGCGCGCGAAGCCGGAGACATCGGCGATCGGCCACAGCGGCGAGACCACCGCGGCTGTCTCGACTCCCCGCGCGCGCAGCCGGGCCAGCGCCGCGATCCTCTCCGCCACCGGATAGGCATGATGAGGAAAGAGCGGGCCCAGGCTCTCGCGGTCGGTCTCGATGCTCACCTGCACCGACAGCGGAAAGGTCGAGGACAGCTCCGCGATCAGGTCTTCGTCCCACAAGACATTGGGCGTGTGCGTCTGCAGCGTCAGCAGATCGGGCGGCAGATCCCGCATCGCTTCCAGGATCCCCCGCGTGATCCGGTACTTCCGCTCCTGCGGGACGTAAGGGTCGGTGACGCTGCACATGAAGACGCGCATGGCCGGATGCGCGCCCGAACGGATCCTGCGGTGGTCCGCGGCGTAGGCCGAAGGAGCATTCATCTTCACATCCAGGTAGCGGCCCCAGGCGCGCGTCTCGCCGTGGGAGCGGACGATCTCGGGGGCGTAGTCGGGCAGCCCGCACAACGTGCTTCCGAACGAGCAGCCGTGGTACGGGTTGATCGTGTGCGTGAAGCCCGCCAGGTAGCCGCCCGTCTTGTTGATGATCGAACGACAGGTCACCTCGCGGATGTCCATGGTGTATGATGCCCGCTCTCCGGAACGGACCGGGCCGGCCCATTCAGCCGTCAGGAGCAACGATGATTCGTCTCTACCGATTCCCGCATTCGACCAACGTCGAGCGCGTGGCGCTCGCGCTCGCGCACAAGCAGCTCGAGGTGGAGTCGGTCGTCATCGATCCGGCCGACCGCACCCCGGTGCACAAGGTCAGCGGCCAGGACCTGGTCCCGGTGATCGAGGACGGCGGCCGCGTGATCTGCGACTCGATGGCAATCGTGCGCTATCTGGAGGCGCGCTATCCGGGCAACCCGCTCTACCCGAAAGATCCCGCCCGCCGCGCCGAGATGCTGGTCTTCATTGACTGGTTCAACCGCGTCTGGAAGAGGCCACCCAACGACATCGAGGCCGAGATGGGCAACCCGCAGCCGGACCGCGCCCGGATCGAGAGGCACGGTCGTGCGATGGCCGAGGCATTGGACCTCTTCGAGGAGATGCTGTCCGGAAGGGACTATCTGATGGGGGAGTTCTCGGCCGCCGACTGCGCGGCGTTCCCCTTCCTCAAGTACTCGGTGATCCGCGACGACTCGGACCCGTACTTGTTTCACAAGATCCTGGTGGACTTTCAGCCGCTGGGCGCCAACCACCCGCGCCTCGCCGAATGGATCCGCCGGGTCGATCGCCGTCCGCGTGCCTGACATGGTTGCGTGCTGCGTGTCTCGAGGCGTCGGAGGCCCGCGCCGAGCTCGACCCTCCACCTCAGGCTCGCCCACCGTCTCCCGCAACGCTCTGGGAGCAGGCGGCGATGGCCGCAAGAGCCGTCCCGATGTCGGCGCGCGTGATGCCGTGGTGGGTCACGAAGCGGATCCGGGAATCCCCCACCGCGTTGCAGAGGATACCACTTTCTTTGAGCGCCGCCGTGATGGCGTGGTTTCGCAGGCGCTCCCCGGCCACCTTCACGTAGATGATGTTGGTCGGCACGCGCGGCGTGTCCAGGGAGAGTCCCGGAATCCCGGCGACCCCGGCGGCCAGCTCGCGCGCGTTGTCGTGATCGTCGCCGAGTCGATCGCGCATCGTCTCGAGCGCCACGATGCCGGCCGCGGCAAGCACCCCCGCCTGGCGCATCCCGCCTCCGAGTCGTTTGCGCCATCGCCGCGCCTCGGCGATGAACTCGGTCGAGCCGGCCAGCATGGAGCCCACCGGCGCGCAGAGTCCCTTCGAGAGACAGAACATCACCGAGTCGAACCCGAAAGCCAGGTCGATCGCGGCGGCGCCGCTGGCCAGCGCTGCGTTGAAGATCCGCGCACCGTCCATGTGCAGTGGGATCCCTCTGCGGTCCGCCAGCCTCGCGATGGCGCCCAGATCCTCCTTGGGCGTGACGGCGCCGCCCGCCAGGTTGTGGGTGTTCTCCACCACGATGACGCCGGGACGCGTGAGGCCCGGCAGGTCGAGCCTCAAGGCGCCTTCGATCAGATCCGCCGTGAGGATGCCGTCCTTGGTGGTGACGGGCCTTGGCATGGCGCCCGAGATGACGGCCATCCCGGCCAGCTCGTACTCGACCACGTGCGCGCGCGCTTCGCAGATCACTTCGGTGCCGCGGCCGGCGTGGACGGCAATGGCTATCTGGTTTCCCATGGTTCCCGTCGGGACGAACAGCGCCGCCTCCTTTCCGATCAGATCGGCGGCGATCTCCTGGAGGCGATTGACGCTGGGGTCCTCTCCGTAGACGTCATCGCCCACCTCCGCCTCGGCCATGGCGCGGCGCATCCGGGGAGTGGGCTGGGTGACGGTGTCGCTTCTGAGGTCGATCACTGAAGCCTCACGAACACTTCGTTCGACAGGAGGAGCCCGCGCCGCGTCAGTGCGAGGCGCCCCGCTTCACGCAGCACCAACCCAGCGTTCTCCATGTCGGCGATCTCTCTCGCCAGCTCGCGGGCAGGATCGTAGCTCCATCGATCGCGAAACTGCGCAAGGTCCACTCCCTCCCTCAATCGCATCTCGAGCACGAGCGCTTCTTTGGCCCTCGCCTGGTCGGACGGCAGGGTGTAGTCGTGCTCGTCGGCGCGGACCTCTCCCTCGCGCGCCCAGCGGCTCCATCGCGCCATGTCCGCGGGCCTGGCGTAGCGCCGCCGGGCGAGGTACGAGTGGGCCGAGGGTCCCACGCCCAGATACGGGTGCGAGCGCCAGTATTTGAGGTTGTGCCGCGACACGCGAGAGGGAAGGCAGAAGTTGGAGATCTCGTAGTGCAGATACCCGGCCGCCCCGAGGCGATCCACCGCGCCGCCGTACATCACAACGATCTCCTCATCGTCCCCCAGGCTCTCCCGCCCTTCGCGCACGGCGCGCGCGAGGGGTGTGTCCTTGCCGGCGTCGTCGGTCTCGATCAGGTAGATCGACAGATGGTCGGGAGACATCTCCTCGATCACTCGATCGAGTCCCGACAGAAATCCGCCCGCTGTCTCTCCCGGCAGGCCCGCGATCAGGTCCACGTTGAGGTTCGCGATCCCGGCCTCACGCGCCGCCTTCCCCGACTCGAGGGCCTGCGCCGCGGTGTAGACACGGCCGCGGGGCCTCAGCACACAGTCGTCGAGCGACTGGACGCCGAGGCTCAACCGGTTCACGCCTCCGGCCAGCCATGCGGCGGCGCGCTGCGGGGTCACGCTCTCGGGATTGGCCTCGATCGTCACTTCGGCCCCGTCCTCCAGGAGAAAGAGCATCGCGCACTCCTCAACGACCCGCGCGATCATCTCCGGAGGGACAAGAGACGGGGTCCCGCCGCCGAAGTAAAGCGTGTCGGCCCGCGGCGGGCCCGCGCCGTTGTCCTGCTTCGCCAGCCATTGCGCGGAGGCGCGCAGGTCCGCGACCAGGTCATCGAGAAAGCCGCCCGGGGGCGACCCCGCGACTTCGACGAAGAAGTCGCAGTAATCGCAACGCCGCGAGCAGAACGGGATGTGCAGGTAGATGCCGATTGCGTCGGGGCCGGTCTGCGCTTGGTTGCCCTGCTCCCCTCCGCCCTCCATCAGATCACGCCGAGGGAGGAGGCAGACATCCAGCCGTTCAGGCCGTTGTCGAGGCTGACCTGCATCCAGGACCCCTGCCGGCTCCTGACCCTGACCTTCAACCCTTCGTGAACCGTGAAGAGCGTCGTGTTCTCCTCGCCGGGGCCGCTGCGCACGTCCACGCGCTCATCAAGTACGATCCCTTCCGACAGCGTGGCCGCGCGGTACAGTTTGGTCGAAAAGATCGCCCCTTCGGCCAGCACCGGCAGCGCCACGACCGCCATCCCCCAGACGACGGCATAGCGGACCCGCCGCGAGCGCGAGGCGAGGCGCACCGCAGCCAGGGCGCCGAGCGCCACCCAGGCCAGGGCGAAGGCGGCCGCATCCTGATCGATGCTGGTGAGCGCCAGAAGGCGCTCCACGAAGAAGGACGTGGTCTGCGCTCCCACCTCGGCCGACTTGTCGGCGGTCAGGCTCACGAGGTACGACAGGTTGGCCTGGATGTCGGGGTCGCGCGTGTCGAGCCGCGCCGCCTTCTCGTACTCCAGGATGGCCGGCCCGAGTCGTCCCGCCTTGAACAAGGCCCCGCCGAGGTTGTAGTGCACCGCCGCAGTGGAGATCCCCATATTGAGGAGCTGCCGGTATTGCCGCGCGGCCTCGTCATACGTGCCCGCCGCGTAGAGCTCGTTTCCCGCGGAGAACAACGACGCCGCCTCCTGCTGAGGTGACGCAGCCGCCGGAGCGCCGATCGAGGAGATGCAGAGCGCCGCGGCCAGCGCCACCCCGGAGGGGGCGACCCTCACGCGCACGCGCGGCCTGCTCACGCCGCTCCTCGCGTTCGGATCTGGCCCTCGAGCAGTCCGATCACCTGCGCCGTGTCGTCCAGCAGGCTCTTCATCTGGTCGAGGCCCGACGCCGTCGGAGCGAACCGCGCATAGTCGCAGCTCTGCAGGCACCGGCGCAACCCTTCGCGCGTGCTTTCCTGCACCCCACGCTCCTGGAGCAATGTGTCGATCTCATCCTGCGTGAGTCCCAAGGCGGACACCTCGAGCTTGTCGGCCAGGTAGCCGGCCAGCGCCCTGGCGATCTCCTGGTGGAACTCACGCGACCGCTCGGGGCTCAGCAGTCCTTTGGCCTGCTTCAGCCTCCGGCGCGCGAAGGCCGGGGCCCGGCGTCGCCGCACGAGGCCGGCGTTCGCCATGAGGTGCTCGCGGCGCTTCAGGAAAACCAGGAGCCCCGCGTTGAGCAGGATCGGCGCCGCCACCATCGAGGCGAAGGCATAGGTCCGGTGAAACGGCGCTCCTCCCGCGGAGAGAGAAGAGGCCGGCTTGATATAGCGGATGTCACGTCCGATGGCCGTCACTTCGCGCCTCCCGACCGTGGGCTCCCCGCTGATGCTCTGCGTCCCTCCTTCCGCGCGCAGCACGGAGACGGGCATGGCCTCGCCCGCGATCTCGACGTAGGCCCCCTTGACCGGATCGAAGTACGAGAAGCGGATCGGCGGGATGTCCTGCTGTCCCGATGCCAGCGGAGTGAGGACGTAGTCCCAGCTCTTCCATCCCGAGAGCTTGTCCTGCCCGACCTCCTTTTTCTCCTCCACTTTCGGGTCGTACTTCTTGTAATCGGGCAGCGGCGGTAGCGCGGGCTCGCCGGCGGTGCGGATGTTGCCGGTCCCCTTCACCGTGATCTTCAGGCCCAGCGCGTCGTTGACGCGGGCCTCCTTTCGGTCGGTCTTGACAGTGAGCGCGTAACGCCCGACGGCGCCGCTGAAGGAGGCGGGCCGTCCAGGCTGAGGAAGCGGCTTGACCTTGATCTGGACCGGCGCTGTCTTGCGATAGATGGCTCGCGTCGGAGTGAAGAAGAGAGCGTCGAAGGGGTCGCGCGTGCTCACCTTGACGGGCACCTCGAAGACACTCTCCTCGATCGTGAGATCTCCGGAGGCCGTGGGAAACAGCGCCTTCTTCATCAGCGTGACCTCGAGGAAGTTTTTCCCACGCAGAGAGATGCGCTTCATCGTGGCCCTGGGTTCGAACGGGATCTCCTCGACCCAGAAACCCGTGTACGACGGAAGGCGCTGAGGAGACGGCAGCGCGGCCAGGTCGAGCTGCGTGTAGATCTTGTACGTGAGAAGGACCTGCTCTCCGATCCAGGCCTCGCTCTTGTCCGCCTGCGATTCGACGATCACCTCGCCGGCCAGTGTCTCGGGCGCCTCTGGGCTGCCGCGGTCCTGCCCGCGCCCCCCGCCCCTCGCCCCGCGGTCGGTCCCTTCCACCACCTCCACCGTGATCGGATCGGTCTGGCGCGAGCGGCCTCCCAGCCGCACGGAGATCGTCGGGATCGTGAGCGTGCCTCTGCGGCGCGGCAGCAGGACGTAGGAGAACTGCTTGGCCACCGTGCGTGTGGCCTTGCCTCCCGTCCAGATCATCTGCGTGGAGGTGCTGATGCTGGGGCCCGCGGCGATCGTGAAGTCCGCCAGCCCGGAGAGATCGGGCTCCTCTACGTTGCCCGGGTTGCCGCCCCTCACCTCGACCGTGAGCGTCACCGTGTCCCCTTCGCCGATCCGCGCGGCGTTCACCCTCGAGGTCACCTTTGCGTCGTCGCCCTGGGGGGACTGAGGGGACTGGGCCGACTGGGCGCGCGGGAGCTGCACCGCCGCCGCGCACATCAGCAGCGCGATGGCCGGCCACGATCGGGGCCGCCTCGCCGCGGACATCATCACCAGTCCTTCTCGGGCCGTCTGTCGGGCGGCGGGACCTTGAGGTGATCCTTGGGCGGGCGATCCTGCTCCTTCATGGCGTCGAGAATCCTCGCCGCCTCCTCGCGGGAAAGCTTCTCCTTCTCGCCGGCGGCTGGTTTCTGATCCCGCGGCGGCTCCTGGGGGCGGCCGGCGTCTTTCTGCTGCTGGTTCTGCTGTTCCTCCTTCTGCTGGTCCTGCTGGTCCTGCTGGTCCTGTTTTTCGTCCTGCTGCTGGCTCTGGTCCTGCTTCTGCTGTTGCTGCTGCTTTTCCTGCCGCATGTTGCGAAGTGCCAGCTCGAGGTTCGTCTTCGCGTCCTTGTCGGTCGGGTTCATCCGCAGCGCCTCCTGGTAGTTGCGGATCGCCTCCGGCCAGTTCTTTCGCGAGAAGTGCGCGTTGCCCGCGTTGTAGCGCGCCCACTCGGCCAGATCGCGCTCCTTCGCGGAGAATGCCTGACGATACTCGTCGTACGCTTTCTCGAACTCGCCCTGCTTGAAGAGGGCGTTGCCGACGTTGTAGTGGATCACCTGCGAGTCGGGCGCGAGCTTCTGCGCGCGGCGGTACGCCTCGAGGGCCTCGGCCAGATGTCCTTCCTGGTAGAGGCGGTTGCCCTCCGCCACGAGCCCCGCGGGGGCCTCCGCTCGCGCCTGCGTCCCGGCCATCATCGACGTGAAGGCGGCGGCCGCGGCGATCACCAGCGACGCCGCGCGCGCCTGCGTCCCGGCCCTCGCCTCCCGCCTCACCCGACGCCGGGCGCTGAGCAGCGAATCGGCCAGCAGGGCCGCCACCCCGATCGCCAGAGGCACCTGGTACCGTTCCTCGTACTGCGTCATCAGTTTCGCCTGCATCTCCTTCTTGTCCATGCCCGAGATCGCCTCGGCCACCCGGTCCAGCTCGGTCTCGGCCGCCGTGGCCGGATTGTAGCTCCCGCCCGTGATCTGCGCGATGCGCGCCAGAAGCGTCTCGTCGAGGCGGGTGGTCACCACGCGGCCCGACGAGTCCTTCTTGTACTCCACGATCTGGCCGTCGCGGTCGCGCATGGGGATCGGATCCCCGGAGGGAGTGCCGGTCCCGATCGTGTGGATCACGAGGCCCGACGCCGCGGCCTCACCGGCCACCCGTTCCACCTCGTCGGGGTCCACCTGCTCCTCGCCGTCGCTGAACAGCACCACGACCTTGAACTTGCGTTCCTCGGAGCCGAAGGTGCGGAGGGCCGACTTCATCGCCTCACCCAGCGACGTGCCCGGGTACGAGATCATGTCGGGGGTCAGAGAGTCGAGAAAGATCCTCACCGCGTTGTAGTCGAGCGTGAGAGGGCACAGCACGCCGCCCGATCCGGCGAAGGCGAGCAGCCCCACGCGATCCCCCTTCAGGCGGTCGAGCAGCCGCGATGCCTCCTCCCGGGCCTTGCCCAGACGGCTCGGCTTGAGGTCCTCCGCCATCATGCTCTCCGAAATGTCGATCGCCACCAGCACGTCCACTCCCTTGCGCGCCACCTGCTCGAGGGTGCTGCCCCACTGCGGGCGGGCGGCCGCCGCCAGGATGAAGGCCGCGGCCACCAGCAGTACGATCGATTTGATCACCAGCTTCTCGAACCGCGCGGACTGCACGAGGCGCGACAGGAGCGGCTCGTCCGCAAACGCCGCCAGCGCGCGACGCCGCCGCGCCAGCCCCGCGGCGAGCCAGATCCCCAGCAGAGGGACGAGCAGCAGCGCCCACAGCAATGAAGGGTTGCCGAACCGCATCAGCGGCGCCTCCCCCAGCCTTGTCCTTTTTCTCTCACGGCAGCCGTCTCAGCCGGGTGGTGGAGAGCCCCAGATCCAGCAGGAAGGCCGCCAGGCCGGGTGTGAGGAACCAGGGAAACAGCTCCGCGTAGCGGACGTAGTGCCGCACCCTGATGTCGGTCTTCTCCATCGCGTCGATTTGCTTGAAGATCTTGACCAAGGACTCCGCGTCGGTGGCCCTGAAGTACTGCCCGCCGGTCAGCTTCGCGATCTCTGTGAGCACTTCCTCGTCGATGTCCGCCTTGAGATACACGTACCGCTTGCCGAGGAACGGGTCCTGGATCGGATAGGGCGCCTCCCCGCGCGACCCCACGCCAATGGTGTAGATCTTGACCCCGAAGCTGTGGGCCAGTTGGGCGGCGGTGGCCGGATCGATCTCGCCGCGGTTGTTCCGCCCGTCGGTCAGCAGGACGATGACGCGGCTCTTGGCGTCGCTGTCGCGCAGGCGGTTGACGGCGGTGATGAGTCCCATCCCGATGGCGGTCCCCTCGTCCTGCGCCGCCAGGTCCACGCTGGAAAGAAGCTGAAGGAGGATGTCGTAGTCGAGCGTGAGTGGGCAGCGTGTGTAGCCGCGTCCCGCGAACACCACCAGCCCGATCCGGTCGTTCTTGCGCCCCGCGATGAAGCTCGCCACCGAGTCGCGCGCCACCGCCAGCCGGTTGCGCGGCTTGAGGTCCTCGGCGGCCATGCTGGTGGAGTTGTCGACGGCCAGCACGATATCGATCCCTTTCGTCAGGATCTCCTCTTCGGCCGCGCCGGATTGCGGGCGGGCCAGCCCCAAGATCAGCAGACCCAGGGCGGCCACCCTCAGCGCCATCGGCAGGTGCCGCAAGCGTGTGGCCGCGGAGGGACGGATCCCCACGAAAAGCGTCGCGTCGGGAAACCTCACGCTCCCCTTCGCGCGCCGGTGCGCCAGCCAGTAGGAGAGCACCACGGCTGGCAGGGCCGCCAGGCCCACCAGGAGCCAGGGCGAGTGAAAGCGGATCATGCCGCGGCCTCCTCGGTGCGGGGAGGACGGGCCGTCTCGATCAACGCGCGGGCGGAGCGGACCGTCTCATCGATCTCCGCCGAGGCAGGCCGGTGCTTGGCGAACTTGACCAGATCGCAGGCCCCCAGCAGTTGAGCGGCGCCGCGCATCAGGGAAGGAGTCGCACCCGACCGTGACAGATCGGCCAGGACTTCCTCCGTCGTGCGATCGAGCGCGTCGAACCTGTAGCGCCCCGTGAGAAATCTCTTGATAATCTCCGACAACGCGATGTGGAACTCCTTGATCTTCCCCTCTGCCAGAAGATCGCCGGCCAGCAGCAACTCCAGCTCCCTCAGCGCCCGTTCATACGGCGGCTCCTCGGGGACCGCGGCCGCGACAGGGGCGGCCGGGCCGGCGCGGGGCCTGCGGCGGTACCGTCTCCACGCCGCCACCGCCGCGGCTCCTAGTAGGATTGCGGCCAGGGCCCCCAGGATGGCGCCCCACCAGCTCCGGCGCAGCCACCAGGGATCCTTGATGCCGGCGGGAGGATGATCCCCCTCCGGCAGCACCGAGCGCACGTGGACGACGACCGGCTCGGTGGCGACGCTCCGAGCCGCAGCCTCGGCACCCGCGGCGCTACCGGGGCCCCCGAGACGATACGAAAGCGACAGCGCGGGGAAGGTCAGGTCGCCCGTGGCGAAGGGCCGCACCTTGACCGTCCATGCGGTCTCGCCGGGAGGAGCCGGCTCACCTAAGGCGGCCCCTCCCTCGGAGTGAACGGCCGGCTCGACTTGTTCCACCACGAACTCCGGCGGTGCCTTGCCCGTGGTCACGACCGACGTGTCGGGAAGATCGAACACCGTCCCGGCGCGGTGCCGCGCGACCAGCCTCAGCTCGATCAGGTCCCCCACCGTGATCTCGCCCGGGGGAACGATCAGCCGCGCCGAAACCTCCGGCTCCTCCCGCGCGAGGGCGATCGGGGTGAAGGGGAGGAAAACCAGGCAGATCGTGAGGACGGCCGAGACGCCCGTCTTGTTCACACCCTCGCCCTCCGGGCGCGCGCCTCGAAGAAGCGCACCAGAGGCAGGTCGTACGGTCTGTCAGTGCCCAGCTCGATGAAGTCGATCCCCAGCTTCTTGAAGAGACGCCGTCGCTGCGAGCGCCCCTCGAGCGCGCGCGCGCGAAACAGTTTCTGCAGCACAGGATCGGAGGTGTCGATCACCATCGTGCGCCCCGTCTCGGCATCCTCGATCTCCAGGAGCCCCACGCGGGGCAGTGCTTCCTCCCGAGGATCGGAGATGACGATCGCGATCAGGTCGTGCCGGCGGATCGCGCGCTTGAGGGCCCGTTCGTACCCGGACGCCATGAAGTCGGAAATGAGGAACATGACCGACTTCTTGCGGAAGACCCTCATGGCGTAGTCCAGCGTGGCGCCGATGTCGGTGCCTTTCGAGACGGGCGCCGCGTACAGCAGCTCGCGGATGACCCGCAACACGTGGGTTCTGCCCTTCTTCGGCGGGACGTACTTCTCGATGCGATCGGTGAACTGCAGCAGCCCCACACGGTCGTTGTTCTGGATGGCGGAGAAGGCCAGGAGGGCCGAGACCTCGGCGGCCATCTCCCCTTTCATGCGCCCGCCGGAGCCGAAGTCGCGGCTCGCCGAGGCGTCCACCACCAGGGCGACGGTAAGCTCCCGCTCCTCCACGAATTTCTTGACGTACGGGTGGCCCATGCGGGAGGTGACGTTCCAGTCGATCGTGCGGATGTCGTCGCCCGCCTGGTACTCTCTGACGTCCGAGAACTCCATGCCGCGTCCGCGGAACACCGAATGATACTCTCCGGCCAGCGACTCGTTCACCAGCCGCCGCGTGCGGATCTCGATGCGGCGGATCTTGCGGATCATCTCCCTCGGGAGAAGTCCTGAAGGGGGGTCGCTCGCCGGCACTAAGGGACCTCGACCGCGTCGAAGATGCGCCGCACCACCTCCTCGGGAGTCACCTCCTCGGCCTCCGCCTCGTAGGTGAGGATGACGCGGTGTCGCAGCACATCGGGCCCGATCGCCTTGACGTCCTCGGGCGTCACGTAGCCGCGCCCGCGGACGAAGGCGTGCGCCTTGGCCGCCATCGTCATGAAGATGGTGGCCCGGGGGGAGGCGCCGTACTGCACCAGCGGACCGATGTCGAGCTTGAATTCGGCGGGACGCCGGCTGGCCTGCACGATGGAGACGATGTAGTCCTTGATCCGATCGTCCACGTAGACGTGCGTCACGGCTTCGCGCGCCCTGAGGATGTCCGCGGTCCCCATCACCTTGCCGGCCGAGGGGGTCCGCCCCGACGTCATTCGATCGAGGATCTCCCGCTCCTCGGCGCGCGAGGGGTAGTCCACCCTCAGCTTGAGCATGAACCGATCCACCTGCGCTTCCGGCAGCGGGTAGGTCCCCTCATGCTCGATCGGGTTCTGGGTGGCCAGGACGAGGAACGGGTCGGGAAGCGGGTAGGTGGTGTCGCTGATGGTGACCTGCTGCTCCTGCATCGCCTCGAGCAAGGCCGACTGGACCTTGGCCGGGGCGCGGTTGATCTCGTCGGCCAGGATGATGCTCGCGAAGATCGGACCCTTGCGCGCGTAGAAGTGGCCATCCTTCTGGTTGTAAATCATCGTCCCGATCAGGTCGGCGGGAAGAAGGTCGGGAGTGAACTGGACGCGCTGGAAGGAGGCGTCGATCGTGCCGGCGAATGTCTTCACCGCCAAGGTCTTGGCGAGCCCCGGCACCCCCTCCAGCAGCAGATGGCCCCGGCACAGCACGCCGATCAGGATCCGGTCCAGCAAGGCGCGCTGGCCCACGATTACCTTCTGCATCTCCGACAGGACGCTTTCCACGAAAACGCTCTCCTGGCGGACCATCTCGTTGATTGCCTGGATGTCGGTGGGCATCGTCACTCCGGCTGCGAAGTTTCGGTTGTCTCTGGGTCGCGACAGTGTCGGAAGACCCCTGTCGCCTGTTGAACGGCGCCGGTCCGGTCATTATGTTTGGACATCGGCCGGAACGGCGCAAGAGTGTAGACAACATCCTTAATGTAGTCAAGGACTTAACCCAAAAATCGGCCCGAAAGGAAGTGATGCAGAAGAAACTCGCCATCGCCTTCGTGGCCGTGGCCCTCGTGGCGGGGCTGTCGAATTACCTGATCGTGGTCCTTTTCAGGGACTCCGCCATCTCCACGGGGGCCGGGCTGGCGGCGGCCGACATCCTGATCGGCGTGCTGGCGGGCATCTCGCTGTCGCGCTACATGACCCGGCACCTCAAGGACTTGGCGGCGGCCACGTCCCAGATGAGCAAAGGGGACCTCACCCGCACCGTCCAGATCGAGACCGGCGATGAGATCGAGGACCTGGCCAGCTCCTTCAACACGATGGCGCGCAACCTGCTCAACGTGGTGACCGAGGTGAAGGCCACGGCGCAGCAGATCTTCGCTTCCGCGCAGTCGCTCTCCTCGACCGCCGTCGAGATGAACTCCTCCACCGAGGAGATCTCCTCCACCGTGCAGAGCATCGCCCGCGGGGCCGAGACGCAGGCCGAGATGGTGAACCGCACCACCGAGATCACCCGAGGCCTGGCGCACTCCACTGAGGAGATCGCCGAGAAGGCGAAGGCGGCGGCCACGCTCGCGAGCGAGGCGGGCGCCCGCGCGCGCCAGGGCGCCGGAGACGCCGCCGAGGCCATGGAGAAGATCTCGCAGATCTACCACAAGGTGGAGCGCGCGGCGGAGACGGTGGCCGGATTCCGCGAGCGCGCCTTGCAGATCAACAAGACGGTTGATTTCATCACCTCGATCGCGCAGCAGACCCACCTGCTGGCGCTCAACGCCAGCATCGAGGCGGCGCGGGCGGGCGAGCACGGCCTGGGGTTCGCGGTGGTGGCCGAAGAGGTCGGCAAGCTGGCCGACAGCGCCCGCGTCTTCGCCGACCAGATCGCCGACCTGGCCGAGGGGATCAACACCGGCTCGGCGGGGGTGATCGATTCCATGAACGCCAACCTGGCCTCGGCCGTCGAAGGGCGCGGCGTCGTGGCCGCGGTGAGCCGCAACCTCGAGGACATCAAGCAGGCGGTGCTGATGACGGTGGACCGCGTGATGGAGATCTCGGCGGCCACCGAGAAGCAGGCCCGCGGCGCCGACGGGCTGGTGAAGGCGATCGAGGAGATCTCCCGCATCGCACAAAGCAACGCCGCCGGCACCCAGGAAGCCTCCGGCGCGACGCAGGAGCAGACCGCCTCGATGCAGGAGATGTCGGCCTCGGCGCAACAGCTCGCCCGCGCGTCCGACACGCTCAAGGAGCTGGTCACTGTCTTCAGGATCTGAGAAGAGATGAAGGACGCCTGCGTCAACTTCCACCTGGGCCGCGATTGGTTCAGCATCCCACTGGCGCAGGTGCGCGAGATCTCCCCCGCCGGCCGGATCGCTCCGGTCCCGCTCGCACCTCCCGTGGTTCGCGGGATCACCAACTGGCGGGGCCGCGTCATCACGTTGATCGATGTCTCGAGGGTGTTCGACCGGCCGCTGCCGCCGGCGCGCGCGGCGGTGGATCGCCTCGCGCTGATCCTAGCCGACCCTTTCGAGCATCTCGGCCTGTACGTGCACGCCCCCGTCGAGATCGGCGAGGCCGTCTCCGGCGAGGTGCAGGCACGCGTGATCCAGGCGGCCGCGGGCTCCGTGGCCGAACACGAAGAACCCGGCTTCCTCACGCCGGCCGGCAGCCTCGTGACGGTCGAGGGGCGCGTGACGCAGATGCTTTGCGCGCGGGACCTCATCGCGCACTGCGAGGTGAAAGTGATCGAGAGTTTCCGTAGAAAAACCTGATGAGGAGCCTTGATGGCCGCCACCGTTCTGGTCGTTGACGACGCGCTGTTCATGCGGTCGCTGATTCGCGACATTCTGGCGGCCACCGGCCGCTATGAAGTGATCGGCGAGGCGTCCACCGGCCGCGAGGCGATCCGGAAGTACGAAGAGATGCATCCCGAGATCGTGACGATGGACATCGTTATGCCCGAGATGGACGGCCTCGAGGCGATCCGCAAGATCATCGGGAAAGACCCGCGGGCCAGGATCGTCGTGTGCAGCGCCCTGGGGCAGGAGGCGCTGGTCATCGAGTCGATCTCCGCCGGCGCGCGCGATTTCATCGTGAAGCCGATCACCCCCGAAAAGCTCCTCCGCGTCTTCGACAAGCTGGCCGGTTAGACCTAAGGGGTCCCGCCCTCCATGGACATGCAGAAGTATCTCTCCTTGTTCGTCTCCGAGGCCACCGAGCACATCCAGGAGGCGGGCAACGACGTGGCGCAGATGGCCGAGACGGGGTGGGAAGCGGCTCGCGTGCATTCCCTCTTCCGGCACTTCCACTCGATCAAGGGGATGGCCGCCTCGATGGGTTTCGAACCGATCGCGGCGTTGAGCCACGCTCTGGAGGACCTGTTCGATCGCCTGCGCAAAGGAGAGGATGCCCCCAAGGATGTCGTGGCGGAAGTGGTGCTCGAGGCCATCGACGCGACATCCTCGATGGTGGCGGCGGCCGCGCAAGGGGGGGCGGCGGGCGGCGAAGCGACGGGTGCCGATCTGCCCGACCCGACGCCGATCATCGAGAAGATCCGCGGCGTTCTGCCCCCTGCTGTCGCGCGCACGGCCTCGCCCACTTCGGGGTCAACGTCGCGGCCAGGTCCCGCCGCTCCCGGGCGCCTGGCGCCGACGGGGGCCGACGGCCATCTTTTCCGGTGCTTCATCGGGGTAGACCCTCTCGCGCAGCTGCGGGGAGCGCGAGCGGCCGTCGCGATCAAGCAACTCGAGACTCTCGGCCGCGTGATCACCTGCGACCCGGGGCGCGAGGCACTGACTTCCCCCGACTTCCCCGGGGAGATCTCGCTCCTGCTGGCCACCGACCGGTCCGAGTCCGCCGTCGTGGCGGCCCTCAAGGACATCGTGGACCTTCAACGGATCGAGATACGCGAGGAGGTCCCCGCCGCCGGCGCCAGGCGCCCGGGAGCGGGGCCCGCGGAACCCGCCGAGGCGCAGCCGGCCGGACCGTCCACGCTGCGGATCAACACCGAGATGCTGGACCTGTTTTTGGAGTCTCTCTCGGAGATGATGGCCCGGCGCGGCACTCTCGCGGAGGCGCTCAGATTGAGCGACCTGCGCGCCGCCCGCGAGGCGATGGAGAAGCTCTCAGCCTCGATCGACGGCCTGCGCGAGAAGGTGATGGTGATCCGCCTGCTCTCCTTCGACCACATCACACCGCGCCTGGGCCGGACATTGCGCGATCTGTGCCGGAGGACGGGCAAGCGCGTCTCGCTGCGCATCACGGGAGCGGAGGTGTCTCTCGACCGCTCGGTGCTGGAGGAACTGATCGATCCGCTCAATCACATCCTTCGCAACGCGGTGGATCACGGCGTCGAGTCGCCCGAGCAGCGGGAGGCGCTGGGCAAGCCCGCCGCGGGCACGGTGCTGATCGAGGTGTCACGCTCCGGCCACCAGGTGTCAGTCGCCGTTCAGGACGACGGCAGGGGTTTCAGCCTCGAGGCGATCCGCCGGGCGGCGCTCGCGGGGGGCTTTGCCACCGAGGCGGAGCTGGCGGCCATGGATGAGCAGCGCACGTTGATGCTGACGACCATCCCCGGCTTCTCCACCGCATCCTCCGTGACCGAGGTGTCGGGCCGCGGCGTCGGGATGGACGTGGTGCGCACGCGCATCGAGGCGCTCGGCGGCCACATGCAGATCCGGTCTCGCCGCGGCGAAGGGACCCGCATCGAGATGGCGCTGCCTCTCACGGTCGCCGTCATGGACGCGTTCCTGGTCGGGTGCCGCGCGGGCGTGTTCGCCGTGCCCGCTTCGTGCGTCGGCGGAGTGCAGCTCGCGGAGCCGGCGCGGATCCGGTCCAGCCTCTCCGGCAGTTTCCTGGCCGGCCAGGAGGCCGCATCTTCGCCGACCTTCATCCCGCTGTTGACCCTCGACGAGGTGTTCGGCACTCTTCCAGCGTCCACGCCCGAGGGGCACGCCGAGTCCGCGCTTTCCTCGTCCCCTTCATCAATGGTCCTCACATACCAGGTGAACGGAGCACGCGGCGCTCTCGCCGTGGATACCATCCTCGGACGCCGCGAGGTGGTGGTGAAGCCGCTGGGCATGCCGCTGGAGAAGATGCGGAGATACTCGGGCGCGGCGCTGCTGGACGACGGGCGGGTCGCGCTGATCCTGGACCTCGCCAACCTGGCGCGTGCGTGACACGGAAGTGAAAGGATCGCAGACCCGATGCATCCGATGAGAAGGAACCTGACCACGCAGGAGGCTTGGGCTATGCGCCGGGTCTGCATGGACGGCGCCGCCCGGGCATGCACCGCTCTGTCCCAGATGACCGGTATGGATCTTCATCTGACGGTGGACCAGGTCGGGACGCTGCCTTTGCGGGCGGTGGCGGATCTGCTGGGGGGCCCAGAGTCGCAGGTGGTGGCGCTCCTGCTGCGCATCTACGGCGATTCGCGCGGGAGCATCCTGATCGCGCTTCAGCCCGATGCCGCGACCCGTCTGGCGGCCGCCATCGTTGGAGGCGAGGCGCACCCGCTTGAAGAGATGACGGAGATGGAGCAGTCCGGCCTGCTGGAGATGGCCAACATCCTGGCGTCCTGCTATCTGAATGCCCTGGGCGGCGTGACACGGCGAAGCCTCATCCCCTCCGTCCCAGCGCTTGCCGTGGACATGGCAGGCGCGATCACGGACGACCTGCTCGAGGAGGCGGGCGCCAGCGGCGATTCGGCGCTCGTCATCACGACCGTCCTGGCGGCCCCCTCGGGGATGCAAGGCGCCGTGCGCGGCCACATTCTGTTTCTGCCCGATCCCCTCACGCTGCCCGACGTGCTGGGGGCCCTCGGGCCTCATGCCGGGATCTCCAGGGGCTGAGCGCGTGTGGGCCCTGCAGCCCGAGCGCGTCGGGATCGGTGAGTACACCGCCCGCTGAACCGGGGCAACCACACTGACTGGCCCGCTCAAGCGCTCCGACGCAGCGGCTGGAGGCGCGCGATCTCAGCGGCATTCTCTCCTCGCAGAGCGTGCCAGAGGTCCCAATCCTGTTGCAGTCCCAACCAAAAGTCCGCCGGCATGCTCAGGACGCGGGAGAGACGCAGCGCCGTATCGGGGGTCACTGACCGCTTGCCGCGGATGACTTCGTTAAGGCGTGGATAGGAGATGCCCAGACGTGTCGCCAGCTCGGTCTGCGTGATCCCAAGCGGCAGGAGGAACTCCTCGAGGAGCATCTCCCCCGGATGGGTCGGCGGGCGGTGCGCCGGAAGACGCCGGCCCACGGGCATCGCGGCTGTACGGCGAGGACGCTTTCCTCTAGTGGTAGTCCGTGATCTCGACCTCGTGCGCATTCTCCCCCTCCCAACGGAAACAGATACGGTACTGATCGTCGATCCGGATGCTGTGCTGACGCGCTCTCGCACCTCGAAGCGCCTCCAGGCGGTTGCCCGGCGGCACCGCAAGCCCCAGCAGGTCGCGTACGCGGTTGACCTGGTCAAGCTTTCGCCGGGCGGCCGGCCAGATAGCCTTCGGGCACGTTCGCCGGGCGATCCGGGTGTCGGAACCTTCGAAGACGTCCTCCGTGCCGCGATCCCGGAACGACGCTATCATGGGGTTCATTATAATGCATGTCGTTATAACAGGCAAACTGCGGCCTGGAGAACCAGGGCTGGGGGCCCTCGGGCCTCATGCCGGGATCTCCAGGGGCTGAGCGCGTGTGGGCCCTGCAGCCCGAGCGCGTCGGGATCCAGGGACCTGCTCCCCCGCTACCGCTCAAGCTGGGAGCGCAGGGTGCCGGCATCCTTTATTGTGCAGGTCCGCCTGCTCCGCCTTGTCAATCTGCGCGCGCGCGTAGTCCCGGGCGAGGGCGAGATGGACCTTCGCCTCGAACTTCCGCGGGAGATCGAACGCGAGCAGCGCCGCATGGAACTCGGCGGCCCGGTCGACGTTGCCGACCAGGCTCAGGCCATCGGCGTAGTTGGCCAAAGCGGACATCCGGCCCATCGGCCATTGCCAGGAGGGCCTCCGCTCGAGCAGATTCCTCGAATTCTCGTTGAAGCCGGAGGCGAACCGTTCCCGGGCCCTGCCGACCAGATCGTCGTGTCCCTCGCCGTGCACGAACACGACGGCCACCTCGTCCACGTATACGAGGGCCCAGCGCGGGTCGGAATTGAGCCACTGGATCAGACGGTGGTGCGCCGGGATCCGGTGATCCAGCAGAGCCGCGCCGATCCCGGCACTGTCGGCCTGCTGCTGCCAGGCTTCGGGGGTCCGCAGTCCTCTGATGTAAGCCGCGTAGAACTCGTCGTCGTACACCTCGAGACGTCCATCCATGTAGACCTTGTCGCCGAGGGGGGTGTCCCAGGTCAGGTAGCCACCCGACGTGAGGTCGCAGAACAGCCTGCCGGGCGGCTGCATCTCCCGGACGAAGGCCGCGGCCTTGATCGGGAAACTCATCTCGAGCGTGCCGGCGCCGAACTCGCGGGGTTCGAGGTTTCACAGATAGAGACGATTGCTCGTGACCCTCCAGACGGCCCCGCCAAGGAAGAGGAGGAGCGCCCCGATACCCGCCGTCCGGGCGGCCCTCGCGAATCCCGATCCTCTCACCGGCATGCGTTGGCCGAGCAGACGCAGGCATCGGGCGGTGAACGGGGCTGCCACCATGGCGAACAACGCCATGTTGCGCCGCGCCAGCAGCGAGAGGCCGGCGAGTCCGGCGAAGACCAGCAGGCCGGCCGGATCGAATCCGCCGTCGTCTCCGCCGGGGCCGTCCGACCGAGGCTTTCCCCGGTGGCCCGCCACGCCGCCGGCGGGAGCCGTAGGCGCCTCGAGATCTCGGCCACCAGGTGACAGCCGATGACGAACAGTCCGATGATGAACAGAGAATGGCTGTTGACCCACATCAGCATGACGAGAGGCAGCATCCAGAGCCGGCGCGATCGGCCGCCGCGCGCCGATTCGAGAACCCAGAGGGTGAGCTGAACGAGGACCAGCGACACGACTTCGGGCCTGATCGCGAACCGTTCCGAAACGATGCACCCTACCCAGAGCGCGAGGAGCGACGACGCAACCGGCCCGAGAAAAGGCCGCATGTTGATCAGGAGCAGGGCGAATGCGAAGGCGAACCCCAGGGCCGTCGCGAGGCTGATCAGCGCCGGCCCGCCGGCCTGGTGAAGGCCGTACAGCACCAAGTCATAGAGCCACTGGAGGTTGATCCAGGGATGGTCCGGGACCGTGAACGAGAGGACGTCGGTGGACGGCACCGCGTGGTTGCGGGCGATCCATCGCCCGGCGGCCAGGTGCCACCAGGTGTCCGGATTGTCGAGCCGCGCGAACGCCAACAGGAATGCCAGGGCGGTGACGAGCCAGGGAAGCGCGCCCGGCACTCGATCCTTGGAGAAGCTCCCGGCCAGCACCCGCCTCAGATGTGCCGCTTGATCATCGCGGAGATCACTTCCTTGGATTGCGCCCCGATGATCTGATCCACCACCTTGCCGTTCTTGAACAGGAGCAGCGTGGGGATGCTCTGGACGCCGAAGCGTGACGGCGCGGCCG
>JAWPNA010000309.1:0-10179 GCA_045402695.1 Acidobacteriota bacterium
GAGCCGGGCCAGCGGAGCTACGCCTGCGCCGCGCCGGTCGCGGAACGTGCCCTCGACGGTTCATTCTTCGCTTGTTTTGGGGCTAGTTGAGTTGTGCGCCGCGCGGCCCGTGAACGGCTTGATGGAAAAGCGTGGAGGTGCCTTGATTGATCTTGACCCGGTCGCGCTCGAGAAGCGCATGCGGATGTACTACGACCGAAATGTCGACTGGGAGAACCTGAGGGCGCTCGGGACGGGCCTTACGGAAGACGCCGCACGCTTCGATGCGAGGAAGGCCCGCAAGAAGCTCCTCGAAACTCAGCATTATCAACCGAAGAATCTCCGGCGTTACGCTCTACGACCATTCGATACGCGATGGTGCTACTTCACCGGAGCGCGCCCGCTCTGGAATGAGCCTAGACCAAGTCTTTGGGCTCAGTGCTGGGTCGGTAACGCGTTTCTCTTGAGCCGTGTCGGCGCCGCTAGGGACCGAGAGGGCCCACCCTTCTACTTCCTGACCGGACTCTCAGATGACCACTTCCTGTCGCCAGACGCGTCCTGCTTCCCGCTTCGAATTCGCGAGGCGAGGGCCGAGGAAGAGTCTCTCCAAGGAACACTCCTTAGCACCTCTAAGCCCGACAGTACCGAATCAAGGGCGAACGTCTCGGCAGCCGCCCGCGCCTATCTCGCCAGCCTCGGCCTCGCGACTCCCGACGCTGACCCCGAAACCGCTGCCATCATCTGGATGCACGCACTCGCTATCGGATACTCGCCTGCTTTCCTGAGCGGAAACGCGGATGGCATCCGTCAAGACTGGCCTCGTATCCCGCTGCCCGACTCCAAAGACCGACTCCTCACATCGGCGAAGCTGGGTCGTCAGGTCGCTGAGTTGCTCGAAACCGAGACTCACGTCAAGGGCGTCACGGCCGGAACCCTCCGCCCCGAAATGAAAGTCCTCGCACCCATAGCCCGCGCCGATGGAAAACACCTCAATCTGGCGGCGGGCGACCTCGACATCACGGCCGGCTGGGGTCACGTCGGCAAGGGCGGGGTTACGATGCCGGGGAAGGGCAGGACAATCGCGCGGGACTACTCAAGAGAAGAACTGGCGGCCATGCAGGAGGGCGAGAAGCTCCTCGATCTCACGGCCGAGCAAACCCTCATCCATCTCGGCGCACAAACATGCGACATCTTCCTCAACGACACTGCCTACTGGAAAAACGTCCCGCTCAAAGTGTGGCATTACACCATCGGCGGATACAAGGTCATGAAGAAGTGGCTGAGTTACCGCGAGCGCAACCTGCTCGGCCGTGGACTGACGACTGACGAGGCGCGCGAGGTCACGAACATGGCACGGCGAATCGCAGGGATCCTATTGCTGGAAGCCGCGCTCGATGAAAACTACAACGCCGTGAAGGAATCCACCTACCCGTGGCCGGCGAGCGGCACCAAGTCGTGAAGCGGCTCTCCTCCACATGCACGCCGGCACACTCACAGCGTCCCGCATCATCAGACTCATGCAGTGAGCCCAATACCCGCTTCCCTTTCCTGCGGGCGCCTGCAGAAGTGCCTCGAAGAGAGTACGATAGCTCGCGGACGTCCGATAATATTCGGGATCGCTACTCGCTTTCGGATTCCGGAAGTCAGAGGCACCCACCTGGTATCGAGTCAGGGTCGATGGGTCAAGCGGACCAAGTTCGAGTATTACTCCTCGGTCGCGCCTGTAACGGGGTGGGGGGTCGGGGCCGATCCCCCCTGGGGTGCGGCGCGGGCGCCCTCGGTCTCGACTCCACCCCAGCCGCCGCCGGTCGAGGGACGCAGGACCCGCACGGTTCCCGCACACCAACTGGGAAAGTCCCGGCTCGCAGGGGCTTCGAGGGGCCGTGTGGGTTGCTCACGCACTCGCCACCCGCAGCGGCGGAGATTTCCAAGCGCGGCAGACCGTGAATGGGGCTAGACTGATCCAGGCTGAATACTCCGGGCTCGGTCGGCAAGGGGCGCCGGAGCGAAAGTTCTCGCTTCGATTCTCGGATGGTGGTTACCCTCTAGCTCCGGACTTGGTTAGGGTTTTGACAGGCCTGATGACTGAGCGATACGATTCGCGTGTTGAACCTGACACGTCACACCATAGCCTTGGACGAGCCAGAAGAAGCGTTATTCATGCTGTGTTTGAACGCGAAGGGGACTGAACCATGCCGTTGCTGTCCGATCTAGTCGTCGGAATTCCATCATGATCGCAGAAGCGACCCATTGGAACGTTGTAATCGTTGGCGCCTGGAACTTAGCGATCCTCACCCCGGACGGCATCAGGAAGCGACTCTTCAAGTTACCCGAGGGAACTCCCGTGGATGTCGAAGTTTCCATAGATCGGCCCGGACCCTACCGTGTGAAACATGGCGATCTGCTTGTAGTCCCTTCGTCGGTCATGTTGGAAGTGATTCCCCTCAATCTGAGCAGAACTGGCTTGGAGAAGGCCAGTCAGCTCGCACTAACGGCGCTTGAGGGCCTGCCGGAGACCCCCGTCTTCGCTGCTGGAATGAACATCCGCTTCAAGTACACCGATGTCCCTGTCGAGCTCCTCGATCTCGTTAAGTCCCCTTTAGACGATGTACTCTCAGATCATGGCTTCACCATCAGAGGGGGTGCCGCTAAGCGTTCCATGACCGTTGAGCCCGGAGTTGTGAATCTTGAGATCACGACCTCAAGCCAGCCGAATGAAGGCCAGATCACACTGAACTTCCATCGGGATTCAACTGACGTGACTCATCTGCGAGAATGGTTGAGACGCACCAGTGAATTCTTCGATCTATCGAAGCGATTGTCCGAAGCACTGAACGCAAAACTTGAACTTGCGGAGGCACCGTGAATCAGAAATCAACCCAAGAAGAGATGGTTGTGGGCAGATACAAGCCCGCGATTCCTCGATCCTCCTCGACGAGTCATTCTACGAACTCAACTAACCTCGCACCCACTCAGCGCACGGTAACCACCAAGCGCAGTGACTCTGTGACGGTTCGAGTTACGACCAGAACGCCGACAGCAGAACCAACAACCAATAAGTGAGATACTGGACTTGCTTGGACGATGGCGACGCACTGGACGTACGTAGAGACCTTCAACCAAGCTAGTGACCTCGAACAAGGGGACATCCTCAAGCCGTCGGCAACACTTAAGAGTGTTTTCTCCAACGTCCATCCTCATTTCTGCGATGACAAGTACGCTGCGTTCCTTGTTGCGACACAGTCGTGCGATCTGGTCCGGCGAGATGAGCGCAGCAAGGCATCCTATGTCAGTCTGGTTGTGGTTCGACCACTTTCACAGGTGATTTCCCGCCTGATCGACAGTGTGACTCGGCAAGTGGGCCAGTCCACATTCCTAACCAGTGGGAAAGGCGACGCCCGTCGTCTCTTAGAGAGACTTCTTAATCAGAATGAGCAAGCGCTGGGTCTCTTCTTCTTGCACCAAGAGGCGGACTCCGGTGTTGGCGAGCACTCAGTCGCGCTGCTGCGCGTTTCGGTATCGCTGAGAAGCGAGCACTACGAAACGATTCGGGGCGCGAGAGTTGGTCGCCTCACCCCTGAGTTCCAAGCGAAGCTCGGCTGGCTCCTCGGCAACCTGTATGGGCGACCGGCGACTCCGGACTGGCAGGACAAACCAGCGGGCAGGAAGAAACTCGACGATTTGATCAACGTGTATCTTGATGAACAAATCGCAGGCTTGGGCCCGCGCTGGCTCGATGATGAGGCAGTGCATGAGGCAAAGAGACGCGGCTTGGACCCCGTGCACCTGAGCCTAGAAGAGATCAATGCACTAAAGCCCAAGCAGAAGCATGATCGCGCCCTCGACGAGATCACAGATGAACTCTCGAGGGTTGCTCCCGGTTTATCTCTCGAAACCGTCAAGAAATTGCGGAATAGATTATCGAACAACGGAAAATTCCTGAAACTCTTTTCCGCTCGCCCTGGATGAGATCGACGCAAGTCGATGCTGAGCGACGCCAGATGTCCGGCTTGATCAGACTTCGGATCGATGTGCGGGAATTGTGCGGGAGGCCGGTCCGAGTCAGGGAGAACCGGTCCACGTCACCGCGCGTAAGCTCGCGCGAGCATTGGACCGGCTCTCCTGACTTCGTACCCTCTCGACGTCTTTCCCGCCTTCGATTCCCACACGCTTCCGCCACGCTGTCCACGCCCTGTCGATCCGGCTCGCTCCCGGGCGACGAGTGGATCCCGCACCGCCATGCCCCGGCCGCCCCCCCGTCCGTCCTTTTTTTTCGACGACCCTGTCGCTCCAGCCCGACACTGTCACGCGCCGATCACTATGACGGCGTGGTGGCACCGTCCTTGCTCGGCGATCGTGCGGGACCAACAGTCCCGGGCCAGTCAAGTCGAGGAGGCGTGATCATGTAGAAACTCAAAGGGGTTCGCGTCAGCCGTCGCGCTCGTCTTCTTCGCGGGCGCATTCTCGCCGCCGGATAAGGCCGCTCACTCCTTATGCTTCCTCGAGTCCAACGCGGTCACGTTGACCAGGGCTCAGATGCAACTCGACAGAACGACGACGTTGGTGACTGGATTCCTGCCTCGCATCGCCGAGAGGCTGACGGGCCACGCTCCGCGAGGCCCTCCGGCCAGGAGGGAATTCATGAATCTCCAATCTAGATTGCTGATCAAGTTGTTCATTCTGATTGCACTGACGCTCTTCGTCGCGGCCCTGTACGACGGTCTCTCCGCGGTTCAGGCAGCCGAATCGACCTGGCGAGAGCCTCTCGCCGCGTGTCCTCGGGGGACAAATGAGGAGAGGAGAATGCCTCTTTGGCCCGCTCGCCCCTACACCGTGCACCTTCCTCCTTCCTATGACGGAGGACGGCCCCATCCGGTCGTGATCGATATCCATGGTGGTGGGGGCAACAAGAAAACCGCCAGGCTGCAGACATGTCCCAACCAGAACCCCAAGAACCGAGGGTGCCTGGATCGTGTCGCTGACTGCGAAGGGTTCATCGTGGTTTACCCCAACGGCACTTCCGACTCCCCGCTGACGCCGAGCGTTCGCACCTTCAACGCCGGTGGAGGCGCCGACGGCTATGCCTGCGTGAGCGGCTACGCGTGCGAAGCGAACATCGACGATGTTCGATTCTTCAGCGATCTGCTGGATACCCTGGAGACGAACTACAAGATCGACCCGGCGCGGATCTACGTCGCGGGCTTCTCGAACGGAGCGGCCATGAGTCATCGCCTCGCCTGCGAGTTGTCCAGTCGAATCGCCGCCATCGCGTCGATCTCCGGACTGAACCAGTTCTCTGCCGTCCAGGAATGCTCTCCTGTCCGGAGCGTGCCGGTGCTCGAGATTCACGGCACTGCGGACCGCTGCTCTCCCTACGCAGGTGGATACGAGCAATGCTCGGGCTTGCAGGCCGACGGCTTTCGTATCTCGGTGCCGGACACGGTCGCAGGTTGGGTGTCCCGGAATGGATGCGGCTCGACCCCCATAGTCGAGGATTGGGCCGATCGCAAACCGGACGACGGGACGACGGTGACACAGATGAGCTACCCGGGCTGCTCGAGCGGGGGTGACGTCGTGCTTCTCCGAATCAATGGGGGCGGCCACACGTGGCCCGGCGGCTCATCCAGTTTGAAGGAGTCGATCGTGGGGAAGATCAGCCGAGAGTTCAAAGCCAGCAAGGCCATGCTGGAGTTCTTCAAGGCGCACCCGATGTGGTGATGACGTGGGCCGAGGAATCGTAACAAGTCGCCGCCGGAGCACGCGCTGGGTCGAAAAGCATGGCCCGTCCCGGGTTCGCGCCGTACCTTCCGGCGTTCCCATGATCGCGCCCGCACGAGCGTCATCGAACGCCGCACATCTCGCCTTCTGCTCGACGTGTCGAGGGGTCCTCCCGTTCGACGCGGCGCGCAAGGGACTGGTCTGCCGCCGGTGTCAGACGCTGCACCGAAAGGTTGATCCCGGCGCGGCGACGAGGCGCCGCTCGGCGCGCTACGCGATCTACGCCGCAGTCTGCGGCGCCCTGCTGAGCCTGATGATGCTGGGTGCGGCCGCTCTGGGCACTGATCATCCGCTGGTCACGCGGCAGAATCTCTTCATGGCGGTGTGCCTCGGCGGCATTGCGGTGGGGTGCGCGGCGAGGAGCGCCGCTCTGAGATGGGACACGTCGGGGTTCGAGAGGCTGGAGCCTCACGAGCTGGCCGATCTCCCGAAACGCCTTTGCCCTGGGATGATCCGGGCGGACGTCGTGGACGAGCTGTCGCGCCGCGGATGGCGCGCCGGAAAGATCAGGACCGTCCTGATGAGCCTCGCGCCCAGGCCCGACTGATCCCGAAGCGGCGCCGCTCCCTACACCTTCTCCGAGCAGATATCGAAGGCCAGGTTGGCGAGCCTTCCGGCGTACACCGTGAGCTGATCGATCTCGATCTCCTCGTTGGGCTCGTGGTAGGTCGCCTCGTTGCCGGGTGCCCAGCCCACCGCCTGGATCCCCGCGAGCACGAGAGGCTTGGCGAAGGTTCCGCCGCCGCTGCCCACAACCTTCGCATCGGGGGCGTGCTTCAGGATGCGTTTGACGATTGGCGCCTCGGGTGACACCTCGCAAGGCAGCGCGCTCTGGAAGATCCCCACCTCGAAGGAGGCCCCGGGCATCCTCACCGCTCGGGCGAGAGACTCGATCTCCTGCCGCACTCCTTCGGCGCTCTGCGACGGCACGTAGCGGATGTCGAGGGTCACTTCGCAGTCGGCAGCCACCGCGTTGGGCGCGATTCCTCCGCGGATCAGGCCGGTGTTGACCGTGGGCCCGCCGAGGATCGGATGGGGTGTGTGGCGCAGATTGTGTCCCTCCAGGGTCAGCAGGAACCTGGCCATCGCGTGGATGGCGTTGACTCCCTTGGCGGGGTTCATGGCGTGCGCCTGCTTGCCGCGGGCCCGCACCTTGAGGAGCACCCTTCCCTTCTCGGCGACATTGATCTCCTTCATGTCGCCGGCGATGTCGGGGATGACGGCGTCGGTGCACTTGATGAGCCCCTCCTCGAGGAGGTGCTCGATCCCCACGCCGACGCCGACCTCCTCGTCGCCGACGGCGCCGAAGATGAACTCACCCGGAATCCGATCCTCGTACCGCTTGAGGATCGTCAGGGCCGCGAAGGAAGCGGCCAGCGGCCCCTTGTCGTCCAGCACGCCGCGGCCGTAGAGCTTTCCGTCCTTCTCGAACGGCTCGAACGGGGCGAACTTCCAGTCCGACGGCGACCCGCTCGGCACAACGTCGGTGTGCAGCAGGACCATCAGCTTGCGGTAGCCAGGAAGAGAGCGCCCTACCTTCGCGAGCAGATTGTCGCGGCCGGCGACCTTCGCGTGCGTCGTGCAAGGGATGCCGCGCGCGGCCAGCTCCTTCGACAGGATGGCGGCCACCTTTCCTTCCTGCCCGGGGGAGCTCATGCCGTCGGGGCCGCCGGCCGGGTAGTCATCGACGAAGTAGTCCACCGTGCGCTCGCGGCAGATGCGAAGCGTGAGGTCCACGATGAAGGGGCGCAGCGCCCTCGCCTCCTCGAGAACAGCCTGAGAGCCTGGCGGATCGGGCATGGCGTATTCCTCCTGATTCTATCCCGATGTCGTCGAACGGGACCCGAAGATGAACTGCATGACCTGGCCGAAATCGGCGAGGTCCTCCAGGAACAGGTCGGGGAAGTGGGCCTTCAAAGCATCGTGTCCCGACCATCCTGTGCCCACGGCCAGACTGCGGTAGCTGTTGGCCCGGGCCGTGATGATGTCCTCCACGGAATCGCCGATCGCCACCACCTGCGACGGCCCGATGGCGCCGCCCAGCGTCCCCTCGAACCTCTTGCGCGCCACCTGCCCGATGCCGGCCCGATCGGGCGCGTCATCTCCGAACCCTCCCATCTCGAAGTAGCGCGAGAGGCCCACAGCCTGGAGTTTCAGCCGCGCACCGCGCTCGATGTTGCCGGTCAGCAGACCCACGTGCGCGAGGTTCACCCCCTCGAGCCGGTCGAGAAGATCCACCACGCCCGGCAGCGCGCGTTTCTGCGGCGTGCTCGAGAGTCGCGCCTCGAGGTGGCCGAGAAACGACTGCTCGAGCCGGGCCGACTTCTCCTCGAGGAGCCTCTCGGGGATCGAGGCGTTGGCGGCGATCGCCCTGAAGATGGTCGGATCGGTCATCCCCTCGAAGCGCACCATCCTGCTGAACGGCTCGGCGTCGGCGATGCCGAACACTTCCTCGAACGCGCGCGTCATCGCCCACCGCCCGCTGCCTCCCGCGTCGAGGAGCGTGCCGTCCACGTCGAACAGCACCAGCGCAGCTATCCGGGAACCGACGCCATCCTTCACCGGGACTTTCCCTCGCGAACCGGCTGCGGCGACGCCGCGGGGCCGGCGCGCGCGTCAGGGGCGCCCTGGCCGCCTGCAGGCAGGAGCGGCGAGCGCAGGGAGGCGCCCCACTCATCGAGCCGCGCCGAGAGTTCCCGCGCCTGCTCCACGTGCGCATTCAGCGCGGAGGCCGTCTCCCCCGGGTCGGACTTCAGATCGTAAAGCGCCGCGGATTTCTTCGAGTTGAAGATGTACTTGTAGTCGAGCGTTCGCGCGGCCAGCAGGTTGCGCTCCAGAGGCGAGAGGTCCATCCCCGGCGCGAGCGTCTGGTAGTAACGCAGCGCCCCCCAGTCCACGCGCGCCTCGGAGAAGGCCACGGGGCGCGGCACCATCGGAGCGCTGGGTCCCTCCACGACCGGGGCGCCTCCCTCGGCGGTGAGGGCGAGGACCGCCGTCATGATGTCGAGGGTCTGCACCTGATCGCGCACTCTGCGCCCGGCCGGAATCTTCCCGGGCAGCCTCATGACCAGCGGCACCCTGATCATGGAATCGTAGAGGCTGGAGGCGTCGGCCATCGCCCCATGGTCCGAGAGATCCTCTCCAGCGTCCGACGTGACGATCAGCAGCGTGTCGTCGAGAAGCTCGAGCTCCTTCATCGCGTCGACGATGCGGCCCAGGCGGTAGTCGGCATAGGCCACCTCGCCGTCATAGAGAGCGATCAGGGCGCCCATCTCCTCGGGCGCGAGCGTCACCAGCCCCAGCGAGTACTGCCGGGCGAATGGGATCCAGTACTGCGCGAGCTGATCAAGACGCGGCAGCGGGATCGGTTTCTCGATGAACTTCTGCCGGTACTCTCCCTGCGGGTTGAACGGGAGCTGCGGGTTGGTCATCAGGATGAAGGCGAAGAAGGGCTGCGGCGCGTTGGACGTGACGCGCGCCCGGATCCAATCGAGCAGGCTCTTCTCTGCCGTGGCGGAGCCTTCATCCGGCAGGCCCTCCTCGTCGGCACGCACCTCGGTGAACGTGTCGAACCCCTGGGCGAAGCCGCTGTCGGCTCCGATCATGGGGTCGGTGGACACTCCGAAAGTGGAGTACCCCGATGTTTTGAGCTTCTCAGCCGCCGTCTCGAGACGCCCGTCCAGGACGGGGTGATCAAAGATGACGACATGCTCGGAGGGGTAGAGTCCCGTCAGGATCGACCCCTGGCACGTAGGGGCCCAGGGCGCCGGGGCGATGGCGTTTTCGTAAAGCACGCCGGAAGCGGCCAGGGAATCCGTGGCCGGGGTCGTGGGCTTGCGGTACCCATACGAGGAGACGTGGTCGGCCCGCAGACCCGAGATCACCACCAGCAGGACGTTCGGCCTGGCCGACTTCTTCGCCCCGCAGTCCGTGCAGGCTGTAGCCGCGAGCGCCATCAGCGCGGCCACCGCGGCGCTCAAGAGCCTCCCTGGAGCGGTACTGTATAATGCGCTCACGTCGTCACCCTGGGACGCGGCAACGGCGCCGCGGATGCCCTCACGCCCCTCACGCAACCTGGAAATGGCGGCCATAGAGATTAGCATGTCCGGCGCTCCGCGGCTCATCCCTTCCGCCCGGCCCGACTCGTCATCCTCCCCCGGGGAGCGAGGCGCGCCCGAGATCTCCTTGGTCGTGCCCGTCTACAACGAGCGGGACAACCTGGCGCCGCTCACGAACGAGATCATGAAGGTGATGGAGGATCTGGGCAGGTCGTTCGAGGTGCTCTTTGTGAACGATGGGAGCACGGATGGATCGGACATCGTCCTGAAGTCGCTCCGGACCGCCCACCCGCGGATCAGGATCCTGACCTTCGAGAGCAACTCCGGGCAGACGGCAGCCATGGCCGCGGGATTCGGCGCCGCG
>JAWPNA010000320.1:0-9999 GCA_045402695.1 Acidobacteriota bacterium
GGCGCGCGCGGGCGCGGGTCTCTCCCGTCAACGGCACGGGGGCGGGCAGGGTGATGCAGGGAGGCTCTCCTGCGGCGACATCCTTCAGAGCAGCCGCTGCACGCCGCCGCGCGTCCTCCGAGCTGGCGTCTCCGGTCACCACGAGAACCAGACGGCGCCCAAGGAAGCGCTCGGCGTGGGCGCGCCGCACGGTCTCGATGTCGATCCCGTCGAGGGGGCGCGCGGGGTCGGGCTGCCGGCCCAGCGGATGGCGAGCGAACAGCAGAGGCAGGGCGGCGCGGTCGAGGGCGGAGGAGGGGTCGTCGAGCGACCGCCGGAACCTCTGGCGCGCGAGATCGATCTCCTTGACGAGATCGCCCGCATCGAGGCGCGGATGCAGAGCCGCGTCGAGCACGATGTCGAGCGCCTCCGGAAACGCGCGGGCGGGGCCGGCGGCAGCGATTGATGTCGTGAGTCTCCCGGCGATCGGCGTGATCGTGGAGCCCGAGCGCTCCATCTCCAGCGCCTGCTGCATGCCTGTGCGCGTGAGGCTGCCTCGCAGGAGCATCGGGGCGAGAACCTCCGTCAGGTCGATCTGTCCATCTGGATCGGCGAGACGGCCGCCGGCCGCGCTCAGGTGGATCGCGAAGGCACCGCACCCCGGCCTCTCTTGCAGAATCAGCGTGGCACCGTTGCCAAGCACCTCCCGATGGATGGGTTGGTCTTGCCCGACCGAGATCGAGATCGCGAGAAGCGGGAACGCGAGCGCGGCGAGCAGAGTTCTCATCAAAGCCTCCGGAAGAGCAGAAACCTCAGCGCCGCCAGGACCTTCCCGAAGCCGCGCGCGGGCAGCACTTGAACCTCGATGAGCCCGCCGCGCGAGGATTGCCGGCCGGGCACCTCCCCCCAGTGGCTCGACGCGACGCGCAAGAGATCGGACGGCGTGAGGCGGTCCGCGCCTGATAGATAATCGTCGCGGCTGGCTGACTGCCCGAGATGGACCCTCCTCGAGCGGAACCGGGCGATCCCTTCATTGGTCTCGAACAGGAGGGCCATCCGCGCGTGAAGCCTGGCCTTGGCCGTTTCGAGCTCCGGCGACGGCACAGGCTCTTTGGCCAGCCTGACGATCTCCTCGATGAGCGCCGCGCGAGCGCGCTCGGCCCGGTTCGGATCGACCGCCAGGCCGGCGGCCATCGCTCCCGTGTTCGACACCTGCAAGGTCAGCGCGAGGACGTCGTCGGTCAGGGCCTCTTCGATGACGAGTCTCCGGTAGAGCCGCGAGGTCCTTCCGTCTCCGAGAATCATCGCAAGCATGTCCATCGCCGCCGCGTCGGGATCCGCCTCGCCGCCGGTCAGCGAGCCCGCGAGGAGGTACGACTGCTTCACGAGTGTCCGGAAGCGATACATCGGCTCGATCCGGGCCGCGGGATACGGATATGCTGCGCGGGCTTCCCCTGAGGGTGGAAGGGCGCAGAGAGTGGCCCCCACCCGGTCCGCCGCCTCGACCGGGTCCACATCACCCACGATGACAGCGAACATGCCGGCAGGCGTGTAGAAGCGGCTGAAGTGACGCCGCAGGTCGTCGAGCGCGACGTTCTTGAGCGTGCGGCGGAAACCGATCACCGGCTGGCCGATCGGATCGCAGGGGAAGATCCGGCTCAAGACCGAGTAGGCGGCGATGGCCAGCGGATCGACCTTGCCCAGCGCCGCCTCCTGCAGGACGACTCCGCGCTCGCGGGCGATGTCCTCCTCGCCGAAGTCAATGCCGGTGACCATCGAGACGACGGCGTCCCACCCTGCGGAGAAACGGCCCGCGGGAAGGTCCGCGTGATATTCCGTCAGCTCGAAGTCGGTCGAAGCGTTCACCAGTCCTCCTGCCGCGCGCAACGCCGAGAACGCAGGATTGCGCCGGCCGCCCTGACCGTGACCCTCCTTGAACAGGAGGTGCTCGAGGAGATGAGAGATTCCGGCGAGGCCGGGAGGCTCGTCACGCGAACCGACGCGCACGACGACCTGGATGAAGACAGTGCGGCTTGACGGTCGCGAGTCCACCACCGCGGTCAGGCCGTTCTGGCAGGTCAAGGTGAACAGGTCCGGCTCTCCCGATTCGAGGACGGGCGCGCGCGCCCATGTCTCAACGGTCTCGCCGGTCTCCGTCGCGGAAGCAGGCCGGTGAGCGATTCGGGATGGGTCCCCGGCGTCAACCTGCGACGTCACCGCGAGGGCGGCCACGGTCATCAGGGCCGGCCAGAACCGTCTCATGCTCGGGTGGCCCCCACTCGGTCCGCCGCGTCGGGCCCGAAAAAACCGCGGCCCGTCCTCCCGGGGGGAGAACGGGCCGCAAGAGCACGTCCGACCGCTGCGATCAGAAGATCGGGAGAGGTATGCACCCGTCCGCATGGTGACATTTGGCGACGCACAGGTTGGGGTATGTCTTGCCGTTGCTGCAGATGACCGGAGCGTAGATCTGCGGGCACGTGCAGCCCCCAGCAGCCTCCACCGGCGTGGCGGTCACGGCCACGAGGATGACTGATGCGACGCTCATGGCCAGGAACATGACGGCGACGAGCAGAGCGGTTGTGGAGAACTTCTTCATCTCGACCTCCTCCATGGACAGGCCCGGCGCTTTCCGCGCGTCGGGCGACTTCCATCCTACCGTTGAACCCGCCGAGGCGTCAACGGCCGATCCATCATTCCACCCTGCCTCCGCCTCACCGGGCCCTCGATTCGCCGCGAGATGAGCAGGATCTGCTCCTCATCGGGTAGCGTCGGTCTGCTATAATGACGCGCTCGTCAAAGGGGGACCGAGACAGGCAGGTGACGCGCGCAATCCCGAGCGCTCGCCGCCGTTTTGAGCGTCCCTGAATCGAGGATGCGACCGATCATGAGCACGATCCTGCACAGAGCCCTGCCCGTGAAGCCGCGCGTGGCAATCGTGAACCCTGAAGAGCAGGAGCTGAAGAAGTTGACTGCCGCCATGCCCAACGCGCGGCTGACCGGCTTCGACAACTACAACGTGGCCACGCGCGTCACGGCCCGCAGCAAGGGCTCCACCTACATCGTCACGGGCGATCCCCACGCGCACTCGGACCAGACCCTCTCGCCCGAGGAAGGAGCGAGGATGGCGAGGCTGCAGGACGACTACGTCCGCGGCCAGGAGATGATTGTCATCGACGGGTATATCGGTAACGCGCCTGACTTCAAGGTCGCCGCCCGCCTCATCATCGAGAAAGCCAACGCCAACATCGCCGGGATGCAGAAGATGCTCTACTTCGATCCCACCTCCGAGGAATCGACCTCGTTCGCCCCGCAAGTGACTGTGGTGTACACCCCCAACCTGAAGGCCGAGGGGTATCCCAACGATCGCCTGATCGCGGTGTACCTCGACCGGATGCTCACGCGAGTCTTCCACTCGGACTACTTCGGCGAGTCGAAGAAGGGCGGCCTGAGGATGTGGAACAAAATCGTGTACGACCGGGGGGGGCTGCCGCTCCACGCCGGATGCAAAGTGATCCCGACCTCCCGCGGCGTGAAGGCGGGGCTCATCGTCGGGCTCTCCGGCACCGGCAAGACCACCACCACGTTCACGCAGCAGAACAACTCCCAACCGGTGCAGGACGACTTCGTGGCGCTGATGCCCGGCGGCAAGATCTTCGCCACCGAGAACGGCTGCTTCGCGAAGACGTTCGGCCTCGATCCCCGCTATGAGCCGACCATCCATGGGGCGGTCTGCCAGCCGCGCGCCTACCTCGAGAACGTCTCGCAGAAGAACGGTGACGTGGATTTCTTCGACACATCCTACACGCAGAACGGGCGAGCCGTGTTTCCCATGTCGCAGGTCAAGGGGGCGGGCGACGCGCGCCAGATCACGAAGGCCGACTTTCTGCTCATCCTCAACGCCAACGAGAACATCATCCCCGGAGTGGCCCGTCTGACGGGGGCGGCCGCGGCGGCGTACTTCATGCTGGGCGAGACGAAGGGGACCAGCGCGGGAGGCGCCGAGGAAGCCGGCAAGTCGCTGCGCGTGCCAGGCACCAACCCCTTCTTCCCTCTGCTGCACGCGGAGCAGGGGAACCGGTTCCTGGAACTCGTCAACGGCAGCCCGCTGGAAGTGTATGTAATGAACACGGGTCGCGTCGGCGGACCGGCGGACGATCCACGCAGCCGCAAGGTGATGATCCCTCACAGTTCGGCCATCGTGCGCGCTATCGCCGAAGGGACGATCGTCTGGGAGCGCGATCCCGACTTCGGTTACGAGGCGGCCACCCACGTGCCCGGCATCGGCGCGGAGGATGAGGGGATCCTGAGGCCGCGGCTTCTGTACGAGACGCAAGGACGAGGTGGAGAGTATCGCGTCTTGGTGGAAACGTACCGTCGCGAGCGGGACACCTACCTGAAAGAATGGCCGGGGCTGCGATCAGCGATCATTGAAGGCGGCACACGCGCCTGACTAGCCGGACGGCGCGATGCCGAGGGGAATCTCGACGAGTGTCTCGGCGGGAGGCAGGCATTCCTTGTCGTTGCACGCCTGGTAGGCCACCTTTCCCTGAAGTACGATCGCCCCGGCTGCCGCACCGCGATCCACCTGAAGCCTGAGTCTGATGACATTGCCGCCCTCGTAGACGGAGATGGCCTTCCGGGCGAAGCCCAGCGTCACCATCTTTCCCTCGGGATACTCCACGGAGGCGAGAGCGGCGGCCCCCCCGGCCTGAACCGTCGCGGAGGTCGGGATCAGATAGTCCAGGGTCGGCTTCGCGGAGTTGATGTGCCAGCCCTGCTTGATGTCGAGCCGGAGCGCGACGTCCACCGCGCCGCCAGGGACAACGGTCCCTCCAGGGCCGTTCACCGTTACGGCGACAATCGGCCCCGCCGCTGCGCCGGCTCCGGAGGCAAGGTACTCATCCACCGCCGCGAGCATGTTGTGGAAGGCGCCGGGCATCGAGCTCATCGCGCCGCTGTAGGTCGAGAGGATCTTCTCGGCGCGGAGGCGATATGCGGGGTCGCCGGTGAGCCGGTGAAGCGTGAGAAGCGTGGAGGCCATTACCGAGGTGCCCGAAGGGAGCGCTCCGTCCGAGGGGCTCTTCGCGCGCACGATCAGATCGGACCTTCCGGGCCGCGCGAAGAAATACCCTCCCTCGACCGGGTCCAGAAACGCTGCGTCGGCAGCCTTCACGAGCGCCCGCGCCTCGGCAAGCCATCGGCCATCGCGCGTGGCCTCGTGCAGCGCCAGCAGTCCCTTGATGAAGAACGCCTGATCATCCAGGAACGACTCGGTGCTGGTCCGGCCCGCCCTGAACGAGACCTTGAGCAGGCCCTCTTCCCCGCGCGCATTGCCGAGGATGAAGTCGGCGGCTTTCGCGGCCGCCTGGGTGTAGCGGGGCGTCTCCAGTAACTTGCCTCCACGGGCCAGCGCCGCGATCATCAAGCCGTTCCATGCTGTGAGCACCTTGTCGTCACGGTGCGGGCGCACGCGCGTCCCGCGCGTCGCCAGCAGCTTCGCGCGCGCGGCGTCCAGGCGCTGCATGAGATCGGCGGGCGCGATCCCCTTGCGCTCGGCGAACTGTTCGGGAGGAACCTCGACGTGAGGGATGCTCGAGCTCCCCTCGAAGTTGCCCTGTGGCGTGATCCCGTAATACTCGTTGATCAGCGCGCCCTCGGGCTGCCCGAAGATGCCGATCACCTCTTCGGGCCGCCACACGTAGAACTTGCCCTCCTCGCCGTCGCTGTCGGCGTCCAGCGACGAGTAGAAGGCTCCGTCCGGATCGGTCATCTCGCGCAGGACGTAGTCGAAGATCTCCCGCGGGATGCGGCGGTACAGGTCGGCGTGACGAACCTGCAGAGCATCGAGGTAGGCGTCGGCCAGCAGCGCGTTGTCATAGAGCATTTTCTCGAAGTGGGGGACGAGCCACATCGAATCGGTCGAGTAACGGTGGAAGCCGCCGCCGATCTGGTCATACATGCCTCCGTAGGCCATCTTCTCGAACGTGAGCGTGGCCATCCGGATCAGGTTCTCGTCGTTGTCCTGACGGTAGCGCGCCAGCATCAGCGCCAGTCCGCGCGAGGGAGGGAACTTGGGCGCCCGGCCGAAGCCGCCGTACACGTGGTCGAAGCTGTCCGTCATCTCCTCGACGGCCTTCGCGATCAGGCTCGAGGTGATCGCTGCTGAGCCGGCCGGCGCGCGCTGCCCCGACATGTAGCCCACCACCGACTCATGCAGCTTGTCCGCCCGCGCCAGCAGCGACGCGCGGTCCGTGCGCCAGGACTCCCCCAGCGAGGTGAGCACCTGCGTGAAGGAAGGGCGCCCATAGCGGCTCTCTTTCGGAAAGTACGTGCCGCCGTAGAACGGTTTCAGATCCGGAGTGAGCCATACCGACATGGGCCAGCCGCCGCTTCCCGTGAGCATCTGCACCGCCGTCATATAGATGTCGTCGAGGTCGGGCCTCTCCTCCCGATCCACCTTGATGCTGATGAAGTATCTGTTCATCACCTCGGCGGTGTTCGGATCCTCGAACGACTCCTCCTCCATCACATGGCACCAGTGACAGGCCGAGTAGCCCACGGAGAGGAAGATCGGCTTGTCCTCCGAACGGGCGGCGGTCAGAGCGTCGGGCCCCCACGGGTACCAGTTCACCGGGTTGTCCTTGTGCTGCAGCAGGTAGGGGCTGGTGGCCGAGGCGAGACGGTTGCGGCCCACGGGCGCGGCGCCCTGGCCGGAGTTCCCGTGTGCACCGTGGCTGCTCGTGCTCATGATGAGGAGAACTCCCAGGACTGCGGCGGCCGGTCTTGAGGAGGCCGCGAGACGGCTGCATGATGATGGACGCATGGTATCGCCCGGAGCATAGCACTCCTGCTCGCCTACTCGCTTACTCGACGAGCAACTCCACCTGGCGGGTCAGCGTGCCGGCGAGAGGGGTGCCCCGCGCCTGGATGGTGAATGTGTACAGCCCATCGCCCAGCGTGTCGGCGGGGATGGTGTTGAAGATCTGGTAGCAGCCGGTGGCCTCGTCGGGCGGTTCGGCGATCGTGAGGTCGCGGAACCCCGCCACGACGGCGTCGGCCTCCCCCTGCAGAGTGCGGTGCACCGTGATGGGCCGGCTGGCGTCCGCTGCCGGCCCGCCGTCCCGCGGGCACAGCATGAAGCTCAGCAGCGCTTCCTGGTTCTTCGCGAGGCGTCTCTCAGACAAGGGGACGAATCCCTGTCCGCCCGTGGTGTCCTTCATGCCGATCCGCTCCGCGCCGGCCGTCACCAGGATGGCGTTCCTGTCGCGGGCCCAGAGGTGGAATCCGCCGAGGACGTTCTCCTCTTCCTTCTTGTCCGCCTGGAGGTTCAGGTAGGAACGGCGCGCCCTGACCTCCTGCGTGGCGGAATCCATGACCATCACGACGAGGTCGTACAGTCCGGGCTTCAACACGCACCCTGTCTCGAAGATGACGCGGCTCGCCGCCGCGGCTCCGGCCGGGACCTTCAGATCCAGGTCGCGCTGGAAGACGCACGCGGCGTCGCCCCCCGCGCGCGGTGTGACCTCCCCCTGCACGCGCGCGCGCGCTTCCATCTCGGGCCTGCCCGCGGCGGTGCTGCCGGTGCCTAGGGGCACAAGCGCCAACGAATCGAGCGGGAGCGTCGCCTTGATCAACACCCGGCGCAGGGATTTCTCCGGAGCGAGGTCGAAGGCCTCCGCGGCGACAGGAAGAGCCTGGTAAAGCTCGGGGGCGTCGAGGGCGGAGCGCACGAGACGATCGGCCCTGTGGGCGGCCGAGATGTCGTAGTAGTAAGGACGGTGTCGCACCGACAGCCCGCGCCGCGACTCGCCGCCCGCTCCAGGCGTGAGTCGGACGATCAGGCTGTGGCGCTGGTTGTCTCCGCGTTTCTGATGCCTGTAGCCGAGCAGGTAGTAGCACGAGAGATCCTGCTGCGCGGTGTCGATGATGGCGGCCAGATCGTTGCTGCGCTGCAGGGCGCGGCCGCCGGTCTCAGCGGCGATCGTGGACTGCAGAGCGAGGGCGGAATCGAGGCCCGACCGTGCCGCCAGGTAGGTGTCGCTCACCAGGCCAGGGTCGTCGGGGCTGTCGGACACGTTGATCCGCTCGCTGCGCGTGTCGCGATACGACTCCACCGTGCTGTCATCCAGTCCGCTGGCATGCACCGTGTAGAACGACACGCCGGCCGCGTTGGCCTCCTGCGTCAACCGCAGCATGTCGGCGGAGAGGGCGATGCCGACCTCCTGCGGCGTGGTTCGGGCCAGGGCGATGTACTCGATTCCCGGCTCATCGCGCAGCGTATCGGTGAACAGGATGAGGGCCTTGCGCCCCTTCAGCCCCGCCAGCGCCGGCATCAGTCCCTCGATGGTCCTGAGGCTCTTGCGAGCGCGCATCTCCTCCTGGGCGGCGTAGGCCGTCGCCACGCTCTTGCGCGTGGTGCACGGGCCGCCCGGCTCGCAGGGCTTGCTCGCCACATCGCGCATCTTCTGGTTCTCCTCGACCACTTCGATGTCGAGCGTCAGAGGATCGGCGATCATCTCGTCCAGACGTGCCACGAGCGCCGCGCGGTCCGATGTGAAGTCCTGGACCAGCCGCAGGCCGTTCCTGTAGGCGAGGATCATGAGGCGGTCCGATGCGGTGACACGGCTTGCGACGTGATCGCGCGCGGCTTTGAGTGACTGGCGACGCCCACTCAACGTCATCTGCGAGAAGTCGAAGTACAGCACGATGTGGCGAAGTGCACGAGGCGGCCCGTCCGGTGGCGGAACCGCCGCCTCTGCCTGCGGCGGCCGCGCCGCGTCAGGCATGGGGCGCGGTGGGAGCGGGGACGGCGGGGCCTCGGTAGCAGCGGGGCAGATCTCCTCGAAACTCTCGATGTCGGACGGATCGACAGGAAGGCGATCCACCAGCAGCTCGAAATCGCCGAGCGTGAGGCCCGACACGGGGTGATCTTTTCGGTCCCGCACGACCAGATCGATGAGCACCAGGCTCACCTCGACCTGCTCGATCTTCCCGATGCGCGGGATCTCCTGCCCCTGGGGCGCGGGATCCCCGGCCCGGGTGAGCGGCGCGGCCAGCAGCAGGATGAGGAGGGCTTTCTTCATGATGTCCCTCACTCTACAGGATTGCGCGCAGTCGCTCCAGCGCGAATCCTCACTCCACCGAGAAGTCCACGTCCTTGGCGAGGGTCCCGTCCCAGGACAGCCCATCGACATGGAGCGAAAAAGTGTACACACCGTCGCCGAGCGTTCCGCCGGGGATCCCGCTGGTGACCTGATAGCAGCCGGTGGCCGGATCGGGCGGATCGGACAACGTCAGCTCCTTGAGCGTCGCCACGGTCGCTCCGCCTTCGCCGAGAAGGCTTCTGGTGACCTGGATCGGCCGTCGTGCATCCGGCGGCGAGGCGTCCCGGGGCAGGCACAGCAGGAAGCTGAGGAGCGCCTCCTGACCGGTCGTCATCCGGCGCCGCGACATCGGGACGAAGCGCGCCTCGCCTTTCGAGTCGCCGACGCCGATCCGCTCCGCGCCCGAGGCGAAGACGATCAGCCCCGGATCGCGCGTCCACAGGTGAACCTCCTCGACGGAGGGCTCGCCGACGCTTGCCGACTTGATCGAAATCGTGGCGCGCCCCGCCCCGATCGCCTGTGTCGCGGGATCGAGCGCCGCCAAGGTCATGGCGTATGTCCCGGCTTTCAGGATGCAGCCGGTTTCAAAGACCAGTCCTCTGGGCGCGGCCCTGCTGGACGAGGTCCTTGCTGCCTCCGGGATCTCCAGGGGAATCTCCTGCTTGAAGGCGCAGGCTGTCTCACGGGCATCGTTGCGTGAGATCACTTCGCCTTCGACGCGGACGCCGCCCCGCAGTCCGCCCTTCCCATCTGGCAGGAACGACAGCGCCTCGATCGGAACGAACATCTTGATGAGGACACGGCGGCCGCCTCCGTCGGGTGCGAGATCGAAAGCCTCAGCCGTCACCGGGATCGAGCCGAACAGCTCGGGGGCGGCCAGGGTGGAGCGCAGGAGGCGCAGCCGCCGGTCCTCGGC
>JAWPNA010000112.1:0-3642 GCA_045402695.1 Acidobacteriota bacterium
CCCGCGCGCTGCTGGATCCGACCCTCGTGGCGGGAGCCCCGTACCCACTGCACGCCGCGGGACAGCTCAATCAGCCCGCGATGAGCGATGTGCTCGCGTTGGAGACCCCGGGGCTCACCGCGGAGTTCTTCTTCCGCAACACTGCAACCGGTGCGGTCGGGCTTGCCGTGCCGGCCGCCGCCGTGCTGGACTACACGCCCGGCGGCGCCAATTCGCTCCCGGCGAATCCGGTTCTCGGCGGTCCGGTCTCCGGAATCTGGAGGGGCTCGGTGGAGACGCCGGAGTCGGGCTACTACAACTTCGTCGTCGAAGCCGACGCCGGGGCGACCGTCTCGCTGAGCCTCGGCGGCGTGGATCGGCCGCTCACCACCAACGGCCAAGTTAGGCGGAACACCAACCCGATCGAGCTCAGGGGAGGGACGCTGTACCAGATCGTGGTGACTGTCGAAGGCGTGAGGGACCGGGTCAGCGTCAAGTGGGAATCGCCCAAGCGACCCCGGCAGGTGATTCCCGCCCGCAATCTCTACCCGACGACGATCTTGGGCCCCTTTGGCGGAGCCTACATCCGCTTCCTCAAAGCAACGGCGCTGGCCGCAGCACTGCGCATCTCGTCAGGTGAGATCGCCTACATCGCCACCCAGCCCGAATACCGGATCGGGGGAGACGGCTGGCTAAACCTGCTCCCCGTCACTGGCGCCGCCGCGCATGCCACCGAGGTGGCGCTGCTGGTGCCGCTCCGGGGGCTTCTCGAGTACGCCCGCATCAAGGCCACCCTCGCCCCCGTCGACGACGCGCTGCTGGCTGTCCTGAAGGACCCCGCAGCAGCGACGGCGGCTCCGGACGGCGCGCTCTACCTCCTGACCGGATGGAGCCAGGCGTCGCTCGCCGTGGTGCGGGCGTGGTTTGGCGCGGCCGTCGCCGACCTGGCCAGTGTGCGGGCCTTTGCGCGGGTGTACGACGCCTTCGCCCTTTGCCGGCAATTGGGAATCGCCGTGGAGGCGCTACTCCCGGCCACGACCAACGAACCGACGGCCGAGATCACCCGCGACATGCAGGCTGCGCTCCGGGCCCGCTACGCTCCCGGCGACTGGCGTGATGTGATCCAGCCGATTAATGACACGCTACGGGGGCTGCAGCGCGATGCGCTGGTTGCGTACATCCTGCACCAGATGCGCTCGAACGTGGCGACTGAGCGCATCGACACCGCCGACAAGCTGTTCGAGTATTTCCTCATGGACGTGCAGATGGAGCCCTGCACCCGCACCTCGCGAATCCGGAATGCTTTGTCGTCGGTCCAGCTCTTCATCGAGCGCTGTCTGATGAATCTGGAGCGCACTGTCTCACCGGCATCGCTCAATGCCGCTCAGTGGGGGTGGATGAAGAGGTACCGGGTCTGGGAGGCCAACCGAAAGGTCTACCTGTTCCCGGAGAACTGGCTCGAGTGCGAGCTGCGCGACGACAAGTCGCCCTTCTTCAAGGAAATCGAGAGCGAGCTTTTGCAGAGCGACATCACAGAAGATTCCGCCACCAGCGCCGTGCTCACCTACCTATCCAAGCTCGAGGAGGTGGCCAAGCTGGAGCCGTGCGGGATTTACCACGTGGAGGGTGATTCAGCCCTCCGGACTCCCGACGTGGACCATGTGATTGCCCGCACGGCGGGCGCCCACCGCAAGTACTACTACCGCCGCTACGAGGGCGTCTGGACTCCCTGGGAGCAGATCAAGCTCGACGTCGAGGATAACCCGGCGATTCCCGTGGTCTGGAAAGGCCGACTGCTCTTGGTCTGGCTCCGGATCCTCAAGCGAGGACAGGAGACAGCGCAGAGGCCTGTCGCCGATACCAACGTGACCGCGCTCACCACGAGCCAGATCCCCGGTGAGCCGAGCGTGAGAACTCAGGCGTCGCTCTGCTGGAGTGAGTACTACAACGGCAAGTGGCAGCCGGTAAAGACCTCCGACGTCATGCTGCCGACCCTAATCTTGGCCGCCCCCGAGATCGGAACCCAGGCCTTCAAGCGTTCCGACGTGATCCTTGCCGTGGGAGAAGAAGACGGGGGCTTGCGGGTCGGAATCTACTACCAGGGGTTGAGCTTCTCTTCCTTCCTGCTCTACAACACCCATAGCCTCCCCGTGCGGGAGGAGGACCGACCGGGAGCGGGTTTCTCCTGGCTCGAGCACAACCGGATCGGTACGTACAACGGCGGCACATTCACCCTGACCTACTACGGATCCCTCACCGGAGGCGACGACTGGGGGTATGCCTGGGAGTCGCTGTTGCCCCGGGATGTCCTGCGCCCATGGCAGGCCCCCCGTATCGTGGAGCCGCGGCACGAGTACGCCGGCTTCTACGACCCGTTCTTCTACGAAGACAGTCGCCACGTCTTCTTTGTAACGTCGGCCGAGAAGCCGGTTTTGATCTCCGACTTCCCGGGCTACACCATCGAAATCACGCCAGCCAAGTGGAGGGCGGAGAAGGTTCCTGATCTGGTCTACAAGGTCGATCCCCGGACCGAGGCGAAGCCCAAGCTCTGGGGTGACGGAGGGCCCGTTGTGGGCGACCCGCGGGCGGTCAATCCCGCTCCCGTGCGGCGGTTCGTGACCGAAGACGCCTACATCCAGCAGGGGCTCGCCACGACCGCCACCGTGAAATTCGGCGAGCGGTTCCTCGGCCCCTCAGGGTCCACCCCCGCAGCCGGCATTAGGCGGTAAGGAGACTACCATGACGAATTACATGGCGTACGTCGGATACCACGACGCGAAGCTGGCAGGCGCCGCGATCAAGATCGCTACGGGCCATACCGACACCCAGTTCACCTACACCTTCCTGAACTTCTTCCATCCCTGGGTCGGCGAGCTGATCGCCAAGCAGAATCGCGATTCGCTGCCGGGGCTCCTGGCCGGCCAGTTCGATCCCGCCTTCCGGCAGGACTTCTTCGATGCGCTGTACCACCCCACTCAGAACGACTTGGTCCGTGTGAACTACTTTTCCAAGGAGATCGACGTCGAGGCCCACGGCTCCTACGCGAACTACAACTGGGAACTCTTCTTCCACATCCCGCTCACCGTCGCCACCCATCTGAGCAAGACCAGGCGATTTGCCGAGGCGCAGCGGTGGTTCCACTACATCTTCAACCCCACCAGCAACGACACCGCCACCCCGACCCCAGACCGGTACTGGCTGTTCCTCGGCTTCCGTCAAGGCCGCGGGAAGCGCATCGAGGAGATCGTCCGCCTGCTGAGCGTCCCGCGCACAGCGCTCACGCCCGCCGACCAGCTCCTGCAGGACGATCTCATGAACGGCTATGACGCGATCCGCAACAAACCGTTCCAGCCCCATGCCGTGGCACGGACCCGGCATCTTGCCTACCAGTTCAACGTGGTCATGAAGTACCTCGACAATCTGATTGCCTGGGGCGACCACCTTTTCCAGCAGGATACGATTGAGTCGATCAACGAGGCCACCCAACGCTACGTGCTAGCGGCCAGCGTCCTCGGCACCCGGCCCCAGACCGTTCCCCCACGAGGCACGGTGCGACCCAAGACCTTCGCCCAGCTCAAGGACACGCTGGGACCGATCGGTGACGCGCTAGTGGACCTGGAAGGCCAGTTCCCATTCAACCTCGCCGCCCCCGGCTCCGGGCCG
>JAWPNA010000060.1:0-7046 GCA_045402695.1 Acidobacteriota bacterium
CAGATGCCCGTTGGAGTTCGCCCAGACCTGCGTGTATGGCACTCCCATGAACCAGAACGTGAAGCCCAGCGGAAGTGCCTCCGAGCTGGAGTCGTTGGCTTCCACCACCGCCACCCGCGTCGCACCCGACAGTGGCGTGAAGGTGCCCGCGCTCGAGGAGAAGCCGTAGCTGGTCACCGACCCCGCGTCCGAAGGCGGGGCCGCCTGCACGACGGAGGTGCCCAGCAACAGCAGCACCAACGCGGACAGCACCACGCGGGACTTCAGCACCGGAAGCCTAGTGTGGCGAGTCAGAAATCTCGTAATATTCGGCCGCCGTATCATCCCGGATGGCCGCGTCGCTCCTCGCCATCCGGGCGCTCCGGCGCCCTCGGTATGGCACGACATTTCTGACTCACCACACTAGCCGCGCGCCGGCGAGGTCCGGGCGCGATCCGGACCAACACACGAAGTAGTACAAGCCGCCACCCGTCGAACGCCGAAAACATAGATCGCCCCTCACGATCTTGAGAGGACCCGCCTTTGGGACACTTCGAGGGAGTCCATCCCTGTACGGAACGTATGAATCTACCGCGATCTGGACGGATCTACTCCCCCTATTTTCTAGGCTCCTCCGGAGAATCTGTGGGTAGGAGGTGGTGCTTCGGAGTGCAGAAGCATCGCTGTTCTGTCTCCGGACTACTTCCTCATCTTCTCGACCACCTCGGAGAACCAGCCGTCGACGAGGCGGAGAGAGTCGTCGCGGTTTCCGGATTCGCCGGTTTGCTTGACGATGAAGCGATCACCGTCGGGCATGACGTCCACGAGCTCGTTCGGTCCTTCGAAGAGAAGGCGCGGCGGTTCCGCGGAGAAGGCCGGTGACGTTCTGACGCGGACGCTCATCACCTTCCGGCCGCTCTGGAAGATGATCTCGTCCGGTTTTCTCCAGTAGGGGACGCTGGACCCCTCCGTCGAGATCTGCCAGCGCCCCTCCGTCCCTTCGAATGGGCGGATGTAGATCTCGTTGCGATCGGATTCGTCGGAGAGGTAAACGACCCATTTCCCGTCCGGGGAAAAACGGCTGTCGCCCTCGTTGTGGTCGGTGACGACGAACGGCTTGATCGTCTTGTCCGCCACGGAGGAGGAGACAATGTCATTGCCCGTTTCCGGATCGACTCGGGTCATCAGGATCCACCGGCTGTCGGGGGACCAGGACATCGGCATCAGGGAGGTGTCGCTCTTCATGAGGATCTGCCCCGGCTCGCTGCCGTCCGCCCGCCGGAGGTAGGGGTTCCAGGGACTGTTCCTCTCCTCCGCGTAGGCGATGAGTTTTCCGTCGGGCGACCACACGCCGGCGGCGGCGCGAGTCCCCGAGGTCAGGCGCGTGGACGATCCCCGGATGAGGTCGAAGGTCCACAACTCGTAGTTGATGATGCCGGCGAGGCTGTCGCCGCCACGCGAGAGGACCGGGTATCCGATCTCGCGCCCCAATGGCGCTGGATCGTGGAACGGAAGACTTCGTCCGGACCGATCGACCAGCGCGAGCGCGCCCCGCGCGCCGACGAGGCTCGAGGCGGGGCGGTAGATCAGCAAGCCATCGTTCGAGTAGGAGTACTCCGCCGCCCCGGCATCGCCATGGGCAATGCCTTCGATCACCTGCACCGGATCACCGCTTACCTCGAGCGTCTCGAGGTCGAATCGGACGGCGTAGAGGGAGGAGCCTCGCGCGTAGACCAGATGCCCGGTCGGGAGATAGCGCCCGTCGAACCCCCCTTCGATCAGAATCCTGCGCTCTTTGCCGCCGATCTTCTGGACGGCGATCTTCGCCTCGTCCCAGTTGCTGCCAACCCCGATGGTGTAGAGGAATGCCTGCCCCCCGGGGAGAACGTTCGGCCAGCGGTGGGCGACCTCGCCGTTCGACCGGTCGGGGGTCGTGAGAACTTCCCGGTTCCCCCCGGAGGCGCTGACGCGCTCCACGCCGCCGTAGAAGAAGGGCACGAAGAGGATGGAGTCGTCCGTGCACCAGCTCGCCCCGCGCGGCAGGACGGCCCTGGCGACCGTCACAGGAGCGCCTCCCCCCACGGGCGCCTTCTTCATCTTGCCGTTGGCGAAAAAGCCGAGCCACTTCGAGTCGGGGGAGAAGAAGAGCTGCTGGGCGTGCTCGGTTCCCATGAGGGGGTGAGCGTCGAACTCTCCGAGGCGCCTCAGGTAAATCTTCGAGGTGCCCCCCTCGGAGTCCACCCACGCCACGGTCTTGCCGTCGGGAGAGAGCGCCAGGTTTTCGTAACTGTCCGGCTGTTCTTGCCCCGACGCGATGGGAATGACGGACCGGATGACGCCATGCCCCTCCTGCCTCGAAGGGTCGCTCTCCCGCCGCAAGGCGACCGCCGCCATGGCGGCGATTGTCATCACGGCCGCGAGGATCCAGGCGATCGTCTCTCGTGTCGCCCGCCTCAGCGTCGACCGCCTCGCCGTCACTGGCCCGGCGACGCCGGCCTGCGAGCCCGCCTCGCTGATCCACCTCAGCTCGCCTGCCACGTCGTGCGCGCTGTGCCACCGGTCCTCGGGCTCCTTCTCCAGGCACCGTCTCACCACGTGGTCGAGAGCCGGCGGCGCTACGGGAACAACTGCAGAGATCGGCGCCGGCTGCGACGACACGATCGCCGCGATGAGGCTCGTTTTGCTCTTCCCCTCGAAGGCCCTCCGCCCCGTCATCATCTCGTAGAGCACCGCCCCCAGCGCGAAGATGTCCGTCCGCGCGTCCGCCTCCTGCCCCTCGAGCTGCTCCGGCGCCATGTACTGGAACGTCCCGAGGATGACCCCCTCCTGCGTCAGGGGCCTCACCTGCGTCGGGTGGCTCGTCATCCCCTGCACCGGCGACTGAGCCTCGGCGGCCGTTCGCGCGAGACCGAAATCCAGGAGCTTGGCTCCGGACTTCGTCAGCATCACGTTGCCGGGCTTGAGGTCGCGGTGGACGATCCCCTGCTTGTGGGCGTGATCCAGGGCGTCGGCGATCTGGGCGCCGAACCGGAGGACCTGCCCGGGAGGCAGCGCCCCCTTCGAGAGGCGGTCGGCAAGCGACTCGCCCTCGATCAATTCCATGACGAGGAAGAGAAGGCCGTCCTGGTGGCCAACGTCATATAGGGTGCAGATGTTTGGATGGTTCAGCGATGAGATGCTCTTCGCCTCACGCTCGAAGCGGGCGCGGAGCAGATCGTTGCCCGCGAGCCCTTCGGGAAGCACCTTGACGGCGACGTCACGGTCGAGGCGCGTGTCCTTCGCGCGGTACACCTCTCCCATGCCGCCGGCGCCGAGGGGGGAGGCGATCTCGTAGGGTCCGAGGCGAGTGCCGGGGGTGAGAGGCATCGGGGGCGGAGCGTATCAGAAAGCCGCGCGAGCGACCAAGCGCGCCCTGGGGCGCCGAGCCTCCTTTCAGCGCGCGACGACGAACTCGATGAAGGCGAGCCATCGACCGTCGCGGGAGAGCCTGGAGTATCGGCTCGCGAGCATCCCGCGCAACGGGGTGAGGGACATTGTTGACCGAACGCAGGGGATTCGACCGCGCTCCTACCACGTAAGTGATTGGCCGTACTATAGTTGCCGAGTCGATCGCAAGAACGGAACCCATCTACCCGCCTGAAGACCACACGCCGAATCCCCGATCGAGCTTGCATTCTTTCATCCAAGACGAAGATTCCGCCTCTCATGGTCCGTGTGAATTGACACCCCCGTTGATTACCGCCGCATCCCCGGGGATGACCCCTTGCCGTCATGTCCTAAGGAGCGAAAAATAATGAGCACGGCCTCCCGCACATCACCGGGTCAGTCGCCAGGGTTGCTCCTTGGCTTGATCATCGTTTCCATCGTCGGCGCCTGGCCGACCCTGAGAGCCTCCCTGCCTGGTCTTCCGGGCGGCATTTGGGAGACCACGAGCAGCATGGCCGGCCCGAGGACAGGCGCGAGCGCGGTCCGACTGCAGGACGGCAGGATCCTCATCACTGGAGGAGACGGCACCAGCGCCCTTGACACTTCCGAGATCTACAACACGGATGGCAGTTTCTCGAGTGCGGCGCCCATGTCGGGCGCGCGGAGCCGGCATGCATCCGTTCTGCTTTCCGACGGGCGTGTTCTCGTCATGGGTGGCGTCGATCAGGATGATATCGCCCTGACTTCCGCGGAGATCTACGACCCGGCCGCGGATGCATGGTTCGAGGTTTCCCCGGGGATGATCGAGCCGAGATTCAATCACACCGCGACGCTTCTTGACGACGGCCGTGTGCTTGTGGCGGGCGGCGAAAACGAAGGCGGCGTCAGCAGCACGCTGGAGATCTTCGATCCGAGAAACTACAGCTTCACAGGATCGACCGCGGGCATGTCCTCTCGCAGGACCGTCCATGTTGCGGCCCGCTTGAAGGACGGACGCGTCCTCATCGCGGGCGGCAGCGACGGCAATAGCGTGGTCGGGTCGGCCGATCTTTACGATGCGGTGGACGATGCGGTCCAACCGGCACCCAGCCTGATGACGCCGCGCGCCGGCCACTCCGCGACACGGCTCCTCGACAACAGAATTCTGATCGTTGGTGGAAGCAACGGACAGGCCGATCTTGCCACCGCCGAGATCTACGATGCCGATGCCACCATGGTCGAGCTCTCCAACAGCAACTTGGCGACGGCACGCAGGTTCCACCTGGCGTTTCTGCTTCCGGCAAACAACACCGTACTGATCGTCGGTGGAGTCGCCGGCAGCACCGACCTGGCCTCCACCGAGACGTATGCCCCATGGAGTGACTTCTTTACTGCGACGGGATCCCTTTTGGTCCCGCGCAACGGAGCGGCCGGCGCGCCGGCGGCTCGAGCTGGCCTCCTGCTGGTGGCGGGCGGCAGCGGGCAGCAGAGCGCGGAACTGTATGGGTACGCAAGCCTCGAGACCGACGATGACGACTACGCCCCCGGCGACACTGTGTTGATCGCCGGCTCGGGATGGGAGCCTGGCGAGACGGTGACGCTGCTCCTTCACGAGGAACCCACGACCCATCATGACGAAATCTATTACGCCACGGCCGATGGATCGGGGGACTTCGTCAATGACCAGTACGCGCCGGCGGAGCACGATCTCGGTGTGCGCTACTACCTCCTGGCAATCGGAAGCCGCTTTGAAGCGCAGATCACGTTCACCGATGCGGCCCAGCCGACGGCCACCACCCTGGCCTCAACGAATCCGAGTCCGTCCGCGTACGGCGTGATAGGAACGCTCACGGCGACCGTGACCCGGGTCGGCGGTGGATCGACCCCACGTTGCGGCACCGTCACCTTCAAGAACAATGGTGTCGATTTCGCCACGGTGGCGTTGACGTCATCCAATGTCGCCACCACCTCGACCGCTCCGCTGTCCTTCGGCACCAACAACGTGGTGGCCGATTTCGTTCCCGACCCCACGGCATGCAACTACTCAGTGAGCACTTCCAACACGCTGCCCCAGAACCTGACACAGGGAACTCTGACGGTCACAGCGGACGACGCCGCGCGCGCCTATGGCAGCGCGAATCCCTCGTTCACTGGATCGATCGTTGGGCTCAACCCAGCCGACAACATCACCGCGACCTATGCCAGCGCGGCCACACCGGCCAGTGCCGTGGGCACCCACGCCATCGTGCCGACACTGGCTGACCCGGACTCGAAGCTCGGCAACTACTCGCTTACGGTCACCGATGGGACGCTCACCGTCTTACAGGCGGCTCTGACAGTGACCGGTGACGATGCCGCAAGGAGCTATGGCGATGCGAATCCCTCGTTCACCGGCTCGGTCGCCGGCGTCGTGAACGGCGACAACATCACCGCGAGCTATGCCAGCGCGGCCACACCGGCCAGCGCCGTGGGCACCGACGCCATCGTGCCGACGCTGGCTGACCCGGACACGAAGCTCGGCAACTACTCGCTCACGGTCACCGATGGGACACTCACCGTGGGACCCGCCGCTCTGACAGTGACCGGTGACGATGCCGCAAGAAACTACGGGGATGCGAATCCCTCGTTCGCCGGCTCGATCTCCGGTGTCGTGAACGGCGACAACATCACCGCGACCTATGCCAGTGCCGCGACATCGGCAAGCGCCGTGGGCACCCACGCCATCGTGCCGGCCCTGGCTGACCCGGACACGAAGCTGGGGAACTACTCGCTCACGCTCACCGATGGGACACTCACCGTCGCCGTGGCCGGTTTGACGGTCAGCGCCAATAACGCTTCACGTGGTTTCGGAGCCGCAAACCCCTTGTTCACCGGCTCGGTCACCGGTGTGGTCAATGGCGACAACATTACGGCGACCTACGCCAGCGCGGCCACACCGGCCAGCGCCGTGGGAACCTACGCCATTGTACCGACACTGCTGGATCCAGGTAACAAGCTGGGCAACTATTCGATCACGGCAAACAACGGAACGCTGACGATTACCCAGCAGGTCCTTCAAATCATCACACCTCTGCCGGGAGAATTGCTGTCCTGTTCCGCGGGCTCGACCCCTCCCACGATCACATGGGTTGCCGGCCAGTACGACAGGTACAGGGTGTATGTCGCGCCGAACGCTCGGTTCAAGAACAAACTCTCGAGCGGCGACAGGTTGCTGAGGACGCCGTCCTGGACCATGGGGGCAAAAAAGTGGAGGAACGCTTGCGGCCAATCAACCGGCTCGCTGTATCTGGAGGTGTTCGGAATTGACCGCGATGTGCCGAAGGGAACCCCGGGGCGAAAACTGACCGGCCCCACGACAGTCGTCGCGACACAGTAGCCGGGCCAGCAGCAGGAATCGTCATGAGCGGCGCGGTGGCCCGGCAACAGGCCATCCGCGCGGTCCCGCGACGGAGGTCTGATGGATCTCCCACGCCGGTGCTGCCTCTGAGCCGGTTTGCGCCGGGATTCGACCAGAATCATCTTGAAGTGCGCTGTCTTCAGATGACTACTGGAGATCCTCATGAGGATTCTGGCCGCCGCGTCGCTGGCTTGTCTGCTCTTTATTGGTGGCTGTACCTTCACGTCAATTCTTTCGAGACCCGCAACCCAACCTGAGCCCAATA
>JAWPNA010000223.1:0-4232 GCA_045402695.1 Acidobacteriota bacterium
CAGATGCCCGTTGGAGTTCGCCCAGACCTGCGTGTATGGCACTCCCATGAACCAGAACGTGAAGCCCAGCGGAAGTGCCTCCGAGCTGGAGTCGTTGGCTTCCACCACCGCCACCCGCGTCGCACCCGACAGTGGCGTGAACGTACCGGCGCTCGCCGTAAAGGCGTAGCTCGTGACCGACCCGGCGTCCGAAGGCGGGGCCGCCTGCATGACGGAGGAGGTCAAAAAGAGGAGGAGCGAGGCGACAGGAATGAACAGCCAAGGCCGTAGGCTGGGGAGGGCTCTTACGGACCCATGAATCATCGAGTGCCCCAGGGAGAAGGGGGCCCTTGGGAGAGCAAGGACCTTTCGACCACCGGCATGGGCTCCCGCCTCAAGCCCAAAAAAAACCCGGGGCGGGCAACGCGCCCACCCCGGCTGTAGGTCTCACTTCACACGCTTACGCTTACGGCTTGCAGTTTGTTCCGCCAGGCACGTTTCTGCCGATGACGTAGCCACCGGAATGCGAGTCCTGGAACGCCGACGGGTCGGCGCCGCTGATGTTGCCGTGGTCGTCGAGCGGCGGCCGGTCAAACGGAGCCGGCGTCACCGGGAAGCCCACGTCCTCGGAGTTGTTGAAGGCGTCCAGCGCTTCGATGCAGCCGCTTGTGCTGATCTGCGACTGCGACTTGTTGCAAAGCAGCTCGCAGGTTTCGATCCACGCCTGGATGCTCTTGCCCTGGTACTCGAAGTCCGAGCAGGTAGCGCCGTCAACGAGCGCAGCGGTCGCATTGAGGTTCAGCTTGGCTGCGGTCAACTGCTTGACCATCGCGATGTAGGACTGGGCCTTGCTCAACTCGCCGCCAATGGAACCAAGACCCTCCATGATCGAATTGCACTCATGCGCCTCGCAGGAGGGGTTCGACTCGCCGTCGTCCGCTCCGTCACAGACGAGGTCGTTCTTGCAGACCGTGACCGGATCGTAATCGTTGGTGATCCAGGGATGCGTGCCCCAGAAGCCGAGGGTGCGGGTCAGGCACTCCTCGCCGCCCGGAGGCGGAAGGCAGGGCTCGCACGACGGCCCCTTGAGGCAGCTCGCGTTGCAGTCCGTGGACTCCTTGCTGATGACGATCCCGGCGCCGAGGCCGGGGAGATTGGACTCACCGGCGAGCTGGAGCACCATCTCGATGCAACTGCCCACAGGAAGCTCGGTGTTGTCGCACTTCGCCACCGGATCCGTGGGGTCAAAGCAGGATCCGTCGCCGAGGACGATGTTCGGGTCCACGCTGCAGCCGCCACCGGTGGGAACGCAGGTGCAGGTGCCACCGACGAAGTTTACCTCTGACATACAATCGAAGCCGAGCTCCGGGAAGACGATGTCGAAGTGGCTGAGACCCTTGAACACGTCAACGGCGCACTTGCGAGAACAGGTGGCGTTCGGATCGGTGTCTTGGCCCTTCTTCCGGCAGAATTCGTTGTCCAAGCAGGCCTCGCCGTTGCGAACCAGCCCGTTGCAGACCCCCTCGGGGCGGCTGCAGATCTGGTACGTGTAGATGGCGTTGCCGGTGAAGTTGTTCGGGTCGTTGGCCGGCAGGAAGTTCGTGAGCGTCACTTCGAAACCACCGGCGTCACAGAACGACCCGGGGGCGTCGCACGGATCAACGCCGTCACACACCCCGAGATCAGGGGGCGTCACCTGCGCCACCGACAGCGTTGGAGCCACGAACATCGTGATTGCCGCTACGACGCCGAACACAACCAACCACTTACATGGAACGTCCCTCATGACACATTACCCCCCTCTGAGATGCCCCGGGAATGTGGGCGTTTTGAAGCGCTTTTGAGTGATTGAGTACTGAGCGCGGCCTTGCGGGGCTAACCGAAGGGCCTCAACCTTCGGAGGAGACGCGCCAGACTGAGGAGAAGCTTGCGACGCGAACTATACGAACAATCATCCGAGAACACAAGACATATTTTCGGGACAGGTTGAACTATCTGGAGCCCTCGGAATTGCTCCACCTCCACCGGGGCTTCATCGCCGCGGTGTATCCCATCCTTGCGCGCTTCAGCACCGCGTTGACTGGAATTCTATGGACATGATCGGTACGTTCCGAACAGTAATGAATCCCCGTATGGCCCTGAGCACAATCCTGCCTGACCGCTACGGGCAGGGGCTTGGGTTCGGCCGTTCCGCGCCGCTGCTGTCGGTGCCAAGGCTCGATTCCATGCAGGGTGGGGTCTTCCGGCTGACAAGGTAGTAGGCGATTCCATTCGGGCTAAGAGCAAGGGCATCGCTCGCGCTCGTTCCGAGCAGACCGCTCGTCAGGCAGGTGTGGTTGTAGGCCCACGGCCCACTCGCTGGCCGGCTGCCCCGGTAGACGTTGAAGGGACCCGGCAACGTCTCGGCGCTCCAGTTGACGGTCGCCGTCCCCGTGCCCGGATTGTAGGTGACCTGCACGGTGTTTCCGACGGCCGCGCTCCCATCATCGACGTCCGGCGGACAGGTCGCGCTTATGCCGTCGCACAGCTCCACAGGGTCGCACTCCCCCCCCGAGGAGGCCCGGCATTGCGCGCCGGCATTGCCGGGGGTGTGGGCACAGCCGGATCCCGGGTTGCAGGAATCGGCCGTGCAGACGTTCGCGTCATCGCACGAGACCGGCGTTCCCGAACAGGTAAAAGCGCCCCCCGGGTCGGTCAGAGCGATCGAATCAATCCAGTAGCCCGCGCCGCCGATGTCGATGTCCGAGGCCACGCGCCACCTCAGGATGACGACCTGCCCGGCCGCGGATGCCGGCAGGTTGGCGCTGACCACGCCGAACCCGGTGAATGTCCCCGTCCAGGCCGACCGCCCCGCGATCGGGCTGCCATCGCCCGTCGAGATGGTCCCGTCGTACCCCCCGGTCGCAAACGCTCCGCCGGCCGCCAGGATGTCCATGAAGGTCCCGCCGCCGATCGAGATCTCCAGAACGGCTCCGTCGAAGCCGTCTTCGAGATCGTACCTGTGGCGGAACGTCATCTGCGCCGTGGCGGTGGTGACGGCAATGGACGGAGAGTCCAGGAGCTTCTCCGTGACGTGCGCCGGGGTGTCGGTCCACGCCGCGTTCGGAGCCGTCTCGCTGAAGTTGTTCACGGTCTGGAAGGCAAGATCACCCCCGAGGCCTGTCACCAGGTTGCTGATCCACCCGGCCGGGAGTGCAGGAGGCGTCACGCCGTCGAAATCCTCAGAGAAATGCGGGCCGCACTGGTCGCCGGTCGTGCAGACGCTGCCGTCGTCGCACGAGTTCGTGTTGTTCGTGTGGAGGCAGGCTCCAGTCGCCGGGTCGCAACTGTCGGTCGTGCAGACCTGGCCATCGGAACAATTCACCGCGGTGGCGATACACGACCCGGAGCTGCAGTGATCGGCCGTGGTGCATAGGCTCCCATCGCTGCAGACGTTGGTGTCATCGTTGGTGAAGACGCAGCCGCTGCCCGCACTGCACGAATCGTCGGTGCAGGGGTTGCCGTCGTTGCAGGTGATGGCTGCGTGCTCGCAGAGGCCGGAGAGCGGGTTGCACGAGTCCGCGGTGCAAGCGTTGGCGTCGGAGCAGGAGGGCGGCGGGCCGCCGACGCAGAGTCCCCCGACGCAGGCATCCCCCGTGGTGCATGCGTTGTTGTCGGTGCAGACGCCGGGGTCAGTGATGTTGGTCACGAGGCTGGACGTATTGCCGCTCATCGCCGGGTCGGGCGTGTCGCTCGAGACCGTGACGGTGTGCGTCGTGGAACTGCTGCCGGTGCAGAAGTTGGCCTGGTAGGTGATCGTGAAGACCGCCGAGGCCGAGGGCGCCAGGCTGGCGGCGTCGCAGTGGTACTGGCCGCCCGCCGGTGCCGTGCAACTCCAGCCCGCCGGGGGCGTCACCGACACGAAGCTCATCTTGGCCGGGATGTTGTCCGTGAGCTTCGGGTTGAAGGCGCTGCTCGGCCCGCCGTTGCTCAGGGTCACCGTGTAGGTCACCATCGCCCCGCCCGTCACCGGATCGCCGCTCGCCGTCTGCGAGACGGTGAGATTGGCCGAAGGTGTGGCGCAGTTCCTGCTGATCGACAGCGCATAGTCCTGCGCGGCGGGGCTTGCCCCAGGCACGCCGGTGACCTTCGCGTAGTAGGTCCCCGAGCTGCGGATCCGGTAGACCAACCCCTCGCCGGCGAAGGCGGGGGTGGTGGCCGTCAGGCCCACCCCCGGCGACGGAGTCGGCGTCTGGGCCGTCGAGCTGCCGTTG
>JAWPNA010000377.1:0-5053 GCA_045402695.1 Acidobacteriota bacterium
CAGCCGGCTCGGGCCGCCGCCATCCTGCGCGGCCTTGTTGCCTGGCTCGACCGCACGCGGCTCCCCTTCGTGCTGGAGCGCGAGACCGCCGCGCTGCTGGGCGGCGAGGCGGGCGGCGTGGGGCGGGAGGCGCTGGCGGACGGATGCGACATGATCATCGTCGTGGGCGGGGACGGCACTCTGCTCTCCGTGGCGCGCGCGATCGGAGCCGGAAGGACTCCGCTGCTGGGCGTCAACCTCGGCAGCCTGGGCTTTCTCACCGAGATCCCCCTGGATGGGCTCTATCCAGCCCTTGAGGGCGTCCTCGCCGGACGCTGTGTGATACAACCGCGCATGCGCCTGCACGCCGAGATTCTCAGAGGCCGCGGCGTCGTGGCCCGTCACGAGTTGCTCAACGACATCGTCGTCAACAAGAGCGCCCTTGCCCGTGTCCTCGATATCAACGTCGAAGTCAATGGCCGGTTCATGACCACGTTCAAGGCCGACGGCCTGATCGTCTCCACCCCGACGGGATCCACGGCTTACTCGCTGTCCGCCGGAGGGCCGATCGTGGACCCTTCCGTGGATGCCATGATCCTGTGCCCCATCTGCCCGCACACACTGACCAACAGGCCGGTCGTGGCGCCGGGCGGCAGTCAGGTCGACGTGGGACTGGCCGACAACCACGGCGACGTGTACGTGACGATCGACGGGCAGGTGGGCGCGCCCTTCCTGCCGGGAGATCGAATCCGGATCAGGAAGTCGCGCTACCCCCTACGTCTGATTCACTTCCCCGACAAGGACTACTTCGAGGTGTTGCGGCAGAAGCTCAAGTGGGGCGGACGCGTCCCAGCGAGAAGAGGCGGCAGGCTGCCCAAAGGGTCGCGCTAGCGAGGAGACACGGGAAGCAGGATCACGGCAGGACGGCCTGGCCGTACTTCTCGACCATGGCCTTGCGCACTTCGACGGGCGGCTTGCCCTCATTGACGAGCTGCTGGAGGTACTGCTTCATGTCGTGGCTGCCGGGGGTCTTGTCACACGTGCACGCCGCGAGGACGTCGTCGCATCCGCAGACGCACTTGAGCCCCTCGGCGAGGAGGCGGGCAGGAGGTGTCAGATTGATCGGCTCGATGGCGACGCTCGTGGTGATCTCCGTTCCGCGCGCCGGCGGCTGCTGCCCGCCGCCGCCGGAGGTCGCTTCCGGATCCGGTGTCGCGGCCGTCGCTTGAGGGGCTCCTGGAGTCGCGGAGCCGCCTGACCGTGCCGCGTAGAGGGCCACTCCCACGAGGATCAACAGCGCGCTGAGCGCGGCGAAACCCACCGCACGACCCTTCGACAGCCTTCCCAGCATTCACTCCTCGATTCGCGCAAAGTATAGGAAGGGGCCCCGCGATTGTCAAAGCATCGACACCGGGATAGAATCCACACCCCTATGTCCCCACCCAGAAAGACGCAGCCGGCCGCGACGCACCGGAGATGGGAGGTTCTCGCCGCCGCCGCGGCCTTCGCCAGCCTGGCTTTCCTGATTTCCTCGCTCACGATTTTCAGCATGTCGAACAATGACATCTGGATCCACCTCAAGACCGGCGAAAACGTCCTGAAGACCTGGCACGTGCCTGACAAGGACCCGTACTCGTTCACGGCATCCGACCACGACTATGTGGCTCACGAGTGGCTGTCGGGCGTCGTCTTCTACCTTGTCTACGCGGCCGGCGGAGTCAACGCGCTCATCTTCTTCAAGGGCGCCGTCATTGCCGCGACCTGCGCGGCGCTATACGGGGCGTGCCGGTTCCGCAAGGATCGCCTCATCGTGCTGTTCCCGTGTCTCACCCTCATGCTCTTCATCGGATCCGCTCGGTACCTGGAACGGCCGCACATCTTCTCCTATTTGCTCACGGCACTGTACCTGCTGTGCTACTTTGCGTGGCGGGAGGGAGGACATCGCCGGGTCTGGCTGTACGCCATCCCCGTTCTGCACATTGTCTGGACGAACCTGCATGGCGGTCACTTCCAGGGGATCGCCTTGCTGGTCATGCTGGCGGCCGCGGAGATCGTGATCTACTGCCGCGCCCGGTGGTTCGGCCTTGCCGTAAAGGATGCGAGCTCACCGTCTGACGTCATGCTTCTATGCGCGCTTCCCTTCGCTTCCCTGGCCGCGGCGTTCGTCAACCCGTACGGATACCGCTTGCTGACCTTTCCATTCGAGCTGACAGGCCAGGAAATTTTCATGAAGGGGATCTACGAATGGCAGCCCCCCTTCTATCCCAGCTACAACCTCTCCTCGATGTTTCTGTACTACTGCTTCTGGATCTCGATCCTTTTCGGCTCCTTCCTCCTGGTGCGCGGCCACTCCGAGTTGAGCTCCGGCTCGAGGAACTGGGCCTCAAGCCTCAACCTCGTCCTCGGGCTCCTGTGGGTGGTGTTCACCTACCAGTTCTTCACGATCTACAAGAAGCAGACCATCACTCCAACTCTGGTGACGCAGGCGTGGTTCTGGTACGCGGTCGTGGCGCTTTTCCTCCTGGCGAACTTTCACCGCCTCGAGTTCTGGCATGCCGGCATCGTAGCGTTGTTCTTCGCGCTCTCGATGCGGCACAACCGGGGGGTGACCGACGCCTCCATCGCGACGCTGCCGAGCCTCTCGCGCAATCTCAACGGCGTGCTCGACAGGCTGAAGAGCCGCCCCGCGGCCCCGGCGACTCGGGCGGTCGTGCTGGCCGTGATGGCGGCCGGGATGTTCGGGCTCGGCATCTACACCTTCGCCGGGACGTACTACTTCAGCTTCAACCCATCCTCGGGAAGGGAGATGGGGCTCGGCATCGCGAGCAACATGCCCGTGGCCGCGGTGGACTACATCGTCAGGAACCGGATCACGGGCAACTGCTTCACGGCCTACAACGGGGCCGCGCTGCTCATCAACAAGATGTGGCCCGAGGTCAAGGTGTCGATGGACTCGAGAAACGACGTCTACGGCGAGACGCTCTACCGCGAGTACCGCGACGCCGTGGGGAGTCCCAATGGGTTGTCCGGCTACCTGAGGAAGTGGCCCGTGGACTTCTTCCTGATGGCGATTGGCTCCGACGTCAATCCGCAATTCTTCCGATACCTCGACGAATCGGCCGACTGGGCGATGGTCTACTTCGACGATCGATTCTTCGTGTATCTGAAGAACATCCCCAGGTTCAAGGAGATCATTGAACGCGACGGCTACAAGTTGATCAAGCCCGCCACCGGAACGATTTCGGAGGTGAGGCCCGAGAGCGCGCCCGCCTGGCTCGCCGAGGCCGACCGCGCCCTGGCGGCGGCGCCCAGGTCCCTGAGCGCACTCCAGTACAGGAGCAAGGCCCTGATGATGATGGCCCGGTTCGACGAGGCCGCCCAGACCGCGCGAAGGATCATCGAGATCGAGCCGGGCGCCTACTACGCCATCGCCGATCTCGCCGCCATCTACATGCAGCGAGGCCAGTCGGACCTGGCCGTCGCGGCCCTGAGGCGCTGCCTCGAGATTCGGCCCAACTCGCAGGCCTGCCAGGAAATGTTGAACCGGGTCAGAGTCGGCCGCTGAGAGGCGGGGCAGGCGGGCAGCTTTTGACGTGCGCGGTCCTCCGTGAGATCCTGACGCCCAACCCGGCCGGCGCCGCGGTATTAACAGGGTGATCGACATGGACGAAAAGGCTCCCGACCTCACACCGCGCGCCCGGCGTCACCGGTTATCGATCGTCATCCCGATGCTGAACGAAGAAGCTTCTTTGCCGACTCTCTTTGCCGCTCTCCGCCAGTTGCGTGACAGCCAGAGCGACTTCTCATGCGAGTTCGTCCTCGTCGACGACGGGAGCTGGGACCGCACTCCGAAGCTGCTCGACGAGGTCGCCGCGGATCCCGACTTCAAGATCATCCACCTCTCCCGCAACTTCGGACAGCAGTCGGCAATCACCGCCGGACTCGATTACGCCGACGGGGACGCACTGGTGATCGCCGACGCCGACCTGCAGGATCCACTCACGCTCGTGCCCGAGATGATGTGGAAGTTCGCAGAGGGGTACGATGTCGTCAACAGTGTCCGCACGGAGCGACGGGGCGAGTCATTCTTCAAGCGCAGAACGGCGGCCCTGTTCTACTGGCTGATGGGACGCCTGACGTCGTCGCGCCTGCCGATCCTTCAAGGCGACTTCCGCCTCATGAGCCGGCGCGTCGTGGAGGTCCTCAAGCGGCTCCCGGAGCGGCACCGTTACATCCGCGGTCTTGTCGCCTGGGCTGGGTTCAGGCAGACCTCCATCCCTTACGAGCGGCCGGTCCGGACGGCGGGCGAGACCCACTACAGCAACACCCGGATGTTCGCGCTCGCGCTCGACGCGATCCTCTCCTTCTCGTGGCTGCCCCTCAGGGCTGCCTTCCTGCTCGGCCTTTTCTGCCTTGGCCTTAGCGCGACCTTCCTCTTCGTAAACCTCCTTTTGTGGATCTTCACCGATCTGCCGGTGAAGGGATGGCTCAGCCTGGCGTCCCTCATCGTGCTGATGGGCGGCCTGAACCTCCTGATGGCCGGCGTGATGGGAGAGTACGTGGGCCGGATCTTCGAGGAGGCCAAGGGACGACCGCGCTACATCGTCTCCGCCACGTGCAACATCCAGGGGCCGCCACGACCGTGAAGCCGAGCGTCCATCAAGACGAGGCCGAGTTTCACGACGCGTGGGCGGCGGGCATCAGGCCGGAGGACGTGCCCGTGCGGGAATCGTTCGAGGCGGCCACGTCACCCGAGAATCGGCACATCCTCCGCTGGCTGGGCCCGCTGCAAGGCTTGAAGCTGCTGGACATCGGATGCGGAGCCGGGGAGTCGGCGGTCTACTTCTCCCTCATGGGCGCCGACGTGACGGCGATCGACATCTCGCCTGGGATGATCGCTCTGGCGGCGCGCACGGCCCGCCTCCACGGCGTGGCACCGAACCTGCTGGTCATGCCCGCGGACAACATGACCTTCCCCGACGCGACATTCGACGTCGTGTACGGCGCCAACGTCCTCCATCACGTGGACAAAGCACGATGCCTCGACCACGTCGCGCGCGTCCTCAGGCCGGGG
>JAWPNA010000242.1:0-9574 GCA_045402695.1 Acidobacteriota bacterium
TTCACGCCACTGGCCGAGGGTCAGAATATCCAGTACGGTGGGACGACGAAGGCGCGCCGGCCGACAATGCCCCAGCATCCCGGGCTGGGAGACATCACCACGCCGATCTACCTGCGTCCGACCGACAGGCCGGGCTACAAGCCACGCGGCAAGGGCCTCTCTTGGGGGATTAGAGACACGGCTCAGCAGGAGGCCAAGGAGGAAGAGGAGCGCGTGAAGAAGGAGCGCGAGCAGGGCAATCACGACCGGGAAGCCGACGACGAGGACGTGCCGCCCCCGGACCCCAACGTCGAGGCGCCGCAGGACGAAGGCGGCGACGGCGACGAGGGTGAGGGCGGCGAGGGCGGCGAGAGCGGCGATGAAGGCGGGGACGGCGAAGATCAGGCCGACCCGAACGCGCCGCGCGATCCCAACGCCCCGCTCGATCCCAACGCCCCGGCGGATCCGAACGCCCCGGCGGATCCGAACCACCACGGAATTCACTGACCGAATTCTCCTCCTTGAAGTGCCGCTTGCCGCGGTGCTATAGTCGAGCCTCTTTTCGGGGTCCCCCTGCACGATGTCAGCGGAGCGGCGGCCCCGATACCCACCCTCCGAAGGCAGCCGGCGACGATGCACCGCAAGGAAGTTCTCCTCAATGGGCTGACTCTCCTCACAGAGGAGATGCCGACCCTGCGTTCCGTTTCCCTGGGTGTGTGGCTCAGGCAGGGATCCCGGCACGAGCATCCGGAGGAGAACGGGGTCTCCCACTTCATCGAGCACCTTCTCTTCAAGGGGACCGAGCGCCGGACGGCGGCCGACATCGCCAAGACCATCGACTCGATCGGCGGACAGTGCGACGCCTTCACCTCGAAGGAGTACACCTGCTTCTACGCGCGCGTCCTGGACGAGCACCTGCCGGTCGCGATGGATCTCCTCGCGGACATCCTGCTTCATCCGAGGTTCGATCCCGAGAACATCGAGAAGGAGCGCAAGGTGATCTTCGAGGAGATCAAGATGGTAGAGGACAGTCCCGACGAGCTGGTGTACGACCTGTTCACGGGCAGTTTCTGGAGGTCGCATCCGCTCGGGCGGCCCATCCAGGGCACCATCGAATCGGTGACGGCGCTCTCCTTGGATCGCCTGATGACCTTCTTCCGCGATTCGTACCATCCCGCCAACGTCGTCATCGCCGCCGCGGGCCACCTCGACCACGCGCGCTTGCTGGAAATGACCGAGCGAGCCTTCGGCGCCATGCCCCCCAGCGGCGGGAGGCGCTCAGTAGAGCCTCCACGGGCGAACGCAGGCATCGTCACGAAGGAGAAGAAAGACCTCGAGCAGCTCCATCTATGCCTCGGCGTAGAGACGTACCCTCTCGCCAACGAGGCGCGCTACATCGGCTACGTGATGAACACGATGCTGGGAGGCAACATGTCCTCGCGGCTCTTCCAGACAATCCGGGAAGAGCGAGGGCTGGCCTACACGGTCTTCTCCTCCATCAACTCGTTTCTGGATACAGGCTATCTCATGGTGTACGCGGCCACGCGGCCAGGCGGCGGCGAGGAGGTGATCGACCAGGTGTGCCGCGAGCTGGGGCGCCTGAAGGACGTGCCGATCGAGGAGTCGGAGCTGAAGGCGGCCAAGGCTCACCTCAAGGGCAGCCTGATGCTCTCTCTGGAGTCGTCGCTGAGCCGCATGAACAACCTGGCGCGCCAGGACATCTACTTCGGCAAGCAGCTCACGCTCGACGAGGTTCTCGAGGGCATCGACCGGGTCACGACCGAGGACACGCAGGCTCTGGCGCGCCGGTTGTTTCTGCCGGACCGGTGCGCCGTCGCGGTGCTGGGCAACCTTTCGCAACTGTCGCTGACACCGGATCGCATCCGATTCTGATTGGCCATGCAGGAGTCCCGCGACAACATACGCGTTCTCATCCGGAGGCTTCCCGGCAACGACCTCCCGGCGCCGAGCAGGGCGACGGAAGGCAGCTCGGGGGTGGACCTGAGAGCGTGCGTGACCGAGGCCGTCGTGCTGGCGCCGGGCCAGAGGGCGCTGATCCCCACGGGGTTCGCCATCGCCCTGCAGCGGGGGTGCGAGGCGCAGATCCGGCCTCGCAGCGGATTGGCCCTTCATGCGGGGCTCACGATGCTCAACACGCCCGGCACGATTGACGCCGATTACCGCGGGGAGATTGGCGTGATCGCCGTCAACCTGGGCTCAGAAAAAGTGACGATCCGGCGCGGCGACCGGATCGCCCAGATGGTGATCCAGCGCGTGCCGAAGTGCGAGATGATCGAGGTGGAGGATCTCCCGTCGTCGGACCGAGGCGCGGAAGGGTTCGGTTCGTCCGGCTGCCAGCCATGACTCGGACACACTAGGGAGGGCGGGGCCATCGGCCTGCGCGTTGTGGTGCTGGGGAGCGGGAGCTCGGGAAACTGCACTCTGGTCGAGGGTGCCCGTGGGCGCCTGCTGATCGACTGCGGCCTCTCGGCGCGCGAGGCGGGCCGCAGGCTGCAGCTCCTTGGATGGGAGCCACGATCCATGGACGCGCTTCTCGTGTCGCACGAGCATTCGGATCATGTCGGAGGTGCACGGCAGTTCTCGAGGCGGTTCAACGTGCCGATCCACACGACCGCTGCCACGGCCCGGGCGGCCGGCATCTCGGCGGGCGACGTCTTCGGGCTGGTCCATTTCGAGCCGGGCATCGCGTTCGATATCCAGGACCTTGCCGTGAGGCCGTTTTCCGTGCCGCACGACGCGGCGGACAACGTGGGAGTGATCGTGGAGTGCGATGGCTCCAGAATGGGATACGCGACGGATCTGGGGCACGCCTCCACGCTGGCGGTGACGCGGCTCAAGGAATGCGACGTGCTGGTGGCTGAAGCCAACCACGATGTCGCGATGCTGAAGAACGGCCCGTATCCGTGGAGCGTCAAGCAGCGGATCCTGGGCCGGCACGGCCACCTGTCCAACGACGAGATGGCGGCCCTCATCTCTCAGGCAGCGGCGCCGAGGACGAGACACATCTTCCTGGCACACATGAGCGCCACCAACAACAGACCGGCGCTGGCGGTGCAGGCCTGCCTTCAGGCGCTCGATGCGGCGGGGGCCCAGGCGGCCAGGATCCACGTCACGAGCCAGTCAAGGCCCAGCGAGGTGGCCGAAGCATGATCGCGCGTTACACGCTGCCCGATATGGGGCGCATCTGGGATGACCGGCACAAGCTCGAGTGCTGGCTGAAGGTGGAGCTGGCGGCCTGCGAGGCGATGGCCGAGCTGGGGATGATACCGGCTCAGGCTGTCGAGGTCATCCGGCGCAGGGCCGACGTCGATATCGACCGGGTGCAGGAGATCGAGAAGATCGTCAAGCACGACGTCATCGCCTTCCTGACTGCCTTGGGGGAGAAGGTCGGGCCAGAGTCTCGGTTCATCCATCTGGGGCTGACGTCTTCCGACGTGCTGGACACGGCCTTGGCGCTGCAGATGGTGGAGGCGGCCGGCCTGCTCATCGCGAAGGCGAACGAACTGCGGGAGGTTCTGCGCCGTCGCGCGCACGAGTTCCGTCACACGCCGATGATCGGCCGCACTCACGGCATCCATGCCGAGCCCACCACGTTCGGGTTGAAGCTGGCCCTCTGGTACGACGAGATGGGGCGCAACCTGCGCCGGCTCGAGACCGCCCGCGAGACCATCCGGGTGGGAAAGATCTCCGGAGCGGTGGGCACCTACGCGCACCTGTCACCCGAGTTGGAGGCTTCCACCTGCGTGCGGCTCGGGCTGAAGCCCGCCTCGATTTCCACGCAGATTCTGCAGCGTGACCTGCACGCCGAGTTCCTGAGCGCCGTTGCGGTCACGGGCGCTTCTCTGGAGAAGTTCGCTACCGAGATCAGACACCTGCAGCGTACCGAAGTGAGGGAGGCGGAGGAGCCTTTCGCCGAGGGGCAGAAGGGGTCCTCGGCGATGCCGCACAAACGCAACCCGGTCAACTGCGAGCAGGTCGCGGGTCTATCGCGCCTGCTGCGCGGCAACCTGACGGCGGCGCTGGAGGACGTCGCACTGTGGCACGAGCGCGACATCTCGCACTCCTCGGTGGAGCGGGTCATCCTGCCCGACAGCGCCGTCCTGCTTCACTACATGCTGGTCCGCTTCACGGAGATCGCCGGCGGGATGCGGGTCCACCCGGATCGGATGATGGCCAACCTGGAGGCATCCCATGGGCTGATTTACTCCGGCACGTTGCTCCTGGCGGTCACCCGCAAGGGGATCTCGCGCGAGGAGGCGTACGCCGCCGTGCAGGAGGCCGCCATGAAATCCTGGGAGACAGGCCGGCCGTACAAAGATCTGGTGCTGGCCGACAGCCGCATCACGGCGCTGCTGAACCGCAAGGAGATCGACGAGTCGTTTGATCTTCCGTACCATCTGCGCCATGTGGACGCCATCTTCGAGAGGGTCTTCTCATGACAGCGCTCATCTACGTGAGTCTGAAGCCAATGGTGCTCGACCCCCAAGGCAAGGCGGTGCGCGGGGCCCTGCACTCGCTGGGATATCAGGAGGCGGCCGACGTGCGGGTGGGCAAGTACATTGAGGTAACGATCGAAGGGTCGGGGGACGAGGCGCGGCGGCGCGCCGAGGCGCGGGTCAAGGAGATGTGCGAGAAGCTGCTGGCGAATCCGGTGATCGAGCAGTACCGGTTCGAGATCGTCGGGGACTGAGATGATGTCGTGGCTCGGTCGGCGGACAGAGTCCTCTCTCAGGCACGGCTCGCCGCGGGCCCGGCCCGTGTCTCACCTCGGCGTTCGCTCGACCAGCCGTGCCCGGCACGGCTGTCGGCCTCGCTCTCGACGGCCTTCGCGAGGACTCTGTCCGCCGCCACTCCTCTACCCGACGGGCGCGCGTTGCTGTCCGCCGTGCAGCTTCGCGTGGAGAAAATGAAATGAGGAGCGCGGTGGTGGTGTTTCCGGGGTCGAACTGCGACCACGACGCCTATCACGTGCTCAAGCACGTGCTGGGGCAGCCGACCGATTTCGTGTGGCACAAGGAGACGTCGCTGAAGGGGTACGATCTGGTGATCCTGCCGGGCGGGTTCGCGCACGGCGACTACCTCCGCTGCGGCGCCATTGCCCGGGTCTCCCCGATCATGGACGCCGTCTTCGAGCACGCCGGGCGGGGAGGCACCCTGCTCGGAATCTGCAACGGCTTCCAGGTGCTGTGCGAGGCGGGGCTTCTGCCCGGCGCTCTGCTGCGCAACAGCACCGTCTCGTTCATCTGCCGCGACGTGTGGCTGAGGGTCGAGCGCGCAGACACGCGCCTGACGCTGGCCTGCCGGCCCGGGGAGGTCATCACGACGCCGATAGGCCACGGCGAGGGCAACTACTTCGCGGAACCCGGCGTGCTCAATCGTCTCGAGGGGGAGGGCCGCGTGCTGTTCCGGTACGTCGCGCCGCCGGGCCTCCCGGGCGGACTCGACGATCGGTTCAACGTCAACGGCTCGGCCCGCGCCATCGCCGGGATCATGAACGAGAAAGGGAACGTCTTCGGCATGATGCCCCATCCCGAGCGCAACTCCGAGCCGGTGCTGGGCGACGCCACGGGGCTGGTGCTGTTCGAGTCGCTCGTGCGGGCGTCGGCCGGGGCCGCGGCATGAGGGGAATCGACGCATGAGAGAGGGTGCGCCGTGATGATCGATCGACCCATCACCCCCGAGCTGATCCGCGAGCACGGGCTCTCCGAGGAGGAGTACGCCAAGTGCAGGGAGATCCTCGGCCGCGATCCCAACTACACCGAGCTGGGGATCTTCTCGGCGATGTGGTCGGAGCACTGCTCGTACAAGTCGAGCAAGGCGCACCTGAGGAAGCTGCCGACCTCTTCGGACCGCGTGCTGCAAGGACCCGGGGAGAACGCCGGCGTGGTGGACATCGGTGACGGTGACGTCGCCGTCTTCAAGATGGAGAGCCACAACCATCCCTCAGTCATCGAGCCGGTGCAGGGCGCGGCCACCGGCGTGGGCGGCATCCTGCGCGACATCTTCACGATGGGGGCCAGGCCCGTGGCGTCTCTCAACTCGCTGCGCTTCGGCTCGCCTGACACCCCGCGCATGAAGTACCTGATCGGGGGCGTCGTGCACGGCATCTCCATGTACGGCAACTCGATCGGCGTGCCCACGGTGGGAGGCGAGATCTCCTTCCATCCTTCATACAACGGCAACATCCTGGTGAACGTCTTCAACCTGGGAGTGGCCAGGCGGGACCGAATCTTTCTCGGCAAGGCCGAGGGGCCTGGCAATCCCGTCATCTACTTTGGCGCCAAGACCGGCCGCGACGGCATCCACGGGGCCACCATGGCCAGTGACGTGTTCGCTTCGGACAAGGAGGCCCGCCGCCCCACCGTGCAGGTGGGAGATCCGTTCACCGAGAAGCTCCTTCTGGAGGCCAGCCTGGAGCTGATGCGGGGGGACTTCCTGGTGGGCATCCAGGACATGGGCGCCGCGGGGCTCACATGCTCGACTCTCGAGATGGCGGGCCGGGCCGGCACCGGCGTGGTGGTCGATCTCGCGAAGGTGCCGCGTCGGGAGACCGGCATGACTCCTTACGAGGTGATGCTGTCGGAGTCTCAGGAACGGATGCTGATGGTGGTGAAGCGCGGCCGCGAGGACCAGGCCCTGGCGATCATCCGCAAGTGGGGCCTCGACACCGAGGTGATCGGAGAGGTCACGGGAGACGGGTACGCCCGCATCCTGGATGCGGGCGGGGTGGCGGCCGAGGTGCCCGCGGCCCCCCTCTCGGATGCCTCGCCCGTCTACGAGCGTCCCATGAGCGAGCCGGCATCGTTCAGGGTGCGCCGCAGGCTTGAGATCTCATCGGTGCCCGTCCCACCGGACCTGGGCTTCGTGCTGGACCGCCTCATCTCATCGCCCAACCTCTGCTCGCGCGAATGGGTGTTTCGCCAGTACGATCACACGGTGCGCGCCGGCACCGTCATCAGACCCGGGTCCGACGCCGCCGTCGTGAGGCTCATGGATCCCGAGGCCGGGCGCGGCGCGTCGCGCGAGAAGGGGATCGCCATGTCCTCGGATTGCAACCCGCGCTTCTGTCTGCTGGATCCTTACCTGGGCGCGGCCCATGCGGTGGCCGAGGCGGCACGCAACGTGGCCTGCTCGGGGGCCCTGCCCATCGCCGCCACCGACTGCCTCAATTTCGGCAATCCGGAGAATCCGGAGATCATGTGGCAGTTCGCGCGCGCCGTGGAGGGGATCGCGGAGGCCTGCCGCCGCCTCAACACCCCGATCGTCTCGGGCAACGTCTCTTTCTACAACGAGACCGACGGCCGGCCCGTCAATCCCACCCCCACCATCGGCATGGTCGGACTGATGCCCGACGTGCGGCGGGCCACCACGTCATGGTTCAAGGAAGAAGGCGACGTCATCATCCTGGTCGGAGACACGCGCGAGGAGATCGGCGCTTCCGAGTACCTCGCCTGGATCCACGGCCGCGAGGAAGGGTCGCCGCCCGGCCTGGACTTTCAGCTCGAGGCCTCCACGCAGTCAATCGTCCTGCGCGCGATCGAGAAGGGAATCGTCCGTTCCGCGCACGACTGCTCCGAAGGCGGGCTGGCCGTGGCGCTGGCCGAATGCTGCATCTGCGGGACCGATGCGATGGGGGCCGGCGCTGCTCTCATCGGCGCCGCGGTGGACCTGCCCGCCGGCGTCCGGGAGGACGCGCTGCTGTTCGGCGAGAGCGCCTCCCGCGTCATCCTCACCATCCGCGAGAGGGATCTGCCCGCGCTCGAGGAGATCGCCCGCGCCGCGCGCGCCAGGGCGAGGGCCATCGGCAGGGTGGGAGGAACGGCGCTGCAGATCAAGGTGGGAGGCGCCCGTGTCCTGTCCCGGCCGGTGGACGCGCTTCACCGTCTGTGGCACAGTACGTTTCCCGACCTGATGAAGTCCTGACCAGTCTTTTGACCGTGGTGACTGTGAGATGGCCGACCCATTGAGATCCATCGGCACCGACGATCATTTCCACGACGAGTGCGGCGTGTTCGGGATACAGGCGAACCGCGAGGCCGCCAACATCGTCTACCTGGGCCTGCACGCGCTCCAGCACCGCGGTCAGGAATCGGCCGGGATCGCCACGACCGACGGCGAGCGCCTCCACGTGGAGATCGGCATGGGGCAGGTGGGAGCAGTTTTCACGCCGGAGCGGCTGGCGCGGCTGCCGGGCCACGCGGGGGTGGGCCACGTCAGGTACTCCACGGCGGGCTCCAGCGACCTCAAGAACGCGCAGCCGATGCGCGTGCGCTGTCACAAGGGCGAGATCGCGGTGGCGCACAACGGCAACCTGGTCAACGCGGACCGACTGAGGCTGAATCTCGAGAGCGACGGGTCGATTTTCACATCCACCTCCGACACGGAAGTGATCCTGCATCTGATCGCCCGCAGCCACCAGAAGGAGATCGAGGACGCGATCGTGGACGCGCTGTCCCAGGTGAGAGGCGCCTACTCGTTGGTCTTCCTCACCAAGGACCGGATGGTGGGCGTGCGGGATCCGATGGGCTTCAGGCCGTTGTCCTTGGGGATTCTGGACGGCGCGTACATTCTCACGTCGGAGACCACCGCGCTCGATCTGGTGGGCGGGACGTTCGTGCGCGACGTGGATCCCGGCGAGGTGGTCTCCATCCAGGGCGGTGACGTGCGGTCGTACCGGCCCTTCCAGGCAGCGGCCCCGCACGCCTGTATCTTCGAGTACGTCTACTTCGCGCGGCCCGATTCGCTGCTGTGGGGCCGCAACGTTTCGCGCGTCAGGAAGCGACTGGGAGAGGAGCTGGCCAGGGAGGCGCCGGCTGACGCCGATATCGTGGTGCCGATTCCCGACTCCGGGGTCTACGCGGGGATGGGCTACGCGGCGGCATCGGGCATCCCCTACGATCACGGCCTGGTGCGCAGCCATTACATCGGACGCACCTTCATCGAGCCGACGCAGAGCATCCGCCACTTCGGCGTGCGTCTCAAACTGAATCCGGTGCGCGAGGTGCTGGAGGGCAGGCGCGTCGTGCTCGTGGACGACTCGATCGTGCGGGGCACCACGTCGCGCAAGCTGGTGTCGATGGTGCGCGAGGCGGGCGCCACCGAAGTGCACATGAGGATCTCCTGCCCCCCCACGATCGGGCCGTGCTACTACGGAGTCGACACTCCGGAGCGGTCCGAGCTGATAGCCTCGAGCCACACGGTGGAGGAGATCCGCGGGCACCTGCACGCCGACTCTCTCGCCTACCTGTCGCAGCAAGGGATGATGCGCGCCGTGGGGGCCGAGGAGGGTTTCTGCACCGCCTGCTACACCAACAAGTACCCGATCGAGTTTCCCAGGGACAAGGTGCACCAGATGGGCCTCTTCGACAAGCAACGCTGAGCGGAGACGCGATGCAGAGAAGGTTCGAGCAGGGCTGCCGGGTCTACTCCTCCCAGTACGGGGTGGGTGAGGTGCTCGCCGTGGAAGGCGTGGGCGAAAGCGAGAAGCTCACCATCCGGTTCGACGCGACCGGCGTGCGGCAATTTCCTGCTGGATCGATCGTGCTGGAGCCATACGAGATCCCGCGGCAGGAGG
>JAWPNA010000254.1:0-7178 GCA_045402695.1 Acidobacteriota bacterium
ACCGAAATCGTACACGGCGATCGTCTCATCCTTCTTCTTGTCGAGTCCGTAGGCAAGCGCCGCCGCCGTCGGCTCGTTGACGATCCTTTCGACCTTGAGGCCTGCAATCTCGCCGGCGTCCTTGGTGGCCTGCCTCTGCGAATCGTTGAAGTAGGCGGGCACTGTGATGACGGCGCGCTCGACCTTCTGGCCCAGGTAGGCTTCGGCAGATTCCTTCATCTTCGCAAGGATACGCGCGGAGATCTCCGGCGGTGAATGGAGCTTGCCCTGGATCTTGATCCTGACGTCGTTGCCCGCGCCGGTCACTTCGTAGGGCACCCGCTTGATCTCGTCCTGGATCTCATCGAGACGGCGGCCCATGAACCGTTTGACGGAGAAGACCGTATTGAGCGGATTGGTGATGGCCTGTCTCTTGGCGACCTGGCCGACCAGCCGTTCGCCTTTGTCGGTGATCGAGAATACCGACGGCGTGGTCCGGCCCCCCTCGGCGTTGGGGATGACGACGGGCTTGCCGCCTTCCATCACCGCGACCACTGAGTTGGTGGTCCCGAGATCAATTCCGATGATCTTGCTCATTCATTTCCTCCTCGTTGTGGCCCGATAGATGGATCGCAAGCCGAGGCCGACTATAAGACGGTGTGCGAGGAGTGTCAAGGAAACGCTGGAAGGCCGCTAAGCTCCTAACCTCATGTATCTCGGAGATTTACGGTCTCACGGCGTACTTCCAGCGGACTCCGGAGGCAGGCGGTGGGCCTGGGTCTCGCCGGGAGGATTGGCCTCGTCAGGGGGGTGCGGAAGGCGCAGGCGTTCGATTGATCTGGAGGAGTTTTCCACGCCGCCTGGATCGTAGGCGACGATCCTGTAGCCCTCGGTCGTGGAGATGAACCCGAAGCTGCGGCCCCACGGATCGTGCAAGGCGCACCTGCTCACGAGGCGGCCTGTTGCCAGTTCCTTCATGTCGTCGGGATAGAAGCCCTTCTGCAGGTAGTAGACCTGGACCGCATCATCAATCCGTTCGATGCGGTTGCGCGTGATCAGGTCATCCATCTGGTCAATCGTGCCCGAGGGAATCAGATCTCCTGGAAGTCCGGAGAATCGGCTGCGCGCCACCGTGGCCAGCGAGACCGCCACCCATGCCATCAGGACCGCGTAGGCGGCCCTTTCCAGCAGCGGCCCGTGGGTCGCGGGGCGCTTCCTGGGGATGGAGACGGGGGCGGCGGCGGCGGTCGCAGCCAGATTGCGGCTCAAAAGGTCGTAGAGGATCCGGCACGCCTCGAACTCACCGATGCGCGAACGGTCGATGATCTCCTGGACGGTGCGCTGTCCGTCGATCAGCTCGTAGACCAGCGCTTCGCCCTGAGCCAGCCTTATTCCATCTCCGGGCGCCCCCTGCCGGGGTTTTCCGTGACCGGACAGCGCCGCATCGAGATCTTCGTCCAGATCGGTTTCGTCCTCTGCCACCACCGTCGGGCGGACGTCGGGCTGGATCTTGCGTAGGACCATGTCGAACGAATGGATTTTTCTTTCGATGATCGGCCACTCGTCAATCATCCTGATGCCTTCCATCAGGATGTTCTCCGCGCTCAGGGGTATGAAATTCTCTCGATCGTACTCGACCGTCTCCTCCTGGCTGAAATGGTACTCGCCGTCGCGCCAGCGGAAGAGCCGGTAGACGATCTGCGTGATCTGCAGTCGCAGGGCATCCCTGAGATCAGCGTCCTTGATGTAGCCGTTGTGCACCAGAAGGTAGCCGAGGCGCTGGAGGGTCTCCCGCTGTACCCGGAGTGCCTCCGCGAGCTGGCCGGCGGAGATCCTGCCGGACTTGACCAGAACATGGCCCAGGCGGTCCTCGACATTCTTGTTCAGCGAGTCGGCGGACACCACGCTGCCATTGAGGAAGGAGACGGTCACCACTTCGTTGCCGTCCTTCAGAGTGAGCACTCCGGTCTTCTTCTGGATGCCGATGAGCTGGAATATGTCCGCCAGACTGAAATCGTTGAGGGTGCCTTCAAGCGCCATCTGACACCATCCTCATGGAGGAGCGACGGCGCGCGACGCCCGCGTTGCCGAGGATCCAGAATACGATCATGAACAGGACAGCGGCGACGACACCGGGAGGAGGAAGGTCGGACACAGGAACAACCGCCGTCACGAGCAGGCGCTGGCGCGCAAAGAGGAAAACGATCGCGGAAACCCATCCGATCATCACGGGGAGGCCGATGAGGGGCCTGCCCGCCAGGATTTGTCGCGAGCCCGGAAGGACAAGAGAAACCGCGCGCATGACGACTCCGAAGACACGCTCGCGGCGCTGAAGCCTTGCCATGCCGTCAGCTCTCATCTCGGACGTGATTCCATCCTTCCTGATGAAGAGATGGAGACACCGCGAACAGTACCCCTCAGCACCCGAGTCGCGCTGGCAACGGCGGCAATGAGCGCGCCCGCACCGTGCGCACGCCGACGCCAGGCGTGATGCGTTCCCGATGCTCAGCAGCAGCGCGAGGATCAGGCCGGCGCCGCTGGCCAGACTCAACGGGTTCAGCAGGTCGCGCGCCTCCTCGGCGGGCGCGCGCCTTTCACTTCGCAAATCCTGCTTGATCCGGGCCAGGCTTGCGTTTTCCTCGAGTAGGAGACCCGATCCAGCGCTTCCCTTCTTGCGCGCGAGCAGTCGCCCGGTGAGCCCATGATCCACCGCGCGTGCCCGCGCCAGATTCGCCTCGGCCTCCGCGAAATGCAGCAAATCTGTCTGCGCCAGGTAGAGATTCCAGTAGACCGACAGCAGACCGGGCTGAATCTGCGCCGCCTGCTTGTACTGGCCGACGGCCTGCGCGAACTCCCCGAGGCGGTAGTAGATATTGCCCATGTTCACCAGCGCCGCGGTGCTGGTGGGGTTGTTCGCCATCACGATCTTGTATTCGTCGAACGCCTCGCCGAGGAGGTCTCCCTTCGCGTAGGAGTTCCCCAGCAGGAGGTGCATCTCGGCGGAGTCGGATCTTGAGGCGACGATGTCCTCGAGCCTGCGCACGGTCTCGGGGTTGTAGCCGCCTTGCATCGCGGCCACGGCCACACGAGTCTCCGGATCGGTGGACGCCTCGAACCGATCGAGCACGGTCGCAACACCCAGAGGCGACAGGCCCAGCATCAGGAAGGCGCACACGGCGACAGCTCTCTCCGAGGGACGCATGTACCGAAAGCAGAGAGTCAGCCAGTACAGAAGGAGCCACAGGCCGCCTACCCAGGCCAGGATGGGTAGCAGGAACACCCCCCAGGCCGCCAGACGCGCGCCTCTTTCCGGCAGGAAGCGCCGAATCGTCTCGGATACATCGTGACGGAGCCGGGCCTGACAGCGCGCCACGACCACCAGAGAGAAGACCAGCATGCTTCCGAGCGCCGCCAGCGCCGAAATCACCGCGAAGTTCGAGATCTGCACTTCATCGGTGAGGAACTGAGCCCACACCAGCGACATGCCGCGGCGGTACTCGTTGACGAAGGTGACCACACCTCTTCCAGCCCGCAGGAGGCTCCATGCATAGCCGAGCTGCGCCTGGGGAAGGAAGGGATCGAAGGACCGCGCCAGATCAAACGCCTCCCGGGCTCGTTCGTAGTTGCCCTCGCGCAGGCTCTCGTATCCCTCGTAGGCGAATCCGCGCGCCAATTCCCTGTCCGCGGTGATCCCTTCCTGCTGCATGTACGCCCGAAGTTCCTCGACCCTTGCCTGCGCCTCGACAGGATCCGAGGCGTCCAGCGACGCCTTGCGGGAGAACCAGAGCTGATGGATGCGAGCGCGAACGTCTACCGCGGTGTCGCGTCGGTGAGGCGCCGCTGCCTGGTCGGCGGCACTTTCTCCCTGAAGGATGACGGCAGGGCCGCCCTCGGCTGCGGCTGGGGCCTGCATGAAGATCTGAAGGAGAGCGCCGAGCAGGACCGCGGTTACTTTGATGAGGCTTTGTGGACGTAGGCCAGCTTGAGCTCGGAGAGGATCTCGGAGATGAGATGTTCCTCTTCGGCCGCCAGATTGCCGCGCGTCTTCTCGCGCAGCATCTCGATCATGTCGATGGTTTGTCTTGCGGTGTCCAAACTGACCTCGGTGCGGCCGGTCGTTGGATCCGGGATCTCGCCCAACTGCGTGAAGGCGGTGGAGCTCAGGGACAGGATGAGAAGGCTGAAGTGACTCCCCGGCAGGTCCCTGGACCTGGGTTCTTCCGGGGCACGGCTCATCCGGAACCCCTCCCCCAGGACCGTGTCGGGTTGGGGCTCCCCGGGGAGGTCCGGTTCCCGCGCCTCCGGACTCCGCCGCTCCCCTCCCGAGGTGAAGCTGCGCCGGTCGGTCACCTTGATGGGCTCTTTCTTGCTTTCCTGGTCGGGCACCCACCCTCCGTCTCGACCGCTCCGAATGGCTGGAGACGCCGGTCTTGTCCATCTGCTGGAAGACGAGTGATGCTACCATCATCGAGCCGGACCTATCAAATGAGGGGCGATCGGTTGATGGGCTCCTGAACACCGGCCTAAAATGAGTCCTTTCTCGCCAGGAGGCAACCCCAGTGAGCGCCAAGACCCCTTTCGATGACCTGGTGGCCGTCATGGCCCGTCTGCGCGGGCCGGATGGCTGTCCCTGGGATCGGGAACAGACCCTGGAGAGTCTCAGAACCTACCTGCTCGAGGAGACTCACGAACTGCTCGAAGCCATCGAAAAGGGTGATACGACGCACATCAGGGAAGAACTGGGCGATCTGCTCCTGGAGGTGGTCTTCCTGACCCAAGTCTGCTCGGAGCGAGGACTGTTCGGAATCAACGAGGTCGTGGAGGGGATCCGGGACAAGCTGGTGCGCCGGCACCCTCATGTCTTCGGCGGCATCGAAGCGAAGAACCCGGCGGAAGCGCTGCAGCGGTGGGAGGAGATCAAGAACCAGGAGAAAAGGGTTGATTCACCGGATGCCTCGTTCCTTGACGGAGTGCCGCCCGCACTACCCGCGCTGATGAGAGCACACCGTCTCTCCACCAAGGCAAGCTTGGCTGGCTTCGACTGGAAGGCCGTGGATCAGATCTACGAGAAGTTGCTGGAAGAGCTTGACGAGTTCCGGAGCGCGGCCGACGGCGGCGATTCTGAAGGGATGCGCGAGGAACTCGGCGACCTGCTGTTCATCATGGCGAATCTCGGCCGGCACACGGGCATCGACCCGGAGATGGCCTTGCATGACGCGAACCGGAAGTTCATCTCACGGTTCCGGTTCGTCGAGGAGAAATTGAGGAGCCGCGGAGTCCCGCCTGGGAAAGCAGACATGGATGAGATGGAGGCTCTTTGGGAGGAGGCGAAGGCGCGGGAACGCTCGGCGCCCGATCAGCCGGATCAGTCCACCAACTCGAGATAGCCACCCATCCGCCGGAACTTGCGATGCCGGCGATCTCGCCTCTCGTCAGGCTCCAGGCGGCGAAGCTCTTCGAGCTGCCGTTCGAGGACTTCACCCACGAATCGGGCGGTCATCTGCTGGTCGGTGTGCGCGCCACCAGGCGATTCGGGGATGATCTCGTCCACGACGCCCAGTCCGATGAGATCCTCGGCCGTGATCTTCATGGCGCGGGCGGCCTCCTTCTTCCACTTTTCCTGGTCCTTCCAGAGGATCGCGGCGCACCCTTCCGGGCTGATGACCGAGTAGACCGAGTGTTCCAGCATGTTGACAGTGTCCCCCATTCCGAGGGCGAGAGCGCCGCCGCTGCCTCCTTCGCCGGTCACCGTTGCGATGAATGGCACATTGAGCTGGGCCATCCCTCGTAGGCTCGCGGCGATCGCCTCCGCCTGTCCCCGCTCCTCGGCGCCGATGCCGGGGTAGGCTCCGGGAGTATCTATGAAGCTGAGGATCGGACGGCCGAACTTGGCGGCCATGTTCATGATGCGAAGCGCCTTGCGGTACCCCTCGGGTCTTGGCATGCCGAAGTTGCGGTGCAGCTTTTCCTTCGTATCCCTGCCCTTCTGGTGCCCAACGATGCATACCGCGCGGCCATTGAAGTGGCCGAATCCCGCCACGATGGCCGGATCGTCCTTGAACTTGCGATCTCCGTGGAACTCCACGAAATCCTCCACGAGGTAGTGCACGTAGTCAAGAGTGTAAGGCCGCTGCGGGTGCCTCGCGACGAGGGTCTTCTGCCAGGGCGACAGATGGGCGTAGATCTCCCGGCGCAACGCCTCGAGACGCGACTTGAGCCGTTCGATTTCAGACTGCGTGTCGCGGCTTGCCGGGAAGGCCGAGAGCTCCTCGATACGCCGCTCGATCTCGACGATCGGCTGCTCGAATGTGTCTTCGCTGCTGGGGCTCTGTCCGGGAAATCGCGGCATCGGGGAAGGGCTCCTCCGGATTGCGGACAAAGAATGTATCAGGGCCCCGCGACTCGTGTCAATCAACTCCGCGTCAATCAGCTCCGCGGCCCGGATCTCGTGGACGCAGTCCCGGACATCCAATGTCTGGCAAGACGAAGCGCCAGCCGCTGCTCGGATTCCCTGTCCGCGACACGGCCGTCGAGCCGGGCGTTTCTCAGCTCGGCCAGGATGCTCTGAAACGCCGGCCCCGGGGCGAGGCCCATGGCTCTCAGCATCTCGCCCGTGACTGACGCGCGCACCGCACGATAGCGTTCGAGGTAGGCCTCCACGGCGAGCGCCGCCCGGCGCTCCGACGAGGCCCAGGCGAGCGCGAGGATCTCCGGGCGCACGTTCTCGCAGGCCCGCACAAGGCGGCTGGGGCGCAGTGGGACGGAAAGGGCCCGCGAGAGCGACTCGAGCGGGCCGCGGAACGACACAAACCTTTCCGCCGCCTCGCCCCGAATCCGCAGGCGCTGCGCCAGGGCACCAAGCTCCTTCGGCCGCGCTGTCATGGCAAGGACCATCAGCAGAAGGAGGGGACGATCGAGGAGGGCATCCGAATCGCTCAACAGTCCTGCACGCAGGCCCCCTATCAGCCGCGTCGCCCGCCGGGCAGCGGCCGCGTCCCACCGCAGTCCCGGACCCAGGTGGCGCAGGAGATCCAGTCGCGCGCAGGCTGTGAGAGCGGAGGCAGGATCCCTTTCGCGCGCGATGAGGCTGAACTCACGATAGAGCCTCTCTCCAGTCAGTCTGGCGAACGCGCCGGCCTGCTGTGCGAGATCGAGGCTGCAGAGGGTCTCCTCCGTGGCCGTATAGCCGAACCTGCCGG
>JAWPNA010000027.1:0-4112 GCA_045402695.1 Acidobacteriota bacterium
GACTGGCCATCGTCTATCTCGCGCTCGCGCAGCGGCTCGGACTCGAAGCTCATGGTGTAGCTACGCCAGACCATCTTTTCATCCGCGTCCATCTCGGAAGCACCGTCCGCAATGTCGAGCTGACCGAATCCGGCCACGACATCGATGATGACACCTACCGCCGCCGGTACAAGATCGACGAGGCCAGCATCGCGGCCGGCGTGTTCATGTGGGAACTGTCTAATGCAGAGGTCATCGCGCATCTGCTCTCGAACCAAGCCGTCGCGCTCGGACAGCAGGGCAAGCTCGATGACGCCCTCGTTCGCTACGACGCGGCGCTCATGCTCGCCCCGCAGCTCGTCGCCGCCCGGTACAACAGAGGGCTCGATCTGATGAACGCGGGCCGGCTGCAGGATGCTCTGGCGGATTTCAGCCGCGCCATCGAGCTCTACCCGTCAGACGCGCAGGCGCACAACAACCGCGGGCTGGCCAGGATAAAACTCGGCGACCGCGAAGGCGCGCGAGCCGATTTCACGAGGGCGCTGGAGCTTGAACCGGGGATGAAGGAGGTGGAAGCGAATCTGAAAAGACTTCCGACGCCAGACGAGTAGGACCTACGAGGGCGCGTGGTGTAGTGTCATCTCGTGGGTCCCGCGCTAACCATGGTGCCCCGCTGCGAACGGGATCAGGGCGGCGATAGCAGCGGCGGAGAGGATGGCGGGGTAGGCTGGGAGGGGAATGACATCTCCTTCCCCAGCCTCCTGATCGAGTCCCTGATGTTTCGGGTCAGGGAGAGGAAGAGAGCAGGTGGGGTCTGGGTGACCCCACCCACCGTGCGCGAGCGATACCTACATCCCGGACGCCTGGAACGTCTGGTTGCAGACACACTCGTTGTAGCATGAGTTGACCCGTCGGCAGGTACCATTCCTCTTGCCGCAGATGCTGTCGCAGTCACGGTCCCTAAAGCACTGCGGCGGCGGGCTACACGCGAGATCGAAGGAGCCTTCCTGAGATCCAGCCGCTGTGACCTGCGACTCCTGCCTCTGCGCAACCGGCGCGATCGAAATGGTCGCCACCACTGCGGCGGCCAGCAGCAGGATCGCCACACCACAGACCATGAGCTTGTGTCTCGTCATCGCATACCCCCTACGAAGGAAGGAAACAAAATGCCCGCTCGGCTGGCCCTCCCAGTGCCGAGCCGGTGGCCGATTGTACTCCCGTTCCAGGTTCGGTCAACTCTTGCCCGAAGGGGCAATTCGAGTTGGTGTTGCTCGCCCAGAAGAGGCGCCCCTCAAGCTCCAGGGCAAGTACATGGGGACAATGAGGGGGGCTGCCGGCGGCGAAGAGGGCGCAGGTATTGACTCCCGTGATTGCATCGGCGTAGTATCAAATCCAAGGGAGGTAGAGAGGCGCAGCTGGGGGTGCGGGGTTGTGGAATGCCATCGGCGATGGAGGTGCGACATGAGACTTCACAGAATCGCGCTGTCGGTGCCCTGCGTCGTCGTGTGGGCCGCTTTTTGCGCGCCCGCCACCAACGCGGGCCCCGAGGGTGAGGAAGGTGCAAAGCCCCCGACCTCGTGGACCTTCGAGAATGTCTGGTATCGGGACGAGAAGCATGGAAATGTCATCAAGGCGTTTGACGCGAGCGGGACCCTCACTATTACGCCGACGGCCCTCGACTTCCGGGCGGAGAAGCTGGAGCTGCATATCCCCATGGCGGATGTGCGCAACGTCTCCACGGGACTGATGAGGGCGAACCACTTCAATCAGTGGGCCATCGCGGAGTACACGCAGGAGGGTGTGACCCATCTCGCCGGCTTCAACGATGGGAATCGGCTCGGTCACGGCAAGGACACCGTCGCCATCTACGATGCGATCCACGGGGCGCTTCTCGCGGCCCGCGAAGCGGCGAAGGGAATGATGCCGCCCGAGGAAGCTGCTCCCATCGTCCAGGAAGCTGGCCCCGTCGTCCAGGAAGCTGCTCCCGTCGTCCAGGAAGCTGGCCCCGTCATCGAGGAGGCTGCCCCCGTCGTCCAGGAAGCCGGCCCCGTCGTCGAGGAGGCATCTCCTCAGAAGATGACATGGAGCCAGTTCAACCGGGAGGTCAAGCAGGGGTTTCCCGTTGCCCCCAAGACGCTCGTCACCGATCCCGCAAGGGTGGGCATCCTCTTGATCGATGGAAACATCAGGCAGGCCCTTCAATCCTACGACATGGACGGGATCGCACTTGTCCGCAAAGGAGACGAATCGCACGTTTACAGGGCCGGTGCCGCGGGCCGACGCGGACTGCGAGATGTCGTGCTGTTCACGGGCCTCGAGCCTGACGACTACATAGTCAGGATCATCCGCGGCTCGAGCGGCGCCGGCTGGCTCGCGGTCGAGATGCCGCCTCATCCCGACTTCTCGATCCACATCGACGCGGGAAAGGTTCACTATCTGGGCAAGCTCATGGTCAAGGCAAAGCTCAGAAAGGTACCAAACGTAGAGCGAGATCATGACCCCGCACGCGAGGCGGAGGTGTTGAGCCTTTTCGCCGACAGGTACCCGGGCACCGCGTGGGCGACCCTGGCGCTGGAACAGTCGCGGGAGCTGCATGGGGCCGTGGGCGAGAGCCCGCAATAGAACTGGACACGGGGCATGGCCATGGGCACCATCGGGATGGTACACGTGCCTTGACGCAGCAACTCCGCACCATCCACACCTCGTTTCACCAGCGCACCCGTGGGTTGCCTGGTCCCACTACGATGATCCCGCTGGCCGCCCGATCCGGATCATCCGGTTCGCCGTCGACGGCAACAAGGAGGAGTACGGGCCGGATGGGACCTTCCTCCGCATGCATCCGCGCGGCACCCGGCTCGCTCGGCCCAAGAGCGACCGGCCGCGTCTGGTTCTCAGCAGCCCAGACCGGGTCGCTCTGATCCGGCGCATCTTCCGAATGTACGAGCAAGAAGGTCTCGGCTATCACAGCATCGCCGCGAGACTCAACGACGAGGGCGTCCCCTCCCCTCGTGACGGCAACTGGTCCAAGGCGACGAGCTGTGCGTGGGGCACGGGCACCATCAGGTCGATCGTCAAGAACGGGATCTATATCGGCGACCTCTACTTCAACCGCCGATCGTCAGCGAAGTTCCACAGGATTGCCAACAGGCTTGCACAGGAACGTCCCCGCCACCGCGCCAGCAAGTCCGACTGGAATCCACGCGAGGACTGGGTGGTCATCGAGAACACTCACCCTGCCATCGTCAGCCGGGAGACATATCGCAAGGTCCTCGACCGCCACCGGTCCGGTAGCTCCACTGCCGGCGACTCGGCCTACCGGCGCGGCCGCGCCAAGTCCTCGCCCTACGTCCTGTCCGGCCTGATGCGGTGCAGTTGCGGCAACGCCTACTGCGGGCAGACCACGACCAAGGGCAAGAGGAAGACGTCGGGCGAACCGGTGAAGACCGCCTCCTACTTCTGCTCCGGCTATCTGGCCAAAGGACGCACGGTCTGCATCCGCCGCGCCGTCCCGAAGGACGAGATGGAGACCTTGATCTGGCGGCGGGTCGACGCCCGCCTGGCCGTGTTCCTCGATGCGGGTGGCGAGGATCTCCTGGCGAAGATGATCGCTGAGGAGATCGGACCTTCCGGCACCAACCCGGCAGAACATGCCGGCAAGCTCCGAGCGCGGCTCGCCGCCATCAAGGAGAAGGCTTCCGTCTTGCTCGACACGATGACGGAGAGCACGAAGGTGTTCGTCCAGGAGAAGCTGGCCGAGCTCTCCCGCGAACGGGGACGGCTCGAGGCGGCGCTCGCCGAATGCGAGGCGGCCCCGCATGCGGAATCGGTGGATCCGCGGGCTCTGGCTGGCGAGCTACGGGCCTACGTGGGCCGACTGGACGAGATCCGGAGCTGCGGGTCGGTCGAGGAACAGAAGACCTTTCTCCGAGGCTTCATCGAGCGCATCGAGGTGAAGCCGCGGGAGGGCGAGGCGCTGATCTTCTGGAAAAAACTCCCGGCTCCACCCGCTACAGGGTCGAATGGAGCCGGGATGTCTTTTACGGTGGTAGCGGGGGCACGGTTTGAACCCGCGACCTCCGGCCCAGGGGAATCAGCTAAGCCCTGATGCTCGCCGATGTTCCCGGCGCTGAACG
>JAWPNA010000349.1:0-6123 GCA_045402695.1 Acidobacteriota bacterium
CTGCGCACGCCGCAGACGACGGCCTTCACGCCCGCGATCGCGGAGGCCGCCACCGCTCGCCAGTTCGCCGGAAACAGGAACCCGTGAACCAGATCGACGCGTCGCCGCCTCATGAGCGTCGCGAGGCGCGTCAGAGCGTCAGCCTCCCTCCACCCCCTCTTGTCCAGGACGATCACCTCGACACCCGCGGCGGCAAGCATCCCCTGGTAATGCCCACCGGCTTCGAACGTCATCACGATCGGAAGGAAGCGTTGCCTGTCGAGCCGCACCGCCAGCTCGTGCACCTGATTCTCGGCTCCGCCGCGGGCAAGCTGCGCGATGAGGATCAGGACGCGGCGCGGGGAATCGGGCATCTCCCCTCATCCTCTCCGTCCGAGCGTCAGCACCACGGCGCACGTCCTGAGCAGGATGGCGAGATCCGCGCGGAGCGATCGGGACCGGATGTACTCCAGGTCCTTCTCGAGTTTCTCGGGCAGGATTCTCTCGTTGTAGAACCGCTCGGCATCGGCGGCGGCCTCGAGCGAAGCCGCCTGCGTCGTGGTGTAGTGGATCTGCCCGGGCCCTGTCAGGCCGGGCTTCGCTTTCAGCACCTCGCGCTGGCGCTGCGTGTAGCGCGCCACGAAGTTGGGGGTCTCCGCGCGCGGCCCGATGAGCGTCATGTCGCCCTTCAGCACGTTGAGGAGCTGCGGCAGCTCGTCGATCTTGCTGTCTCTCAGGAACGCCCCCATCCGCGTGATGCGCGGATCGCGCCGCACCGCCGGCGTGGCGGCATCCGACCCCGCCTCGGCGCGCATGCTGCGAAACTTGTAGATCGTGAAGGGGACGCCGTCCTTGCCCGCGCGGGTCTGGCGGAACAGAGCGCGGCCCTTCGAGTCGAGCCGGATCGCCAGCGCGGCCAGCATCAGCACGGGCGACAGCAGAACGAGCAGCGTCGAGGAGACCGCGATGTCCACCAAGCGTCTCAGCATATCTCCCGCGAGACGGCGAACGCCTCGGCGGCCGGCAGGCCCGCCGCGCTTCCCCAGAAGCGGGCGCGCGCCTCGAGCGCTTCGCGCGAGCGCGGGTGCGGGTACGGCCTCACCTCGCTCGGGTACAGCGAGAACGCGTCCAGCTTCCTGTCGAGAACCCGCGAGATGTCCACGAAGCGCTGAGGGACGAACGGCAGCAGCCCTGCCGCGGGGCCCCACTCGGTTGCGGAGGGGGTCTCGAAGCAGTGGATGCCGCGCACGCCGGGAGCCGCGAATGGGCGCGTGGCCACCATCACCGCCTCAGACAGGATCCGGTGGTCCCGGTTGATGTCGCCCCAGTGGTGCGTGTAGATGATCTGCGGGTCGATCTTCAGGACGGCGTCCTCGATCGATCGGGCCACATCGCTCAGGCTCATCGCATCGAGACCCTGATCCGGAAGCTCTCCGAACATCACGCGTTGCGCCCCAAGCCGCGCGGCCACGCTCTCCGAGATGCCGCGCATCACCACGGTTTGCTCCCGTCCGTAGCGGAGGTTGTCGCCGCAGCAGGCCAGCAGGATCGACACGTCGTCTCCCGATCGCGCGTGGTTCAGAATCGTCCCACCCGGCCCCAGCACCTCGTCGTCGGGATGCGCGCACACCACGAGGACCTTCATGCGGCGCGGGCCGGACACTGCATCCGGCGTCCTTGAAGATGCTCGAGCGCCGCCGCCGCTACTTCCGACTCCGATTCCCACTGCACCCTCTTCAACGTGAGATGCCCGTCGCCTGTGGCCACCACCAGCCCCCCGGCAGGATCGATTCCGACCACCTCTCCTGGATTTCCTGGAGGAGCTCCCTGGCCGCAGACCCGCGCCTCCCAGACGAACAGTCTACGTCCATCCACGAGGCTGAACGCCCCCGGGTACGGATGCGTCAACGCCCGGACCCAGTTGTGCAGCTCGCGCGCGCCGCGCGACCAGTCGATCAGCCCATCGTCCGGACGCCGCTTCGGCATCACCGTGGCCTTCGCGTGATCCTGCGGCGACCGCGGCGCGCGGCCTTCTTTCAGAAGCGGGAGGTTCTCCTTCAACATATCGATCGCCGCGGCGGCCACCTTGTCATAGCCCGAGGCGCAGGTGTCCACATTCGAGATCGGGATGCGTCGCTGCGCGATGATGTCGCCGGTGTCCGCTCCCTCGTCGAGGAAGAACATCGTGTTGCCCGTTTCGGCCTCGCCGTTGATGATCGCCCAGTTCACCGGGGCCCGCCCTCGGCACCGCGGCAGGAGGCTCGCGTGAAACCCCACGCATCCCAGCAGCGGGATCTTCAAGATCGCGGCAGGCAGCAGCCGCGTCCACCCGATCACCAGGATCAGGTCGGGGGCCGCGGCCCGCACTTGTTCCAGAACGGGCGCGTTACCGAGGTCACGCGCCTTGAGCAATGACACCCGGAGAATCCTCGCCGCGTCATCGAACGGGACCGCGCCCGAAGTCATTGCCGCGACCGAGTCTGGCAGTGTCACGATGCCGGTGAACCGCTCTGCCGACGCCGTCATGGCGTCGAGGCAGCGCCGCGCCTCGTGCACGGCGCCCACGAAGAGGATCCGGCACGCAGGCGCGCTCATCTCATGTGCCCCCGAGCCACCGACAGCACCGTCTGGATGACACACTCCACCTCCGCGCGCGCGAGGGATGGATAGAGCGGCAACGACAGCGACGATCGGTAGATCTCCTCGGCCACGGGGAAATCATGAGGACCGATTCCCAGGGCCTTGCGGTACAGCGGATGGTGGCCCAGGGGGATGAAATGCACGCTGACGCCCACGCCGAGCCGCGTCAGCTCCTCGATGAACCGATCGCGATCGATCGTCAACGCCTTGGTGTCGAGGCGCAGGATGTACAGGTGCCACGCATGGCCCGCCTCGGGGCGCGTCTCCGGGACAATCAGGCCTTTCACATCCTTGAAGGCGGCCTGATAGGCTTCCACGATCTTCAGCCGGGCCGCCTGCATCTCGTCAAGCCGCCGGAGCTGCACCAGGCCGAGAGCCGCCTGCAGGTCGGGGAGGTTGTACTTGAAGCCATCCTCCACGATCTCGTAGGACCAGGATCCGCGCGCGGTGTAGCGCTTCTGACCGTCGCGGCTCATGCCGTGGTATCCCAGGATCGAGAGCCGGTCGTTCAGACCGTCATCGTCGGTGGTGACCATCCCCCCCTCGCCCGTCGTGAGATTCTTCGTGGCGTGGAAACTGAACACGGTCATGGGGCTGATCGTCCCCACGGCCCGCCCGCGGTATGACGCCGGGAGAGCGTGGGCCGCGTCCTCGATCACCGTGAGTCGGTGCCGCCGGGCCAGGTCCCCGATCTCGTCCATGGCGCACGGATGACCCGCGATGTGCACCGGAAGGATCGCGCGGGTACGGGACGTGACGGCCGCCTCGGCCGCGGCCGGGTCGAGATTGGCGGTGTCTCTCTCCACGTCGGCGAGCACCGGACGGGCCCCTGCGTGCAGGATCGCCGCGGCGCTCGCGGTGAACGTGTAGGGGGTGGTGATCACCTCGTCGCCCGCGCCCACCCCCGCGGTCTTCAGAGACAGGTGCAGTCCCGCGGTGCAGGAGGAGACGGCCACCGCGTGACGGCTTCCGATCCGGGCGGCGAACTCCTCCTCGAACTGCCTCGCACGGGGACCGGTCGTGATCCACAAAGAGCGCAACGTCTCAACCACCGCGTCGATCTCGGCCTGGGTGATGTCGGGCCTCGCGAACGGGATGAAATCGGCCATCCGCTACCTTCCCGCGTCGGGCGTGCGCAGCGCGCGGCCCGAGCCCGCGTGGGGCCTGCCCATCACGCCGAACAGTCCGAGCAGCAGTCCCGTCCCGTAGGCGACGTGGATGACGAGCGCCGCGACCGGCACGAGGGCCAGCCCCGGCAGGCGACGCGCGGGAGCAGCCCCGCCCTCCTCCGGCGGCGGGCCGCTGATGGCGCAGAACGAGAGCGCGAGCAGGCTGTGCAGGGCGAGAGCGCTCGCGGCCGCCGCCAGCGCCGCCGGATGAGAGACTCCCGCGGCGAGGAGCGCCACGAGCGCCAGGACGAAGGCCGGAGGCGCCAGGTGCCGCAGCGCGATCATCGAAGGGACGCGCGCCATCACGCGCGGCTTCCACCAGCCGTACCGGAAGTACTGTTCAAACAACGCGGAGGCCGACGCGCGCGGGCGGTACCACGAGCGGATGGCCGGGTTCAGGACGATGCGGCCTCCACGCGCGCGAATCCTGTAGTTCAGCTCGTCGTCCTGGTTTCTGACCAGCTCCTCGTCGTACCCGCCGAAACGGCTGCTGGTGGCCAGCGCGACCGCGCGTGAGAAGGTCGAATCCGGGTTGGAGATCATGACGCCACCCGCGCCGTCGGCGCCTGTGCGCTGAAGCGTCTCGACGCAGCGGCTGATGTAGTCGGGCGCGACGCGGGTGTGGCCATCCACGCGCACGACGATCTCTCCTTTGCAGCGTGCGATCCCGATGTTCATGGCGGCCGGGACGATGCGGGCCGGGTTGTCCGTGAGGGTCACCCTCTCGTCGCCGGCGGCGACCGAGGAGACGATCCGCCGCGTCCCATCGTCCGACATCCCGTCGGCCACGATCACTTCGTACCGATCCTGTGGATAGTCCTGCGCCAGGACGGCGCGAAGGCAGGAGTCCATCGATGCGCATTCGTTGCGCGCGGGGATCATCACGCTGACGAACGGCGCGCAGGTCACACGACCAGCCTGTGCAGGGGCTCCGATCCGCAAGGGATCCGGGCCCGCGGCAAGGACCGCGGCGATCCGCTGCGCGTTCTCGCGGCGATCACATCGTCTTCAGGACGATGCGGTTCGCGTCCAGCCACTTCATCAGCTCCATCCTCTTGTAGCGGAGAGCTGAGGTCTTGCCGGCCCCGATCCGGTACGCGGGCAGGTGTCCGGTCTTGGTGAGCGCCCAGAGTTTGGTCCGTCCGATCTTGAGCAACCGCTGGGCTTCTCTGCTTGTCAGGATCTCATCGATGTCTCTGGACATACCCCACCATCGTTGTCTGGTCACCCCGCCATGCCCTGCGTCCGTCTGGCGAACATCCGGACGAACACGGGCCCATCACCCTTTCTTCTTTTCCTGTCCCGATCCGAGCAGCGCTTGTCGTCGTAGCGGCCCATGAGCGTCTCCAGGGCGCTCGCAGACACTCGGCCGCGAAGGTGCGCTCTCCCCCGCTCAAGGAGAAGACACCACGGGCCTCTCCGGAAGGCCGGAAGAGCAATGGCTCAGAATGGATCCGGGACGACCCGAGCATATACCGCCAGAGGTGTCCCAAGTCAAGTGAAAATGAACGATACTGAACAAGCGGAACCAGAGATTTAGCCGCTGGTGCGCAGCGCGCCGCCTCCGATGACATCGCTGCTTGCGCGCGCCCCTTCACCGCCGAAATCAGGGATGAGGTCCGCCATGAGCGCGCGCACCACCTGCTCCATCTCGGGCCCTGCCGAGGTCTCGAGGGCGCGCGCCATCATGTCCAGCCGGCCGGTCAACCCCGGCGGCAGGACCGCGTTGTTCCTCAACCTCTTGATCTTCTCGTGGGACGTCTCCTCCCATTCCTCGCCTCTCAGGTACAGCTCCTCGTGCAGCTTCTCGCCCGGACGAAGCCCGCAATAGTGGATCTCGATCTCCTCCTCCGGCTTGAAGCCCGACAGCTCGATGAGGTTGCGCGCCAGATCGATGATCCTGATCGGCTCTCCCATGTCCAGCAGAAAGACCTCGCCGCCCTTGCCCATGCTGCCCGCCTGGAGGACCAGATGCACCGCCTCGCTGATCGTCATGAAGTACCGGGTGACTTCGGGATGCGTCACCGTCACCGGGCCTCCCTCGGCAATCTGCTTCTTGAAGAGCGGCACCACGGAGCCGTCGCTCCCCAGCACGTTGCCGAACCGGACCGACATGAACCGCGTGGAGGCGGGGATCTCGGAAAGCGCCATCTCGGCGAGCCGCTTGGTCCCGCCCATGATGCTCACGGGGTTGACGGCCTTGTCGGTGGATATGAGAACGAAGCGCTCGACATTGAGCCGCGCGGCTTTCTCGGCGACGTTTCGGGTGCCCAGCACGTTGTTCTTGAAGGCCTCAGCCGCGTTGGCCTCCATCATCGGAACGTGCTTGAACGCA
>JAWPNA010000174.1:0-13059 GCA_045402695.1 Acidobacteriota bacterium
AAGATCAGCCGCCCCCAGATGATCCTGGGAGTGTGCGGTTGCGTGGCCCAGCAGGAGCAGGAGAGGATCTTCGCCCGGGCTCCGTACGTGGACCTGGTCATGGGCCCCCGGCGAATCGGATCGTTGCCGGATCTGCTCGCAGAGTCCCGCGGGAATGGGCGCGCGATCGGCGTCTTCGATCCTCGAGACAGTCTCGTCGAACATGTTGATGTCGTCCGGCGCGTATCGAGAACGCGCGCGTACATCACCGTGATGGAAGGATGCAACAAGAACTGCACGTTCTGCATCGTGCCTTTCACGAGGGGGCGGGAGGTCTGCCGGGCGCCCGAGTCGATCCTGCGCGAGGCGCGGGAGTGTGTGGATGAAGGGCTCGTGGAGATCCAGCTGCTCGGCCAGAACGTCAACGCATGGCGCCACGGCGTGGCGGAGTCCTGGGACTTCACCCGGCTGCTGGGCGCCGTGGCCACCGTCCCCGGGGTCAGGAGGGTCAGATTCGCCACCAGCCATCCGCTGCACTTCAAGAATTCGATCATTGAGGCGATGGCATCCCACGAGACCATCTGCCACCACCTTCATCTGCCCGTGCAGTCAGGCTCCGATGCGGTCCTGAAACGCATGCGCCGCGGGTACACGCGGCAGGAGTACGTGGACCGGATCAGGTCGCTGCGGCAGCGGATTCCGGACGTCGGCCTCTCCACGGACATCATCGTCGGATTCCCGGGCGAGACAGAAGAGGATTTTCAGTTGACGATGAGCCTCGTGCGGGAGATGGAGTACGACTCGATCTTCTCATTCACTTATTCGCCGCGGCCCGGCACTTCGGCTTCCTCCTGGAGCAACGATGTCCCCGATCAGGAGATGATGCGTCGCCTACATCGCTTGCAGGCGACGCAGAGATCGATCCAGCTCGAGAAGAACAGAATGTTCGAGGGCCGCATGGTCGAAGTGCTGGTGGACGGACCGGCCGCGCGTCCCGGGGGACAGGTCAGCGGACGGATCAGCCAGAACCATCTCGTCAACATCGCCGGTGCCGGATCAGTGGTGGGACAGCTCGTGAACGTGACAGTGACGCGAGCCGGCGCCCACAGCCTCACCGGAACGCTGGAAAACGCCTTGACATTCCCTCGGCATGGGGATATAGATGACGCAACCGGCCGGTCGCACCCTCCCCAATCCCTTGAATAGGGGGCAGCCGGTCTTCGAGGTCGATAACACGATGCCCATCGAAATGAAGCTCAAGGGCCTGATGATCGATCCGATCAACCACTCGCCGATCATCATCCTGAAGGACCCCACTGGAGAGGCCGTGCTGCCAATCTGGGTTGGCCTGTTCGAGGCGAACGCGATCGCCCTGCAGATGGAGAAGGTGTCGACCCCGCGACCCATGACGCACGATCTCCTCAAGAACGTGCTGGTGCACCTCAATGCGAAAATACAGAAAGTGGTGATCACCGATCTGAAGGAGAACACCTTCTACGCGATGATCCACCTGATCTCCCGCGACAGCACGGTCATGGTTGATGCCCGCCCGAGCGATGCCATCGCACTGGCGCTGAGGGCCGATGCTCCCATCTTCGTCGAGGAGGAGGTTATCTCCCGCGCCAAGAGCACCGACCTGACACGCGACGCCGGTGAATCAGATCGCCTCCGGCAGTGGCTCGAAAAGCTCGACCCCGAGGACCTCGGCAAGTACGAGATGTAGCGCCACGGAGCTCGAGACCTCGCCCAACAGAATCTGCGTCGAGTACTTGACACCGGCTCCGTCCGGTTCCTAGAATGGAGCGCCCGCGTGCGTGAAGGCTGGCTTCAAGCCGCCCGTTTTCACGAATGTCCTCGATAGCCCGATTCCCGCGCAGTCGCCTGCGCCGCCATGCGTGATGATTCTCGCCATCGCGAACCAAAAAGGGGGAGTTGGAAAGACCACGACGGCGATAAACCTCGGCGCAGCTCTCGCTCAGAAGGGCCTGAAGACCCTGTTGATGGATCTCGACCCACAGGGGAACTGCACGTTGTCGTACCTCGAGCGTGACACGGCGGAGCGTTCAGTGTACGAAGCCCTCGTGGAGCCAGGCCTGACCATGCGGGATGTGATCGTGAAATCGCCGGTGCTGTACCTCGACATCGCGCCGGCCCGCATCTCGCTGGCCAAGCTCGAGAGCCGGCTGGTCGGGGAGTTGGACAGCCACTTCCGCCTGAAAGACCGGATGAAAGACGTCCTTGGCGACTACGAGTACATCATCATAGACACGCCCCCGACCCTCGGCCTGCTGACCATCAACGCCCTCGTCGCCGCCACGCATCTCCTGGTGCCGGTGCAGAGTTCCTACTTCTCCTTGGAAGGTACGGATGACCTGCTCGAGACATTCGAGAAGGTGAAGTCTCGACCGAACCCGCAGCTCGAGTTGCTCGGGGTCCTGATTACGCTGCACGACAAGCGGACCGTCCTTGGGCGCGACATCAAGAAGCAGATCGTGCAGGTGTTTGGCGACAAGGTCTTCAAGACCGTCATCTCCAAGAACGTGCGGCTCGAGGAGAGTCCAGCTTACAAAGAATCAATCTTCTCGTTCGCCCCAGACAGCAGCGGCGCCCTGGATTACTACCGCCTTTCCGAGGAGGTCATCGGCCGTGTCTAAACTGCGTGGACTTCCCAGCGAGATGAAAATGAGGCACGACTTCCATTTCGTGGAGGAACTGTCCACTCCACGGGAGCCTGAAACCGTGGGACGGATGATCGATATCACTCTCCTCGACGTGAATCCTCACCAGCCGCGCAAAACCCTGGGTGATCTCGCGGACCTCGTCTCGTCGATAAAGGAGAAGGGGCTGCTCGAACCGGTGCTTGTGCGGCAGGTGGATGCCCGTTTTCAGATCATCGCGGGCGAACGACGCTATCACGCGAGCAAGGCCGCCGGGCTCAGCCAGATTCCGTGCATCGAAATGGAGGTCGACGAGAGGGGAGTGCTCGAGATCTCTCTCATCGAGAACCTCCAGCGTCGAGACCTGATGGCGTTCGAGGAGGCGGACGCGATCCAGTACCTCTGCGAACGCTTCGAGTACACCCACGAGAAGGTCGCACAGAAGCTCAGCAAGTCGAGGACTTCGATCACGGAGCTGTTGAGTATCGCGAGCATTCCTGAGGAAATACGTGAAGAGTGTCGGCGTGCCGACATTTCAAGTAAGTCTTTACTCGTGGAGATAGCGCGGCAGAATTCGACCGGAGAAATGAAGCGGCTGACTGACTTCATTTCCCGCGGAGGATTCTCGCGCGACGACGCCCGCAGGATGAAAAACCTTCCTGTCGAATCATCCCCCGTGGCGGCAGTGTCCGATGAGACGATGACGCCCGTGCCATCACGCCCCTTTACCTTTCGCTTCCACTCTCGCGAGCAACGGTTCTCGGTCAACCTGAAGTTCGACAGGCCGGAGGTCCGCAAGGAGGAGATCGTCTCGGCTCTCCGCCAGCTCATCTCGCAGATCGAAGGCGCCGACACGCTCCCGTAGTGTGTCCTTGGGTCCCCGCCCCGATCCATTACCGCCCAGGTCCAGGAGATCTCTTCTCGTCAGGCGTGAGTCCGAGCCGTGGCCCGGAAACAAGCCCTGCCGTGTCAATCGGCCCGGCCCGTTCCGGCCTCGCGACGCGTCCCCTGTGACCGTCCAGAGGACTGCGAAATCCATCGGATGTCCTGATGTTTGGCGCGATCGAGACGCCGTGATACAGTCTTGCGGTTGATTCCCAGAATGTCGGCCACTCGTCTCAGGGAGGAGCCTTGCTGGATCTCGCGGATGATGGCAGCCTCCAGCTCTGGCATCCGGAGCCGGTAGGTGGAGTCGAATGTCTGGGACGACATGGTGTGCCGGCAGACGCGGCAGAGGAACCTCGGGATCGGATAGCCATGGATCTGCGTGGTGTAGTGCCCGTGGCGGAAAAACCCGGTCTTGTGCGCGCGCGTCGCCTGAGCGCAGGTGGAATTCGGGCAGAACGGAGGCCAGAAGCTCGTGGAGCTTCCATGTGAAAGAGACATCGCGTGAATCCTCCAGGCGGCCGAGGCCGCAACCGGCCCTGGCAGAGGGACCGCTGGAGCGCATTGAAAGGGGCATGCCAGCCGTCTGTTCGCCCGGAAGAACGCCCCCATGTGCCGAAGGCTGTGGGGGATCGCATCGCCGGAGACGATTCCCTCCGCGAATCGCGGCCGTGCGCCCGAGGACACCAGTCCGAGCAGTCGCATCACCTCAGGACACTTCTGCCGCCCGGAGGTGGGTTCTCTCCCAGGGGGGCAGGCGGTCATCGCGGAACTGGTGGATGCGGATCGCTAGCTGGGCCCGCCGGGTTGGAGGAGAAGATCCGATCATACAGAAACGAGGCCAGCTTGCGGGAGCCGACCTCCGAGTCGTGCACTCCCGTGTCGCTGTGGAGGCTCTGGGGCCTTCCGGGATTCCCCTCGAGGATCGGCGACTGATCCACCACGATCGCTCCCAGCGGATGTTGTAGCAGAAAGACGGTAGGGGCGAAAAGCGCCTGCTTCCACTTCGGAAGGTCGCCCTGCCGGTTCCGGAGCGATTGAGCGGTTGTCGAATCTCGTAGCGCGGGTGAGTTCGTCGGGTTCATTGGGGGCCCGTCGCCTTGTTGATAGAACTAAATGATACGCCGGGGAAGCCCTGGCGTGCAGGCCTACCCTGCCAGAATAGTAAGTTGACATAATATCCCTTATCGGACGCTACGGAAGCTCGCCCCAGGAGCCTTCACGAAAGCAGTGGCGCTGGGATCGAGTTACCCTTTGATCACGCCAGGACGCTGATCTAACATGCTCACCGTCCTGGCCTGCGAGAAGTCCTTTCCTTTACGGTGACATGTCGCGCATCAGCCGCTACGTCTTCAAGGAGATCCTCGGCCCGACGCTGCTCGGCATGGCCGTCTACGGGCTCGTTCTCGTAATGAACCTGTTGCTGGAAGCCGCCGAGCTGCTGATCCGACGTGATCTGCCTCTGGGCCTCGTGACGCAGTACATCCTCCTCTCGCTCCCGCGCATCATGGTGCTGGTCATCCCGATGGCGGTGCTTCTGGGCGTTCTGGTCGGCATCGGCCGGCTGTCGGCCGACAGCGAGATCACCGCGCTTCGCGCCAGCGGCTACTCCGACCGGCGCCTGCTGGTCCCCGTGGTGGCGCTGGGGCTTCTTGCCAGCTCGATCTCATGGCTCCTGTTCAACCAGGCCGTCCCCGCGGCCAACTATGCCCAGCACCAGCTCAACGCGCAGATCTTCCTGGCGGCCGACATCAACCGGGAAATCCAGCCCCGGAGCTTCTACGAACGCATCCCCAACATGCTGATCTACGCCGACACGTCATCGCCTTCCGACGGCACTTTGCGCCAGGTGCTGCTCTACCAGAAGTTTCCGACCGGCGACGAGGAGCTGTCGCTGGCGGGCTCCGTCTCGATGCGCCAGCAGCCCGCCGACGGCACCATTGAATTTCATCTCGACCAGGTCGTATCGCACGCCTGGCAAAGCGGCGAGCCGGACGTCTACCAGATCACCCGCTCAGATAACCAGGTGATCGAACGGCCGCCCGACCTCGTCATGCAGGAGATGATCCGTTCGCTGGCCGCGCCTCCCCCTCGCAACCTGCGTGAGCAAACGGTTTCCGAGCTTCTGATCACGCTGGAGGGTGTCCAGCCTAGGGCAGACACCAGCAGCGGCCGCAGGCAGATCGCCGAGACTCTGGTCGAGGTGCACAAGAAGTTCTCGTTGCCACTGACGCCGCTCGTCTTCTCCATCCTCGGGCTGCCGCTGGCTCTGGGCCGGCGGGGCGCCACGGGGAGGAGCTGGGGCTTCGCGATGAGCCTGCTGGTCATCATCGTGTCGTATGCCATGCTCACCGCCGGAGAGCAGCTCGCCGATCGAGGGTTCCTTTCTCCCGCCGTCGCCATGTGGGCGGGAAACGTGTTCTTTCTGGCCATCGGGCTCGCCATGCTCGCCACCGGCTCGCGCCTCGATTTCGGCCTGCGCTCTTCTCCTCGGCGCACCCGGATCGCCGAGGACCTCACGCTGGATGCGGTCGAAGGCCCGCAGGCCGCCGTCGAGTCTCCGCGCGGCATCCAGATCCCGCCCGGCACGGGCCCGCGGCAGTTCCCATCGACCCTGGATCGCTACCTCCTGCGGCACTTGGTCGGCCTGTCGGCGCTCGTCGCGTTGTCGCTGGCGGTCCTCTTCACCATCTTCTATGCGGTGCAGGCCATCGACGATCTGTCCCAGGGTGGCAAGGGGGTGGCGCTCCTGGTTGCCTACCTGCTCTACCTGCAGCCGCAGATCTTGTTTTCCTACGTGGTGCCGATCAGCCTCTGCATCGGCACCCTGGTCAGCTTCGCTCTTCTTGCGAGGACGCACGAGCTGACGGCGATCCGGGCCGGGGGGATTGGCCTGGTTCGCGTGGCGACCCCTTTCGTCATGGCCAGTCTCGTCATGGCGGCCCTTTCCTTCGCCGCGAACGACGCCGTGCTCCCGTACTCGAACCAGCAGGCGAACCAGATCCGAGACCAGCTCCGCAACCGCAGCCCGCGCAGCTACCGCATCCCGTCCCGGCGGTGGGTGTTCGGCGCCCAGGGACTTCTGTTCAACTTCAGCGACTTCAATCCGAAGAAGCAGGAGTTCCAGGCTCTGTCGGTGTTCAAGTTCCAGGCGGGTAGCTTCAACGTGGAGGAGCGGGTCTTCGCCGCGCGTGCGACCTGGCGTGACGGCGCCTGGAGCCTCGAGGACGGCTGGATACGCACGTTCAGCGGCGCCCAGGAGCGGTACGACCCGTTCTCCACGCTGACATTCGCCCAGATCGACCCGCCCGACTACTTCGTGCAGGACTGGAAGGCGCCCGATCAGATGAACTACCGAGAGTTGAGAGCGTACGTGCTGGACCTTGAGCGCCGCGGCTATGACTCCCGGGAGCTGCGCGTCGGGCTGTATCGGAAGTTCGCCGTCCCTGGCGTCTGTCTGGTGATGGTGCTGATCGGCCTGCCGTTCGCTTTCCGGATCGAGCGCCGCGGGCCCGTCTTCGCCATTGTGGTCAGCATCCTTCTGGCGTTTGTCTACTACGGCGCGTTGCAGGCATTCGGAAAGCTCGGCGAGGTGGCGCTCCTTCCGCCGCTGTTGGCGGCATGGGCACCGAACCTGCTGTTCTCCGGAATCGGCCTGTACCTCACCGCCACGGCGCGCTGGTAGCTACTCACGCGTCAGCTCCCGGCCGCCTCCAGCTTCTGGATCGTCTCGACGACCCGGGGCTGGGCGGAATCGAGGGCCAGAGATCTTTTCAGCTCACGCAGGGCCTCGTCCCGCCTGTTCAGGCGCAGGTAGAGGTCGGCCAGCAGGTTGTGGGGGTCGGGAGATGCCCGGATCTCCGCGGCGGCCCGCGTGGCCTGCCGGAGAGCGGCCTCGGTCTCCCCCTGCTGCGCCAGCACGACGGCGATCTGCAGCGCGGCTTTGCCGTAGTGCGAATCGATCTGCAGCACTTTTTCGAGCATCTCGATTCCCTCTCGCGTCTTGCCGGCGGCGATGAGATGGCGACCCAGGTTGAACCGCGCATCGGTGTAGGCCGGGTCCAGGTCCACCGCCTTGAGGTACTGCTCGAAGGCTTCATCCGGCCGGCCGAGCATCCCGAGCACGGCCCCGAGGTTGTTGTGCGCGGAGGTGTATTCTGGATCGGCCTTGATGGACATCTCGAACCGGCTCTTCGCGTCCTCCAGCTTCTTCTCGGCCAGGTCCACCGTCCCCAGGTTGTTCAGGATCACCGCGTTGTCCGGGTCAACTTTCAGGCCTCGATCGTAAGCATCGCGGGCGGACGCCGTCTGTCCCAGATCCTGATAGGCCAGGCCCATGTTGTTGTATGAGCCGGCGAACTCCGCGTCGGCCCGGATCGCCCGGTCGAACAATTCAATTGCCTTGCGGGGGTCGCCCTCCTTGCGGTAGATGAGCCCCATGTTGTTGTATCCCTCGGCGTAGTCAGGATCCACCGCGACCACCTTGCGGTACTCGTCGAGCGCCCGGTCGTCCTTGCCCAGCTTCTCGTACAGCAGGCCCAGGCTGTTGTGCACGTGGGTGTCGTTGGGCTGCGCGGCGATCGCCTTGGTGAAGTGGTGCTCGGCCTTTTTCAAATCGCCCTGGTTCATGTAGATATTGCCGAGCAGGTTGTGCACCTCGGCGTGGGATGGGTCGGACCGGAGCACCTCGCCGAACGTCGCGATGGCCCCCGCAAAGTCCTTCATCAGCATCTGGGCGCGCCCCAGGTTGATGCGTCCATGGATGAACGCGGGATCCTGCGCCAGCGCGCGGCGGAACGCGTCGGCCGCCTCGCTGTAGCGCCCACGCTCCAGCAGCGTGATCCCGGTGTTGTTCATGGCGTTGGTTCCTTCCTGTGAGACGTAGCCCAACGCCGTCAGCTTCGCGATGATCTCCGAGTCCAGGGCCGATCCCACCGGCTCGGCGCTTTCGTCACCGCCTGCTGTCTCATATGTCGCGATGGCCTGGGTGTGCAGCGGCGGATCGAACGCCTCGGCGAGCGCCCTGCCTTCCATGTCCTGCGCCACCGGCAGGCCCATGACCGCCAGCACGGTCGGAGCGATGTCGAGCACCGAAGCGTCCTCGATCGTGACTCCCCTTCTCACACCCGGCCCCGCCATGATCAAGATGCCGAACTTGCGGTGCCAGTCGGCCGCGCCTCCCACCCCGATGCGCGGGTCGGTGGTCGGGCGGTTCGAGCCGGTGCGAAAGCCGTGGTCGGAGCAGATGATGACCACGGTGTTCTCATCGGCCAACGAGAGCAGCTCCTCGAGACGCTCGTCGCGTGACTCGTAGTACCGATCCACGACGTCCCCGTAGACGGCCACTTCGACGTCCGTGACACCGGGCATTGCGGGGCGCCGATATCGCATGAAGTTGTGCGCGACGGTGTCGGTCCCTTCGAAATAGATCGCCTTGAAATCAGGGTCATAGGCCGAGAGAAGATCATTGCCGATGGAGAAATAGGTCCTCGCCGAAGCCATGATCGTCTTGAGGCTTCGCATGTTCTCCTCCAGCCCGGGCACGCCGCGGTCTTTCGCGTCGGCGACATTCATGAACCGCTCCACCTCGGTGTCCGTGATCTCGGACGGCGAGATGATGAGCGGGTGAATGACGAGGCCCAGCGCCTCAGGGTATGTCCGCTTGCGCAGCCCCTCCCCCTCGTCCTTGAACCCGAAGAGCTGGTAGGCCACGCGGTCGGAGACGATGAACCCTTCGATCTGCTCTGCGGGCCAGGTTGCCCACCAGGCCACCACGCCGCTGGAGCGGCCGTGTTCCGAGAGGATGTTCCAGAGGGCCTTGACCCGACGCATGTTGGATGTGACCGGCATCTGCTTGCCCGTTGTCTTGCTGGTGGCCAGGAAATCAACGATGCCATGGCGCGATGGGCCCACGCCGGTCGCGATGCTCGTCCAGATGATGGGAGACAACACAGGAGTGATCGTCCTGAGGCGCGCGCGCACACCCGATGCCACCAACCTCTCGAGACGGGGCATGCGACCGTCGCGCATCAGCGGGTCGAGGATGTCCCAGTCGGCGCCGTCCAGGCCGATCATCAGGACTCGACGCGCTGAAGAAGTTGTCCGATTGAGGGAGGCCTCGCGCACCGACGGCAAGGGATAGAACGTCAGCGCGCTGGAGGATTCCACCATGAGGCCCATGCGGGCGATCTCCTCGGTGACCTCCCGCGGAACACCGAATGCCGCCGGGCCCTCGCGCGGCATCAGATCGCGGAACGAGCGCGCCGAGGTGAACCGTGACAGCGGCGCCGCGAACGCCGACAGGATCTTCTGTTCGGCCCCTATGCCCAATCCCTCGGGGAAGGCACGGGACAGATCGATCGGGCGGTCCGGATTCGCCCGAAGCTGGAGCGTGCCCGCCGCAAAGGTAGCGGCCCCCTCGCGACTCTTCAGGCCGCCGGAGTGATCCCTCAGGCCGATCCGCGCGTGAACCGGGACGGGCCGCGCGGGATAGAACGCGATGTGTGACACAAGAGGCGGCGCCAGGCGCCAGCCCGGCGAGAGCACGGAAGCCTTTCCACCGATGCTCCAGCGTCTGATGCAGAACCGGTCCTCGGTGGAGGGGACGTGATGGAAGCTGAAGGCGAGCAGCAGGAGCGCCCCGAGCACTGCGAGCGCGGCGGCAACTCGCCGGCCAAGGCCGGGGCCGCGTGGTGGGATGTCCCTCATCTTCGCGCGGAGAATATCAGATCCGATGCGATCCCGCACCGGCGGCAACCCCTCGCATGAGGGCGGTCCTCAGAAAGCGCGATGCCCTCCCCTGTCCCGGCACCAGGCGAGCCAACTCCGAGCGATCCTGCGGCGTGAGCACGAGCATGAAGTACCCCGCGGCGCATGCCGCCACGGCTGGAACCGCATAAATCGGGATCAGGAGAGGCCGGCCGATGATCAGGTGCGGCCCGGTGATGAGCGCGGCCATCGCGGTCACCGGCACGAGGCACGCCAGCCCCGCGGACAGCTCGACCGGCCGGGCGGCCGCGGGCAGGTGCCGCGCGAGGCGTCGCCGGGCGAAGACCATCGCCGCGGCAAATCCCGCCGCCCTCGCAAGGGCCAGGCCTGCGAGGTGCAGGAACGGCATCAGAGCCAGGATGGCGGCCGCCTGCGAGAACGTGGAGACCAGGTTGATGGCGAGCCGATCGGCCGGCCGGCCGAGCACGTACGCAAAGGTCCAGAGGTGGGAAAACACCGCGTAGAATGGGACGGAGAGAAACAGCAGCGCCAGGGCCCACGCCGCGGACGCGTACCTCTCTCCTCCCACCAGCAGCAGGAGGAATGGACTGGCGGAGGCCAGCAGGACCGATAGCGGGACGAACAGCAGCACGAAGTATCGCAGTGAGATGCCGAAGGTTCGTGCGAGCGCCGAGGGCTCGGTCTCGCGCATCTGGGCGGCCTTCGTGCCCAGCGGGTCCACGAGGCTGCTCACCAGCACCTGAGCGTACTGGATGAACCTCTTCGCCACGAAGTAAAGCGACAGATCGGCGGGCCCGAGAAAGAGCGCCACTAAGAGCTGATCCGCCTGCATGTAGAAATAGCGCAGGTAACCGTCCGCGTAAAATGGCAGGGAGTAGATCATGGTCCCGATCGCGCTGTCACCGCACGCGCGGTTCTCCGCCTGAGTCGATCCGTTCTTCCGCATCAGCGGAATGATGGTGGCGATCCCCAGGGCCGCCCCCGCGAGCGACCCGATGGCGAAACCCGCGAGGTAGCCTCTCAGGCCGAAGACGAAGAAGAGGCCGAGAGAGAGGATGCGCTGGGTGAGAGCCGCGGCCACGTTGTAAGCGCCCACGCGGCCGAACCGCTGGAGAGCCGAGAGCAGGAGCTGGCTTGCCTCGTAGAGCCCGAAGCAAAACGCGGCGAGGCAGGCGGCGCGCACGTCAGCCGAAAGATCGGGGCTCCTCAGGATCAGCCGGCCAATGAGTCCGGCGCCGAGCAGGAGCGCGACCGTCACCACGGAGGCGCCCGTCACGTAGACGCAAGCCGCCCGCCGCAGCAGCAGCGCCGTCCCCGCACGGTCGTCCTTGGCCAGCAGGCCCGGCAGCAGCTTGATGCAGGAGGTCAGCAGGCCCAGGCTGCACACCGGCGTCAGGAGCCCGCACAGCGTGCTGTAGAGGGCGAATACCGCCATCTCCTCCAACGTGAGCAGGCGAGTGCTGACGCCCAGGAACAGCAACGCGATGCCGGCGACGGCGAGGCGCGAGATCAGCAGTGAAGCGGCGCTGCGCGAAATGGGCATCACGTCGGCCATGGCGGAGTGATTCTAGACGAAAACGGACGGAGCGGCGGGAGGTCTACAGCCCGAGTTCCAGGAGGGTCTCGATGCTGCAGGCATCAAGCGCCGTGATGCGGTAGAAGAAGGCGGTGTCCGCGGCCGGAAGGGTGGCGTCGCTGTACTGGGTGTCGGTCACGCCGTCGGCATTCTGATCATTGTTGGCGGTGGTGAGCGTGATCAGCGGCACGAGACTCGCCGGCGTGCCGTAGGAGGCGGCGCTGGTCTGCCGGTAGACGCGGTAGCTGAGGGCGCCCGCGGCCCCCTGCCAGTCGAGCAGGCTGTTCGTGGGGATCTCCAGCGTCTCGCCCACGAAGGAGGGGGGCGTGAGATCCCCGGTCACCTTTTTCACAAGCACGATCCGCTTGGAGTAGTTGAACTCGCGGTTGGCGGACGGCAGCACCGCGTCCGAGGCTCGGATCAGATAGATGTACTTGTCGTCGGCTCCCCCGGTCGGAAAGGCGGGATCGACGTAAAAGCCGTTGGGGGTGGTGCCGATGAAGTTGGTGGCACTGGGGAAATAACCGAAGTTGGTGCACGGATGTGTCAGGTCCACCGTGTCCGGATCGCACTTCTCACGATGGATCGAGTAGGTCACGGGTGGGGTCGCTGCGTCCACGGCCGCGTTCCACGTCAGCAGCGCGGTTCTGACGCAGTCCAGACTGCTCGCGGCCGACTGCAGGCCGACAGTGATCGCCCAGTCAGGCGGCAGGTTGTCCACGTAGGTGTAGGCGCCCGCCGCCGAGACCGACGTCAGATCAGGGTTGGTGACCACGACATCCACGGCGCCCAGGCCGTGTGGGGGGGGCTGCGCCAGGATCCGTGTGGCGGAGGCGTAGATCGTCTCCGTCGCGGGCGCGCCCCCGACGGTCACCGTGGCGCCGGGATCGAACCCACGCCCGCGAATGAGGACCCAATCGGCGCCGCCGAAATCGCCCGAGGAGGGATCGATGCGCGTGAATGCGATCGGATCGGCGGATGCCCCCACGCCGGCCGGATAGTGGAAGCCCATGTCCACCATTCCGGTGTCGAGACTCAGCGCCGGGCTGGTGGTGCGCGCCTCCATCGAAAGATCCTGCGCCATGGCGCTGCCGCTGTCCACCGCGGGGCTGATCGTGTTGGCATCCTGCGCGAGAAAGAACTTGCCGATGCCACCGGCCACGAAGACCGGGTCGGCCGACAGGTTGCCCATGCCGGACGATCCGCCGCCGATATCGGAGAATGTGGCCAGAG
>JAWPNA010000425.1:0-19430 GCA_045402695.1 Acidobacteriota bacterium
GTTGCTCGACAGGCTGGGGCTGAAGCTGCCGGAACGACTGCGTCGACCGACGGCGATGACCCCGAATGTAGTGCCAACCTAATGAGCTAAGTATGCGCCGGGAAAAGAATCGACCCCTTCAACTGCGGAAGTTGGGCTAGCCGGAGCATTCCCCGGAGGCCCGGCGTCACGCCGCCCCGGCGACCCGAGGCGTGCCCAGCGCCGTGACCAGCCTGGGCGACCACCATGCGAGCGCCGCGGTGGCGAGAATCGACACGACGGCCATCCACGCGGCGATCCTCCGCACAGGGGTCGCCTCGAACCGCAGTTCCACCGTGTGGCTCCCCGCGGGGACGGTGAAAGTCACGGCCCCGTAGCGGGGATCGGGGCGCAGCTCGAAGGGCGCCCCGTCGAGGGAGCCAGCCCATCCGGGAAACCAGAAGGAGCGGAGCCGCACCGTGCCGCCGCCGGCGCTCTTGACTCTCAGGACACGATGGCTGCTCGCCCACGTCTCCATGACAACCTCACCCGCCCCTTCCGTGAACAAGGAGGGTGGCAGATCGAGGCGCGTCTGCCTGAAAGTTCTGTACATGCCGAACTGCACGGGTGTGAACGCCGGCTCCACCCAGGATTTCACGATGTCACTCGCGAGGACCTGTTCATCGAACAGGAACGGCTTCAGATGGACAATCTGCCAGGCCAGCAGGAGGTTCACCACTGCCGCCAGCGCCAGGATTGCCAGACCTGCAGACGCGCCGCTGGAGCGCCGAGAGCGCGGGCCGCCCGGCTTCGGCCAGCCGGCTCGCATTGCGAGACCGACCAGCAGGGGCGAGGCAATCACCATCAGCGTCTGGAAGCGCCACGGGAACTGTATGGTCGGGAGCTCGGGCACGATGCGCCAGACAGGCGTGGAGATCTCCAACTGGAGCAGATACGCCGCGCCGCAACAGGCGGCCAGCGCGACCGCGTCGCGCCTGCGCCGGGAGCGATCCCTCGGCAGGAGCGCCAGCGCGAGCGCCGCCGCGGCCACCCCGAGGAAAAGCTGCGAGTGCGCCGACCTCAGGACGGGAGGCTTCACGGGGTCCTTGATCCCCAGGCCCGGCAGGACGTCGTCCCTGAAGATGAAGTTGATGCGGAAGTCTCCGTTCGGCATCTCCCGGACCCACGAGATGTTGACGTACGCCTTCTCGATCAAGGCGGGCAGAAGGACCGGCGCCGAAAGGCCGGCGCCGCATGCGAGCGCGAGGACGGGCCGGACGAGAGCGCCCCAGCGCCCGCGCACCTCCCACAAAAGCCAGAGCCCGAGAAAAAGAGAGAAGGTGAAGGTGCTGACGATGTGCGTGAAGATCAGCCCCGCAAAGGAGAGCGCGAGCGCGAGGGAGGCGCCACGGCCCGTGGAGTCGAGGCTGCGCCGCGCGTTCATGAGGATCAGCGGGAAAAAAATAAAGGAGGTCGTCTCCGAGATGGCAAACCGGTGATAGAAGTCGAGGATGTGGTACGGGAGCAGGAGGTACAGCGCCGCCGCGGCGGCCGCCGGCATCCCGGGGCCCACCCACTCGCGCGCGAGGCGATGAAAGCTCATGACGGTCAACGCCGCCACCATCGCGATGAAGAGCTTCATGCCGCCGAGGACCGATCCCACCGCCCACGATGCGGCCGCCGCGCCATACCAAGGCAAGGGCGGAAAGAAGATGAACGTCGGGCTCCCCAGGCCCTGGTTCGTCCCTTCCGTCCACCTCGGGTAGAGGTCCCCATCGGAGAGGGCTTTCATGAACCCCTGCAGGTAGTGCATCGTGCCGTAGGAATCGCTCCCGACGGGAAGAGGGCCGTTCAGGAGAAGAGGGGCGCAGAAAACCAGCACGGACGCTGCGAGAATCGAGGCCGAGATCCAGGTCGATCCGGAGGCCTCCGCGGCGGGCCGTGGACGGTGAGCCGCGCCGCTCTTGGATGGACGCGCGCCTCTCACCCTTCCTCCTTCCGCGGCGGGTGGTGCGCCACCGCTCCGATTCGCTCGGGCCCCGAGGAAAACGGCTCGGGCCGACGGGGGTTCCTTCTGGATTCACATGCAGGACGGTGCCGCATGTCCCGCGCGGTCATCATACCAGCATCCCGCTCCGCACGATCTCGCCTGGGTGGAGTGGACGCGAGACGAACCTATGCTAGTGTGGCGAGTGGGAAGTTCCGTGAGTTGTTCCTCACATCTTCCCGGTGGAGGCCACGCATCGCCGGGCCGAAAGCGTACATGGGGTGATGTGCTGATGACGATGCATGAGAGCGGCCCCGATCCCAAGGCGATGCTGGCCCTCCTGAAGCGCGGCATGCTGTGGCTTACCGCCGGAGGCGGGATCCTAGCGGGCACGTGGTGTCTGAGCACGGCCGCATGGCCGTATCTGCTGAGCGTCGCCCTGCTGGTAGCCGGGTTGTATGCCGCCGCGCTGGGCGCGGAGAAGATTCTCGCCGGATACCTCCGGGGCAGGCGACAGGGCGATTCACGAGAGAGAGCGAAGGTCCGCGCGGCGGCCGCCGTCGGTCTGGCCCTCGCAGCGGCGCTGGCCGCGGCCTGCGCCGGCGCATGGTCGTATCGCGCGCCCTACTGGAGCGCCGTGAAGGTGGTCAACGCCGGCCAGGCTGCCGCCGGCAGGCTCAAGGCGATCGCGCAGCGCCATGCCGCGAGGATGGAAGCCAAGGCCACGGGCCTCGAGGCGCTCGAGAGCTGGAGGGAGTCCGCCGAGCGCGCTCTGCCCCTGAGGCCCGACCTGGCCGCCGCCCTGGAAGGGGCGAGATACCTGAGCGTTCACGCATCGGGCTCCGTCAAGCAGAGGGCCGGAAGCGACGTGCGGTTCTTCGGGCTCTGCCTCGAGTGGATGGATCTGTACGCGCGCGTCGAGAGCGAGCTGCGCGGGCAGTCCATGGAGCAGCCGCCTGAAGACTGGACCGATTTCCAGAACGATATCGTGCGCCGGATCCAGGCGCCGGACGCCGCGAGCCAGGACACGTGAAATCGGCGCGATGGCTCCCGCCGGCTCTGCTGCTCGCCATCGCACCGCTGATTTTCTTTCACGAGGTCTGCCTCCAAGGACAGGTCTTCCTTCTGCGGGACCTCTTCAACTGGTTCTATCCCTGGCGGACCTTCGCGGCCCAATCGCTTGCGCGCGGAGAGTTCCCGCTGTGGAACCCCTATTCCTACGCCGGCACGCCGTTTTTGGCGAACATGCAATCCGGTCTCCTCTATCCGCCCAACGTCGTCTTCTGGCTCTTCGATTTCCCCATCGCCATGCGTCTGTTCGTGATCGTCCAGTTCGGGTTGACCGCCTGGTTCATGTATCTGATGCTGCGCGCGCTGGCCTGCCGCGTGCCGTCGGCGCTCACGGGCGCCGTCGCCTATGCCTACGGTGGCTGGATGATCGTGCACATCGAGTTTCCCAACAAACTGGCGGCGGCGGGCTGGCTGCCTCTCATCATCCTGGGCCAGCTGCTCTGGTGGCGAGGCAGCCCGTGGAAGGGCCTGGCCACCGGGGCGCTCGCGACCGCGTGCTGCGTGACCGCCGGCTACCCGCAAACCACCTTCACGATGATGCTCGGGGCGGGCGTGTTCTGGGCCGCTTACCTCGGCCGCGAGGTGCGACGAGGGATTGGAGAGCGCAACTTCCGCTCCGCCTTGAGCGTCGCCATGTCGCTTCCCCTGATCGCCGCCCTGGGATCGCTCATCGCCGCGGCACAAGTCGTTCCATTCCTCGAAGCGCTCGGTCTCAGCACGAGGGGGGAAGCGGGCACCACCCGCAACCCCCTAACTCTCGCGCTCAGCCCAATCCACTTTCTGGACCTCGTCTACCCGCGCGTCTTCGGCCTGCCCGGCTACTCGAGGTACTGGGGAGGAGACCTCTTGCAGTTCTGGCTTGGCCATTTCCACGTCGGCGTGATCACCCTGGCGCTGGCGGATTTGGCCGCCGCCGGCCTGGTCGCGCGGCCGCGCGCGGCCGACGACGGTCCGTCGAATTCCATCGTCCGAGACCGGATGTTCGCCGTCTGGGCCGGCCTCGCTCTTCTACTGCTCGCCTCCACCTTCTGCATGGGAAACCGGACACCTTTGGCCCCCTTCTGCATGGCGTGGCTGCCCGGCTTCACGAAGTTCCGGTGGCTCTCCACCACCAGCATCCTGATCGCCTTCGCGCTGTGCTGGCTGGGGGCACTGGGGCTCGAGGCCGCTCTCGACTCGCTGGCGCGCAAGGAGGGTGGCAGGTGGGAAAGGATCATCACGGCCGTGGTCGTCATGATCGCTGTCGTTGGCTTGGCCTCCCTCGGCATCACGGCGGCCCTCGCCCCCTCTGCGTTTGAAGCGATCGTCAAGGCAGCCGTCTCCCGGGTGGCTCTGCCCGCGCAGCTTGCTCTGATCTCGAACAACCTGACTCCGGCCCGTGCCGATGCGATCAGGTCCGCGCTGCTCGCGGTCATCTTGGCTTCGGCGTGGGTCGCCGCGCGATCCGGACGGATCAAGCGGCATCTGTTCGCATGGCTGGTCCCTTTGCTGGTGTTCGTCGAGCTGTGGGCGGCGGCGGTAGGCATCAACCACACGGCCTCTCCTCGCATCTACCGCGACGTTCCTCGTATCCTCGAGGTACTCAGAGGCCGCGCGGATCAACTCTCCCGCATCTACGTGCCCGACTCCACGATCCACGGTGACAGATTGATGTATGGCTCGGGCCGCGAGACTCTTTACCGATGGGCGGCGGAGGCCATGATCGTCAACCTGAACCTCCCTCACGGCATCTTCAGCGCCAGTGGCGGCGATCCGATGTCCCCGGCGCGGGAGCTGACGTATCACCGGATGATCGAGGACGAGACTGAGACCGAGAATGAACCGCGCAGACGGTTGCTGGCGCTCGAGAACGTCGCCACCGTCCTGTATGACAAGGAACCAAACGGAGTGGAGGCCACCGACGTGCCCGACTTCCTTCCGCGAGCCTACGTGGCCCCGGGGGCCCGAAAGGTCACGCGATCCCGGGCGCATTCGGCGTTGCGCGATCCGGACTGGGATCCCCTGCGCGAGGCGCTCGTCGAGGACGACTTCCCGGGAGCTCCGAGGCAGGCTTCCCCGGAGCCGCTGGAATGGAAGGTCCTCGACATCGCCTACTCGAACAACAGCGTCTCATTGGACGTGGAGCTGTCACGCGGCGGCTACTTGATCCTGGCCGACACGATCTACCCAGGCTGGGAAGCGACGGTGGACTCGAAGTCGACTCCGATCTTCACGGCCAACTATCTCTTCCGCGGCATCGATCTGCCCCCGGGACGGCACAACGTGCGATTCGACTACCGTCCTTCCAGCTTCCGGTGGGGCGTGGCGGGCTCCATCGTGGGGCTGATGGCCACGGGGGCTGCCATCCTGATCTCGGCAAGACGCCGCGAGCGAGATCTGCTGATACAATAACTACCCGTCGTTGGGGCTCCAGTCGTCGCGAGGGCGGCGGCCCGTGAACAGACCCAGGATCGCCACGAAAAGGGCCGCGCCCATCACGGAGTAGACCGCGGGGAAGGTGGTCCCCCCGCCGAGATCGATCTCCAGCAACGGAGGCAGGCCAAGTTTCCGGGCAATCCAGCCTCCCAGAGCGGCACCGACGAAACCGAGCCCGATGGAGCCGAGGCAGCCCAATGCGTGAGGACGGCCCCCGATGCGCGCCCCCACCGAGCCGCAGACAGCGGCGACGATTGCGACCAGCAGCCAGAAGAGGACCGATGCCATGCGGCCTGTGACTCGTGAACGCTCCGCGCGCGTGACTGTACGGGACAGGATCGTGTGGGACAGGCGGGCATTCTAGGTGCGGCAGGCCGCGGGGGTCAAGGCGGGTCGCGGATCATGCGCCGCCATGGCGGCGCTGCTGGCGGTGATCTGCTACCTCAACACGATCCCCAATCAGTTCGTGTTCGATGATCTCGATGACGTCTCACACAACCCGCTTGTCACGCAATCAGCCAGCGCGGCCGCCATTTTCAAATCCCACTACTGGCAGCATGTCACGCCGACAGGCGATCTCTACCGGCCGCTGGTGGTGCTGAGCTACGCGCTCAACTACGCGGTGTCGGGCCCGTCGCCGGCCGGCTACCATCTGGCGAACCTCCTGCTGCACGCGGTCTGCGCGGGGCTCGTGGTGCTTCTCGGCGCGCGTCTGGGGCTGGGCAACGGCCCGTCCTTAGCTGCGGGCCTCCTGTTCGCGGCGCATCCGATTCACACGGAGGCGGTGGCCTCGGTCGTGGGGCGAGCCGAGCTAATGGCAGCCGCCGCGGTGCTGGGCGCCTGGGTGATCCATCTGTCCTCGCCGCGCCCCGGCGCCGGCCGCGCGGCGGCAATCACGACGCTGTTCGCGGCCGGGCTCCTGTCCAAGGAAAACGCCGTCGTGCTTCCGGCGCTCATGCTGCTCACGGATCTGAGGAGGGTGCGGCTGGGCGAGACATCTTTGCGCAATCTTGCCTGGCCCTACGCAGGCTGCGCCGCCGCCCTCTCGGCATGGCTCGCGCTCCGAGCCGTTGTTCTGACGCCCGTGGAGCCCGGCTCGATCTCCGACAGCCTCTTCGCGGGAGTGCCCGCTTTGTACCGGATCTGCACGGCTCTCGATGTCATGAGCCGGTACATCTGGCTCCTGGTTTATCCCGCGAAGCTGTCCGCCGATTACTCCTTCCAGCAGATCCCGCTGGTGACATCCTGGCTTCATGCTTCCACGCTCGGCGCCGCCTTGATCCTGACCGTGGCCGTGTGCGTGGGGTTGATGCGCCTAGCCGCGGGACGCACAGACGGGCTGCCCGCGCCCGCGTTCGTGGCGGCCGTGGCGCCCGTCTCCAACATTCTGATCCCGATCGGCACCATCATGGGGGAGCGCCTGCTCTACCTGCCCTCGGTCGCATTCTGTCTCGCCCTGCCCATCGTGTGGCGGTCGTTCGTTCCCGACTCGCTCCGGAGGCGGAGAGGCGTGGCTATGGCGCTGCTATGTTTCCTCACGATGGCCTATGCCGCCCGCACGATCGCGCGCAATGCCGACTGGAGAGATCAGCTCACCCTCTTCTCGGCCACCACGGCGTCGTCGCCGCGAAGCGCCAAGGCGCATTACAACCTCGCGGTGGCGCTGGGCGAGGCCGGACGGGACGAGGCGGCCTTGCGGGAGTATGAGGCGGCGATCGCGATCCTGCCCGAGGACGCGAAGTCGCATCACAACGCCGGCCTGATTCTGGCCCGCTTCGATCGGATCGACGAGGCGATCCGGCACTTCGAGGAGGCCGTCCACCTGGCCCCCGGCCTGCCCGATCTGCTGGGAAACCTCGGCGTGGCCTACACCCGGTCCGGACGCGCACGGGAGGCGGAGGCTGCGTTTCGCTCGGCGCTCGAACGATTTCCCGCGAGCCACGAGGTGCTCTACAACCTGGGGACCCTTCTCACCACCGAGGGCCGATCCGGTGAAGCGATCGCACCGCTCGCGCGCGCCCGCGAGCTGAACCCCTCGGATCCGGACGGCCGGTATCAGCTCGGGCTGGCCTACCTGCAGTCGGGACGCGCGCGCGAGGCTCTCGATGAGCTGCGAGCAGCGCTCGCCCTTTCCCCCGGGCTTCACGAATCGGAGCTGCAGATCGCACGAGCTTTTCTGAGTCTGGGAGAGCGCGGCGAGGCGGCGCGCCATGCGTCCCGCGCGCGCGAACTCGGCCTGCCGCTGCCTCCCGAGCTGCGAGAGCTCCCCGGGGTCGTTCCCTGACGTGTCCGGAAAAGAGGTGGGCCCGCTGGGGGGGGCGGGCCCTTTGAGGAGTGGTGCTTGTTGAGGAGGGTGTGTGTTGGCCTCGGTCAGTTTGATGCGGACGGCGGGAAAAGGGTTACACCGGCTCGTCGAGAATCACGTCCCGCCGGGCGCCGTGCTAGACTCCGATACCGTTGTCCTCCGTGGGAGGAGTCACCATGGTCGATCGGGAGGAAATCAGGAGCCGCGTTTCGCGCGCGCTGCCCGGCGCCGGGATCACGATTCGCGACATGGTGGGAGACGGCGATCATCTCGAGATGGTCGTGGTTTCCCCTCTCTTCGAAGGAAAGTCGACGCTGGAGAGGCACCGCCTCGTGTACGCGCCGCTGAAGGATCTCTTGGGCGGGGCGCTGCACGCCCTGGCGCTCAAGACCCTGGCGCCCGGCGAACAGGACAGATGACAAGGGAGGTCGAAACATGGCACGCGATGTCGCCGAAGAGATCAAGAAGGAAATCACCGAGAACAAGATGATCATCTACATGAAGGGGACCAAGGACCTCCCCCGCTGCGGCTTCTCCGCGGCCTCCATCGAGGTCCTCAACCAGCTCGGCGTCCCGTTCAAGGACGTGAACGTTCTGGAAGATCAGGAAAAGTGGACTGCGATCAAGCAGTACTCCGACTGGCCCACGATTCCTCAGATCTACATCGGAGGGGAGTTCATCGGCGGCTGTGACATCATCCGCGAGATGCACGCAAAGGGAGAGCTGTTGCCTCTCGTGAAGAAGGCCTTCGGGCTCTCGTAGCTAGGAGTGCGTCCACCGTCCATCCTAGGAGTGTGTCCGAGGTAAGGCTCGGGTCGCGGTGCGACCGCCGCCCCCCTGGCTTGGAGGAGCCGCGACGACAGCGATTCGGGACATCGGTGAGGAGCGGCGACGATGCAGACGGGCGGGCGCCGCCGCAACCCCCGTGAGCGCGGCCCAAGCCATTACTCGGACACACTCCTAGCTCCACCTGAACCAGCGCATGGCCAGCACGAACGACACGCCGCCCCACACGGCGAGTCCGCCCAACCGCGCCGCCTGGGAGAAGAGCGATGCTCCCTCCAGTACCACCGCGCGCAGGGCATCGTTGAGCATGGTGAGAGGCAGCGCTTGGATGAACGGCTGCATGAACGCGGGAAACCGCTCCGAGGAGAAGAAGATCCCGGACAGCAGCCACATCGGGAGCATGACGAGATTCATCAATCCCGAGATGGTCTCGATCCTCCGGGCGCGGCAGGCGACCAGCAGCCCCAGGCCGGAGAACGACACAGCCCCGAGCAGAGATACCGCGACCACGGCGGCGAGGCTCCCTTCAATCGACATGTGGAAGATCAGCGCCCCCGCCAGCAGGAGCAACGCCACTTCGGGAAGACCGAAGGCGATGCGGCTGGCGATGAGCGCCGCCAGAAAGTCGGCCCTGCGCATCGGCGTCGCAATCAATCTCTTCAGCAGCTTGCGCACGCGCATGTCAACGATGACGAAGCCGACCCCCCAGAGCCCCCCGCCCATCAGGTTCATCCCCAGCAGGCCCGGGATGAGGAAATCTATGTAGCGCGAGCCAGGCTCCGTCATCAGGCGGTCGGACGTTTGCGCCACGTCCACCCTTCCCGCCGCTCTCTGCAGCGCGTCGTCCACGCGCGAGCGCGCCAGGATGCTCTCCGGCCGGGCGGGATCGTAGACGTACTCGCGAGGGTCGCCGGAAGTCACCATGAGGTCGGACCGGCCCATCCGGAGCCGCGCCGCGCATTCGTGAGCGGCGCAGAGGTGCACTAAGAACCCGGTCTGATCCGTCAGGGACCGGCGGATGGCCTCGGTTGAGTCCGCGGAGCCGTCCTGCTGGATGTCCACCCGGATCTGATCCGGAGGCTTTTCGCGAAAGGCGCTCCCCAGGCCCACCGCCAGCAGCACTGGAAAACCGTAAACCCAGAAGATGGCGGCAGGCTCGCGGAAGAATTCCCGCAGCCGTGAAAAAAAGAGCTCTCTAAGCGGATGGTATCTGGTCATCGCGGAGGTGCCTGCCGGTCAATGTCACGAAGACATCCTCGAGACTGGCGTGGCGGGTGGTGAGCCGGGCCAGATCGAGCGACCGGGACTGCAGCAAGTCCAGCAGCCCCGGGATGGCGAGGTGCGGCTCCGAGACGGTGAGGAGGATCCCATCCGACTCGACGCGGGCCGAGCGCACGGCGGGCAGGGCCGTGAGGCTCCCTTCCTGAAGAACTCCCGCGCCGGCCCCCCCGTCGACGGCGAACTCGACCACGTGCTCTCCGCCCAGGTGCGCGATCAGATCGGCGGGTGAGCCTTCGGCGATGACCTTGCCGTGGTCCACAACGGCGACGCGATCGCAGAGACGCTCCGCCTCGTCCATGTAGTGCGTCGTGAGGAGAACCGTGCCGCCGCGCGCCCGCACTCTGCGAATCACGTCCCAGAGCTGGCGGCGCGACTGGGGATCGAGCCCGGTGGTCGGTTCATCGAGGAAGAGCATCTCGGGATCGCCCACGAGCGCGCAGGCGACGGCCAGCCGCTGCCGTTGCCCCCCCGAGAGCTTTCCCACCCAGGCGGAGCGTTTCTCCGTGAGGGACACCATCTCCATGACCACCGCGGGCTCCAGGCCTTTCCTGTAGAAGCTGCGGAAGAGCGTCAGCGTCTCCGCAACCGTCAGCTTCTCGGCGAAGCGAGTCTCCTGCAGCGAGATGCCGATCCGCTGGCGCAGCTCGTCCTCGTGCGTTCCCCACCGGCGGCCCAGAACTTCGACCTCCCCCGAGGTGGAATCGAGCAGTCCTTCCAGGATCTCGATGGTGGTCGTCTTGCCCGCACCGTTGGGCCCCAGCAGCCCGAAGCACTCTCCGGAACGGATCTCCAGATCGAGCCCGCTGACGGCCTCGACCGATCCCGAGCGGTTCTTGTAGTGCTTGCGGAGGGCGGAGCAGCGGATCGCCGGAGGCGTGTCGGCCATGGCCCTCATGATAACTGATCAGAAGACGAGGGTGACGCTCACCCGGCCGAACGGCGCCGGTGTGCACGATTCCTCGGAACGATCCGATGTGGAGATCTTGACGCAGACCTGCTCGGAGCCTCCCGAGGTCTTGTCCACGATCGCCTGGAAGAAGCCTTGTTGATCGGGGAAGTCGGCGGCGAACGGCACGTCGCCGGTCACGCTCTGGGAGTGGACATCGTCCTCGAAGAAAGCGTCGAAGTTGGTGCCCGCGTCGCCGGTGATGTCCACACTCACGTCATCGACGATGATGATGTCATGGTCATCGTCGTCGTCACAGGAGATGACGGCGACGTGCAGGAGCAAGAGCGCTGCAGCGAGGATCGAAGTCGTGGGGTGCATGGCGTTGGCTCCCTGCTGGAAGACAACACCATTTTATGTCACGTCAGGCTCGCCCGCCGCAACGTTGCCTGCTAGCCTGCCTCGAACGCGGGCTCCACTTGGGGGGCCTGAGACAGCCGTGGCCGTCGCACGTCGTGGGCCAGGCTGAGCTTCTCCAGCAGAACGATCATCCACCAGCCCAGGTCCACCTGCGTAGGCTTGAGCCCGAGCCTTGCGCACCAGGGCATGGCGTGATGGTTGCCGTGCCAGTTCTCCCCTTGGAGGAGGTGCCATGCCGCCAACCACGGGACGTTCTGGCTCGAATCCTTCCCGAGCTCGGCGCCCTTCTTCATGTGGCAGATGCTGTTCACGAAGCACTGCCCGTGCAGCGCGAACACCAGTCGGATCGACCCAAGCCAGAAGAATCCTTCGAGTCCGAAAATGAGCCCAACCAGAAATGAGAACGCCATGATCGGCATCTGGAGATAGCTCCAGACCGAATACGCAGGCCTCATGAGGTCGGGGCAGTAGCGTTGGGCGGAGCTGGGCCCGGCCTGCCAGATCCATCTCAGGTGCGCCCACCAGAACCCGCCGATCAGCGGACTGGAGACATCTTCCACGGTGTCACTGGTGGCATGGTGCCGGCGGTGATTGGCAGTCCACCCCATCGGCGTCCCGGATCCGTTCAGGATGGCGAAGAAGATGAGGATCGACCTCACCACCGGATTCAGCCTGACCGCCCGGTGCGCAAGGCTCCGGTGGTAGCAGACGGTCGTGCCAATGCCGCCGATCCATGTGAGCGCGAGCGCGGCGAGGGCGATCGGCCATGAAGGAAGCGGCTCGAGGAGCAGCCCCAGGGCGGCCGTGAGATGGATGAGGATCAACCAGAAAAGGACTTTCCCTTCCCCGCGGGCCGGGCGCCAAAGACTGCGCGCCCACGGACGGGTCTGCAGGAACTGCTCCCTGAGTATGGCTCGGTGAATGGTCAATACAGTTGACTCCTCAAGCGCGCACCCGGCCACCGCATGGTGGACGTCGGCCGAATGAACCCTGTTGACAGCGGGAACCAGGAGGTTGTGATTAAGAGGAATACAGCGGAACAACCCGCTCAACTCAACCGGTCGAGCTCTCCTGGGGATCCGGAAACAGGGTCCAAGATGACAGCAACCGCGTGCCGCGTCAAGTCGGACACCCTGCGCCGGGAATCCCCGAGGCGTTCGGCAGCCGCGCGGTCTGCTTAACGGGGTGGCTGTGGACATGGCTCGCGCGACTGCACTAGGATGAGGCGGCTGATTCAGCGAACACTCCGCCGTCGCGCGGATTCTCATCCATCAGGGAGTCTCGCCCATGAACCGTATTCGAAGACCGTTGATGACCAGATTCGTGCTCGCCGCGGCTGCGGCGTTCGGGATCGCGCTCACGGCGTTTTTCACAGGCGGTGCAACCGCCCAGGGGGCCTCGCAGACCCAGAGTCAGGCGGACCGGCCGGACGTTCAAGCTCTTCCGGTGCCTCCTCCCGCCTTCGAAGAAGTGCCCATCCCCAAGGACAACCCGATGACGCCGGAGAAAGTGGCGCTCGGACGCCAGCTCTTCTTCGACAAGAGGCTGAGCGGAGACGGATCGCGATCCTGTTACTCCTGCCACGTCTGCGAGAAGGGGCTGACCGACGGTCTGCCGGTTGCCGTGGGCGCTTTCGAGAAGAAGCTCACCCGCAGCAGTCCGACGCTCTGGAACATCGGTTATCATACGCAGTACTACTGGGATGGGCGCAGCCCCTCGCTGGAGAAGCAGGCCGTGGCGGCCTGGTCGGGCGGCAACATGGGAGCGAAGCCGGAGGAGATCGTGAAGACGTTGAGCGCCATCTCCGGCTATCAAGCACAGTTTCAGAAGGTGTTCGGCGGTGACGCCACGCCCGAGAACGTCTCCATGGCCCTGGCCGCGTACGAGCGGACCTTGCTGTGCGGCACGACGGCATTCGACCGCTACAATCAAGGCGACAAGAACGCGATGAGCGCCGCGGCCGTGCGCGGCTGGAACGTCTGGCGCGACAAGGCCGGCTGCGGAAGCTGCCACGCGGGCATCCTGTTCACCGATCTTCAGTATCACAACGTCGGCGCGGGTATGGACAAACCCGAGCCCGACGTGGGCCGCAAGAAGGTCAGCAACGAGGAGAAGGACATGGGCGCCTTCAAGACGCCCACACTGCGCGACATCGCGAAATCGGCCCCCTACTTACACGACGGGAGCGCCCCCACCTTGGAGGAGGCCGTGGATTTCATGTTGGGCGGGGGCCGGCCCAACCAGTGGCTCGACACGAAGAACCTCAAGAAGGTGACTCTGACACCGGCGGAGAAGGCCGATCTGATCGAGATGCTCAAGACCCTCACCTGCGAGTGCAACCTGAAGGAGCCGCCGCTTCCGTGAGAAGATCGTCTCGCATCACGTCAGCTCGACGGATGTGATCAGCCGCACGCCCTGTCTTCGCATCTCCTCCTTGGCCTCGTCGCCGCCGCGAGGATCGACGGGCCGGCACGCGTCGAGGATCACGCTGACACCCATCTCCGGCATCAGACGGCGCGCGTCGAGCGCCGTGTACTTCACGCAGTAATCGAGGGCCAGCCCCGCGAGGAAGACCTCCTCCACGCCGAGGGATTGCAGGTAGCCCTGCAGCCCGGTAGGGTTGCTCCCCGTGTTGTCGGTGAAGACCGAGTAGCTGTCAACCCGAGGGTCCGCCCCCTTGCGGAAGATAGCCTGGATGAGGCGGTGGTCGAACTCGGGATGGAAATCGGCCCCGCGGCTCCCCTGCACGCAGTGATCCGGCCAGAGGACCTGCGGCGCGCCTGACAGCTCCCCCGTGTCGAAGGGTTTTCTGCCGGGGTGGTTGCTCGCGAAGCTGCCGTGATCCGGTGGATGCCAATCCTGGCTCGCCACGCGCACGGGAAAGATCGGAAGCAGGCGGTTGATCACGGGGATCACCTCGACTCCTCCGGCGACGGGCAGCTCATCCGGCTCGGAGATGAAACCGTTCTGGATATCCACCGCGAGCAGCGCGGCACGTCGTCCTGTTCTCGTCACGCGCTTCCTCCTCCGTCGTCGCCCTCGAGCAGCGCCGCCGTCTCGTCGATCATGGTTTCGCGCAGCTCATGCAGCCGCCGCGTCAGGGCCACCCGGTAACGGTGAGGGTTCAGCAGCCGGAAGCATCCTTCCGGAAGCCGCGCGAGCCGATCCTTCGCGTAGTCGGCGATTCCCACCAAGGGACGCGGGGGCCGCAGGCGTCTCCCGGAGCGCATCACGACGGATCGGATCTCCTCGAGCCGGACGCCGTGCGGGATACGCGCATGGCGCAGCGGGTTGGAGGGGTCGAACGCCAGGTCCCCTGGCCGCGGCGTCTCATCCCATCCGGACACTACATCCAGCTCGAACCGTTCCTCCAGCATCGCGCGCCACAGCGTCTTGCGCCCCGGGATGGTGCTCTTGGCGCGATCGGAGCTGACCTTGATCCGCGGCACGCCATCGAGCTCAACCAGCTTGTATACGCCCCCCAGGGCGCCTCCCGGATCGCCTGCCCCGGTCACGAGCCGGGTGCCCACCCCGTATATGTCCACCCGGCCCCCTTCCTTCCTGACCGATTCGATGATGTGCTCGTCGAGCTCGTTGGAGGCGACGATCCGCACGCCGGAGAAACCCGCCTCATCCAGCATGCGGCGCGCCTGCCTGCTGAGGTAGGCGAGGTCTCCCGAGTCGAGCCGGATTCCTCGCAGGCTGTGGCCGCGCTCATTCATCTCGCGCGCGACCGTGATCGCGTTGGGAAGACCGCTCCTTAATGTGTCGTACGTGTCCACCAGAAGGACGCAGTCGCCGGGGAAGGCCGCTGCGTAGGCGCGGAACGCCTCCAATTCCGAGGGAAACGCCATCACCCAGCTATGGGCCTGGGTGCCGGCAACGGGGATCCCGAACGCCTGCCCCGCCATGAGGTTGCTCGTGATGCGGGCGCCGCCCACGAACGCCGCGCGCGAGGCGCTCAGCGCGCCGTCCGGCCCGGAGGCGCGGCGCGCACCGAACTCCACCACCACCGCATCGCCTGCCTCGCGCACGACGCGGGCCGCTTTGGTGGCGACCAGTGTCTGGAAGTTGATGAGGTTCAGCAGGGCCGTCTCGACGATCTGGATCTCGCCGAGCGCCCCCTCGACGGTCAGGAGCGGCTCGCCCGGAAAGACGACCTCGCCTTCATGGGGCGCCGTGACCTGCCCGCGGAAACGATAGCCGCGAAGATACTCGAGGAACCCTCCGTCGAAGCGGTCGAGGCCCTCGAGGTACTCTATCTCCTGGCCGTCGAAGCGCAGGTTCTCGAGGTAGTCGAGGGCCGGCTCCAGCCCCGCGAAGAGCGCGTAACCACCGCCGAATGGATTCTGCCGGAAGTAGAGGTCGAAGACGGCGGCACGCTCGTGCATCCCCTGGCTCAGGTAGCCGGCCGCCATGGTCAGCTCGTACAGATCGGCCAGCAGCGAGAGCCTCATGCGCCCCTCCGGAGTGCGCCTCGAGCGGCATGCTACACCATCGTCGCGGCCCCGGACCGGTCTCACCCAGAGAGGTGGTACGCCCTCGGGCCGGCAACTGGAGTTGCCTTCAAGAATTCCAACTCACCATCAAGAATGCTCCGGACGAGCCGCGGGGCGCGCGAGGGCCTTCGCGAGAGCATCGAGCAAGCCCGGATCGTCTCGGCGCAGGAGGCCCACCTGGCTCCAGACGAGTACGCCTTCGCGGTTGAAGAGGAAGCTCGCGGGAAGCAGGGCTCCCCCGATGAAGACCCCGGAGGCGCGGTCGTCGGGGTCGTGGAGGATCGTGTATGTGATCTTCTCCCGCTGGACGTACTCGCGTAGTCTCTCCGGAGCAAGATCGACATCCACGCTCACCCCCACGACGCGGAGCCCATCGGCCCTGAACTGTTGCTGAAGCGCCGCCAGGTCGGGCGTCTCCCGGCGGCACGGCTCGCACCAGGTAGCCCAGAGGTTGAGGAGCACCGCCTCGCCACGAAGGTCCGCGAGCGAGAGGGAGCGCCCGTCGAGCGTGAGCGCCGAGTAGTCGGGGGCCAGCGAGCCAGCTTCCCGATCCCACGCGCGATGATGCCCCGCCGGCGCCGTCACCGCGCCGCCCATCTTCCCCGGCGCACCCGGCGCTCCCACAGGGGGCACGGCTCGCACCGGCAGGATCACGGCCCGTACGCGAGAGGGCTTGACCGGCTCGACCCATGCGAGGACCAGGTCGTCTTCCACCCGCACCATCCTGGGAAAGCCGCTCGCGCGGGAGGGTGAGGTGCTGACCGCGGTGACCGTCTCCCCGAGGCGGCCATCCCTCGTGACACGACGCAGCCTGATATCGGCCTGCTCGCCCCGCGCTCCGGCGAGCCACATCACGACAGCGTCTCCTTCATCGGTGAGCACCACCCCGACGCGCCCCAGAGGCTGCTCGGCGTCCACCTCCACCGGCTCGTCGAACCGGGCGCCGGCGTCGTCCGAGAAGGCGACCTGCACGCGCGGACGGTTCGCCTCCACGGTGTGCCACGCGACCACCAGGCGCAAGCCGTCCCCCCCGCCCGCGGCGACGGCCGGGCCGTTCACGGGACACCCGGGCACCACCCAGCCGTCCATGTGCACCGGCGCCGGCTGGCTCCAGCCACTCGCGCCGCGGCGCAGGATCCCGATGTCGCGGATTTCCGCGTCGGAACGATCGCGGTACACCACGACGGGCCCTTGAGCCGTCATCGCCGCCGAGGTCTGGCAGCAGTCGCACACTCTCGCATCGAGAAGAGCCGACGGCTCCACGGACGCGCCAGGGCCGCCGGCATTCACCATCGCCGTGCGCAGCGTCATGGCGCCGAGATCGTCTTCCTCCGCGTTGTGCCCGAGGTGCAATTCGTGATCGAGGTTCGGGTCCATCTGACGCCCGTCCAGCCAGAAGGCACGGATGCCCGCACCCTCCGGCAGCAGCGAGACGAATCCATGCTCGGAAGCCGTGCCGTCGTCATTGGCCGCTCCCAGCCGCCGCCAGGTCGCGCCCCCGTCCGTGGAAGCCGCGAGCTGGACATCGTAGGAGTACGCGCCCTCACCCGATCTCGCAAGCCAGTGCGCCAGGAGGGATCCATCAGGGGCCTCCACGATCGAAGGGAAGTCGGCCCAGTTGACGAAGAAGTCCCCCCCGGCGGCCACCGTGCGGGCCTCGCTCCACCGGCCCTTCCTCAGGCGCGCGAAGCGCAGCGCGTGACCTTCTCCTTCCGGCTCCAGCCACGTCAGCAGGACATCGCGCCCCGCAAGGGAGAGGTTTGGCGCCATGGCGCCGGCGCCAGCGGGAGGATCGATGGGTGCCTGCCCGGTTTGACGATCCGGGGAGCAGTCGCTCAGCAGGCAGATCCCCACGGCGAGCGCCAAGGAGCCGATCTGGCGACGGCTCATGAGTCAGGGAGGACAGGAGGCGAAAGAGAGACTTCTGGGCATCCCCGAGGTCCCGGTCCCGGGGCTCGTCTCGATCCCCGCGGCGTTTTCCGCCGCGATCACGTACGAGTAGAGTCCGCCGGGGGGCGGGATATCGGGGTCTCCGCCGGTCCATGACGCAGCCGGGCCCTGGTGCACGCACGGGAAGGTTCCACCGCCGTTGCCCGCTGAACGGTAGACCTTGTAGGCCTGGATTGGATGGGAGGAGGTGGCCGTCAGGTCCTCCCATGTCCAGTCGCTTGCGGAGAGCGCGAGCGGAGCAGCCCCGTCCCCCGAGACTTCCATGTTGTTCAGCACCGGTACGATTTTGTAGAGCTCCCCGGTCGTGCCCGACTCCGTCCCGCGGTCCACGATGTAGATCTCGCCGCGAGCGTCCTCGCCGAACGACGTGACGTCCCGGATCGTCATGCCACCACCCGGCGCCAGCTCCAGGGTGCGATCCTGCAGGTCCGTGACCGCGCCCGAAACGATGCGCAACGACTTGATGAACGCCGCGCAGTAGTCCGCGTAGAAATAGGTCCCGCGCAACGCCGGCATGCGGCACCCGCCATAGACGTATCCCCCGGTCACCGAGCAGGGGCTCGCTCCCGCGCTGCTGTACTCCAGCACCGGCGGCGCGTACCCGGGCAGGAGACAGCCGGAGCCGGTGCACGACGGGTTCGGGCAGTGGTCCCCTTCGTACAGGTCCCAGCCATAGTTCCCGCCCCCGCCGGCGGCGGCGGGCCGATAGTTGATCTCCTCCCACTGGTTCTGACCCACGTCGCCGATGTAGAGGTCGCCGGACGCGCCACTCAACGGCCCCGCGAAGGAGAACCGCCACGGATTCCGCAGTCCGAGCGACCAGATCTCATCGTTGAACGCGTCGCCCGGGTCGTGCGCCGGGACGTAGGGGTTGCTGGCCGGGATCGTGTATGGAAGCGTCGAGACGTCGATCCGGTGGAGCTTCCCCAGGTTCGAGAGCCCGTTCTGCGCGTTGTCGTTCGGATCGCAGCCGCTGCCGCCGTCACCCGTCGCGATGTACAGATAACCATCGCCGGGGCCGAAGGCCATCATCCCGCCGTTGTGATTGTCGAAACTCGGGTGCGGGAAGCTGATGACCACCTGGCGGCTGCCGGAGTCGGCCATGTCGGGGTCCGCCAGAGACCGAAGGTAGCGCGCCACGATGTTGCTGCCGCCCGAGACGTCGGTGTGGTAGATGAAGAATCGGCGCGATGCTGCGTAGTTCGGATCAAAAGCCAGTCCCAGCAGACCCTCCTCGTTGCCGCCGCCGTCGGCCGGAGAGCGCGCGAGCGAAGAGACATCGAGGAATGACGAGGAGAGCAGGACGCCGTTCTTGATGATGCGGATCTTGCCGTCCTGCTCCAGCACGAAGAGCCGCTCGACGTCGCCGGGCGGAGCGGTCACGAACAGGGGCTTCGTCAGCCCCGGCGTGATCCGCACGGTGGTGAGCGCCGTGGCGGGCGCTTCGGAGATCCCGGCGCACTCGACGGCCGGCACGGCAGGGGGGCTCGACAGGGTCGCGAGCGCTGCCGCGACTGCGGGGAGCAAGCGTCTGGAGTTCATGGAGCTGAGTCCTCCTACACCGTGGCACCACGATGTTATCCGAGCCCGGCGATGAGGGCCAGGAGTGTGTGTAACCTCCTCCGGATCCACGGCTCCCTGACCCGGGCAGACCCCCGAGGCCGTCGGAGGGTGATGAACTTTTCCTCAGAATCTCCTTGCAAGGGTCTTGGGCATGTGCCATATTCAGACACCCCGCTGCACCAAAAATCTGCAAGAGCTCGAACCGAGCCGGGTCCCTTCTCGGCGGCAATCGTCCTCGACGAAGGAACTCTGAACGCCGCACGTGTGGCTTCTTGTCGGGCGCCGGTTCGATGCAGGGAGAGACGTGGC
>JAWPNA010000160.1:0-4730 GCA_045402695.1 Acidobacteriota bacterium
CGACGCGGCTGCGTTGACGCGAGGCGTCACGATGCCGTGGGTCGCGACCTATCAGAGACAACTCGGACGGACGTTCGACACGCCGACCCTTGCCGAGACGATTTTTCAGGTCACGAGCCACTCGACGTACCATCGCGGGCAAGTCAACGCGCGCCTGCGATGGTACGTCGAGTGGCTCGTGACCTGAAAAATCGTCTCGGCAAGGGTCGGCGTGTCGAACGTCCGTCCGAGTTGTCTCTGATAGGTCGCGACCCACGGCATCGTGACGCCTCGCGTCAACGCAGCCGCGTCGACGCCGTCGACGAATTGCCGCACGTCCGCATAGTTCGGCTGCGCCCACGCGCGGAGATCGACGATGTCCTCGAACTCGGTGGCGGTTCGCATCGCCTGCGCGACTGGCTGCGCACGCCACACGAGCAGAAACCCACGCTGCACCACATGCAGGTGCAAGAGGAGATCACGCAGCCTCGCGTCCTGTCGCGCGCCAGCATGCGCGAGTACCGCTCGCCAGACCTCGGCGTCGGCCCACTCCATGTGGTGAATCAGATCACGCAGGTGTTCGCGCGTCATATTCGACGTTGCGCCTACCGGCCCGCAAGCTGCGCGACGACGGCCATCGTCAAGATCGCGGCGTTGCGGCTGGCCGCCTCGATGTTCACGCGGTAGGCGTCCGGGGTGTCGCCATCGGCACCATCTGTAATGCTTCGGATGATCAGCACAGGCACGCCGAGCTGCCAGCACACCTGCGCAACCGCGGCGCCCTCCATCTCGACGGCGACAGCGCCCAATGCCCGACGTAGCTCGTTGCGTTGTGCTGGGTTCGCCACGAACGCATCACCGGTGACGATGATGCCCTCGCGCACGATGGGCGGGCGGGTGCTGCCAGGCGCAGGCCCCGGCGCGATGGTGCGCGCCGCGCGACGGGCGGCCTCGAGCAGCCGCTCATCAGCGGGAATGAACATCGGATTGACGTCACCCGTCACCGCACTTCGCGTCGGCCTGCGCGCAAACTCCTTGACGGTGGCGTTGCCGAAATCGTGATGGCCGACGGCCGACCCGACAACCACATCCGCGGGTTGCAGCTCCGGATCGAGCGCGCCCGCCGTGCCCGTGAAGAAGACGGCAGATGGCGCGTAGTGGCTCACGAGGAGCGTCGCGACCATCGCCGCGTTCACCTTACCCACACCGCTCCGTCCGAGAATCACACGAGTCCGGCCGATGAAGCCCACGGTGAAGGGCACGCCCTGCACCCGCTCCACCGTCGCGCGCGCCAGCCGCGCTTCGACGTCCTTGATCTCCGCGGGGATGCCCAGGATGGCGACCGGTCTCTCGCTACCCTGCTGCCCGGCGGCGAACCGCGCGGGCGTGGCACACTGGGCCACGAGCAGGACAACGAGCAGGCCCCGGCGCGTCAGACGAAGCGCGCGCATGGATTACTTGGTCGTCGACGCCGTTGCGGAACTTGGCGCCGGCGTCTGCGCTGGCGGCGGGGCCGGCGGGCGCGGCATGTCCTCGTTCGTAAATCTCGGGAGCAACTCGTCGCGCATCGCCACGTGATACACGGCGGCCGCCATCACGATCGCCGACTTCTTCACATCGTCTTCGATGATGCGCTCGTAGGTATCGAGATTGGTGTGCCAGGTGTACGTCTGGTACTGAATCGGATCCTGCAGTGCGTTGATGCCCGGCAGGCCTGCTGCGTTGAAATTGGTCGAGTCGGTCCCGCCCGTCGCGCGCGTGCGCGTGGTCGTCGCACCGAGGAGGCCGAGATCCTTGAACGATGCCGTCGCCTCGCGAAGCACCGCGGCCGCGGCCGCGGGACCGAAGACCGTCAGGCCGCGCGCACGCCCGGTGCCCGAGTCGATGTTGAAGTACGCCGAGAACTTCGCGTATTCCGGCTTCTGGTTCTCGAACGTGCCGAAGTGCTCCTTGACGTAGGCCTGTGAGCCGAGCAGCCCTTGCTCCTCGCCGCTCCACAGCGCGACACGGATCGTGCGCCGTGGTTTCACGCCGATGGCGGCGAGGATACGAGCCGCCTCCATCATCACGGCACAGCCGATCGCGTTGTCCGTCGCACCCGTGGCGGCATGCCAGGAATCGAGGTGCCCGCCGAGCATCACCACTTCGTCCGCCTTGTCACGGCCCGGAATCTCGGCGATGGTGTTGTAGCTGGTCCGCCCCTCGGGGTACGTGCGGTTGACGATCTCGAACTCGAGCTCCACCGCCCGCTTGTCGGCGAGGAGCCGCGCGATACGGCCGTAGTCCTCGTTGCGCATCACGACCGTCGGTGGAGCCTTCGACGTGTCGTGGGTGCGGTTGTCGAACGCGCGAATCTGCCCGTGGTCGCGCCCCGCGTCGTTGATGCGGACGAGCGCGCCGTTGTTGGCCAGGAACTGATTGAGCTGGTCCCCGATCTCATTGGCGGTGAGCGGACGTTCCGCCGGTGGCGTCGGCGGCGGCCCGCCCCGCCCGGGGCCGGCTTGCGCAGCGGGACCCGCAGGTGGCTGCGCGGGTGGCGCGTTCAACAGCGTCAGGACGTCGCTGTCCTCGCGCCGTAGCGGAACCGGATTGAACGTCACGGGAACCTGCTGATGCGGCCCGACGAGCACCATCCTGCTCTTGATGGTCGGCTTCAACGTCTCGAGATACGCGGTCAGCCCCGCCTGCGTCGGCCGCTGCGGCAGCGTGATCTGGACCGCCGTGCCGCGGACCACGCCGTTCGTACCGGGCGTCCAGGCCAACACCTCGGCTACGAGTGCGTCCTTCACGGGCGATGTGATGTGCGCGGTGACGCGCTCATTCAGCCATCCTGGATGTCCGAAGTCCCATGGCTCGAGGTGACCGTTCTCGAGGCCCCACGTCTTCATCTGTTCGAGGGCCCACTCACCGGCAGCCTTGAGATTCGGCGAGCCCGTGAGCCGCGGTCCGTAGACGTCGGTGAGCACGTGCACCGTCGGCAGAACCTGTGAGTGGCTCGTGCCTTCTTGACGAATCCTCCAGAAGACGCCCTCGTCCGGGCGTTCCTGTGCCGAGAGCACGGCGAGACCGACGAGCGGCACGCTGACAAACGCCGAAATCACTCTGCGCATGGGGGCCTCGCGAGCGGGATTGTTGTCGCCCGACAGACTCTCACGGACGCCGGCAAATCACAACCGAACGCCGGCGATGCTCAAAGGCCGCCGCGATGTAAGCTTTCCCGGCGTGCCCCGGTCAGCGGCGCGAGAGGAGCGGCATCATGACAGTCAGAATGTCCGTGTGTATTCTGGGCATCGCCATGCTCGCGGTCGCGGTGGCCGCGCCGGTGTTCGCCCAGGCGCAGCAGGATTTCAGTCAGGTCCAGATCGTCACCACCAAGATTGGCGACACCCTGTACGCACTCGACGGCCAGGGCGGCCGCATGGGCGTGCAGGTCGGCCCGAACGGGATCTTTCTTGTGGACTCACAATTCGCACCGCTCGGCGACAAGCTCGTCGCGGCCATCAGGCAGATCTCGCCCGCGCCGATTCGCTTCCTTGTGAACACACACGTCCATGGCGACCACACCGGCGGGAATGAGAACTTCGCCAAGCTCGGGGCGACGATCGTGTCGCGCCCGATGCTGCGTCAGCGGCTGGCGAAGCCCTCGGCGCCCGCCGCCGGCGGCGCCGCACCCGCGCCGGCTCCCGCGGGGGCGCTGCCCGTTGTGACCTACGACTCGCGCACGACTGTGTATCTGAACGGCGAGGCGATCGAGCTCATTCCGCTTCCGTTCGCGCACACCGACGGCGATACCGCGGTGCGGTTCCCCAACTCGGACGCGCTCATGACGGGCGACGTCTTCCGCTCGGTCGGCTATCCGAACATCGACCGGGCGAACGGCGGTTCACTCAAGGGCATCCTCGATGCGTTGCAAACGCTCATCGACGCGGCGGGACCGAATACGAAAGTGCTCCCGGGTCACGGGGACATCACCAGCCGTGCGGGCATCGTCGCGCACCGTGAGATGGCCGTTGCCGTGCGCGATCGAGTGTCGAAGCTGCTGAAGGACGGCCGCACGCTGCCGCAGATCGTCGCCGCAAAGCCGACGGCCGATTTCGACCAGCGCACCGGGAACGCCTTACAGAGCGCGGACCGCTTCGTCGGTCAGATCTACGCGGAGCTCGGCGGGAAGTAGCCGGCGACCAGCTGGGACCTACGGCATCTCACAGCGGAAACTTGCGGGATCGCTGATCGATCCCGTACCCAGGTACGTGGCCACACGCGGGTAGGCGCACACTACGCGCTTGCGCTCCTCCTTACCGTCATCGGTGAGGCGAGAGACGAGGAGCTGATCCGGGGCCTTGCCCGTCGACTTCCACTGACGCAGCACGGCATTGAGATCGGCATCGTGCTGCGGCTTGTAGTTCGGCGTGAAGCAGTGATCCATCCCAGGCACCATGAACAGACGCACCGAGTCTCTGATCTTCCCCGGCCCGAGCGCGTGGACGATCATCTCGTAGTAGTCGACGAAGCTCCCGGGAGCCAGCGTGTGATCGTTCCAGCCACCCACGAGCAGGAGCTTCCCGCCCCGCGCGATGAATGCCCCGATGTCGCCCTTGGTGGCGTCGATCACTCTGTTCGTCGGCGCTTCCGCCGCATCGACGTGGGTGTCGAAATTCGGGAGCGACACGGTGTGGGCCCAACGCTGATCGGCAAACACCTGGTTCCGGTAGAAGCCGGTCGTGTAGGGGTACGGCACGGGCCCCGCCATC
>JAWPNA010000387.1:0-2796 GCA_045402695.1 Acidobacteriota bacterium
GAGGCCACGCTGCGGCGCGACTATCACAGCGCCCTCGTGGTGCGCGTGCGGGACGGCGGCTCGTGCCTGCGAGCCGGCGACCTGACCATCCGCCTCGCCCAGGAGTTCGGCTTCTGCTATGGCGTGGACCGGGCCGTCGAGTACGCCTACGAGACGATCGAAAAGTTCCCCGACCGGCGGGTCTTTCTCACCGGCGAGATCATCCATAACCCACACGTCAACGATCGCCTGCGGCAGATGGGAATACGGTTCCTGTCGCAGGGGAGATCCGAGGCGGCCCTCCCGGCCGATGTCGGGCCGGGCGACGTCGTGATCCTCCCCGCGTTCGGTGTGCCGGCGCCGATCTTCGCGGAGCTGAAGGACCGGGGCTGCGTTCTCGTGGATACAACCTGCGGGTCGGTCCTCAACGTCTGGAAAAACGTCGAGAGGTACGCCGCACGCGGATTCACCTCGATCATCCACGGCAAGTACGACCACGAGGAGACGCGCGCCACGGCCTCGCGCGCCATGATGTATCCCGATGGCCGCTACCTCATTGTCCGCGACATGGATCAGACCGAGTTCGTCTGCGGCCACATCTCCACGGCGGGCAGGGCCGATCGCGCGGCCTTCCTCGCGAAGTTCGAAAAGGCTGTCTCGCCTGGGTTCGATCCGGACCAGCACCTGGATCGGCTGGGCCTGGCCAATCAGACCACGATGCTTTCCTCGGAGTCGCTCGCCATCGCGGGGCGGCTGCGCCGGGCTCTCGCGGAGCGGTATGGTGAAAAGGACCTCGACGCGCGGTTCCTCTCCTTCGACACGATCTGCAGCGCCACGCAGGACCGCCAGGACGCGGTCATGCGCCTCGTGCGGGAAGGAGTCGACCTGCTGATCATCATCGGCGGCTACAACAGCAGCAACACGAACCATCTGGCCTCCATCGGGGCTTCGAACGTGCCCACCTACCACATCAACTCGGCCGGCTGCATTTCCGGGGCCGGCGCCATCCGCCACAAGCCGTTCGGCTCCAGGGAGGAGATCGAGACTCGCGGCTGGCTGCCTGCCGGAAACGTGCGCGTGGGCGTCACGGCGGGCGCCTCCACCCCGAACGTCATGATCGGTGAGGTGATCGAGTCGCTCCTTCAATGCAGAGGCATCACGCTCGAATCGATCGGCATGGCGCGGTGATGTGCTAGGATCAGGCGACACCTGATTTCCGGAGGAACCGGCGGATGGCACCCCGTATCGCGAGCTTTGACGACTGGGTCGGCTACTTCCATCAATGGCAGAAGGAGATCGGATTCCCGACCGAGCTGCTCGAGGGCTTCACGTTCGATGCGAAGTACGGTGAGCTGCCCCACGACGAGATCTTCTTCGGTGACTACAAGGGCGAGAAACGCTGGAAAAAGGTTCTGGACATCCCCGACCAGAGAATCCGGGACGCCCTTCAGCATCTGATCGTCTACCAAGGCGACACGGAGTTCGGCTCGGTGGAGCAGCAGCGCCGGCTGGCCGAGAATGCCCCAACAGACTACGACCTGCAGTCGCTCGTGCGCGTCATGCGAGATGAGATGCGCCACGGCTGGCAGATGTGCCACATCCTGGTGAACCACTTCGGCTACTCAGGCCGCGTCGAGGCTCAGAAGCAGCTCGAGCGGCGCTCTTTCAAGAACACGCGGCTGCTCGGCTCGTTCAACGTGGACGTGGACAGCTGGCTCGACTTCTTCATCTACACCGAGTTCATCGACCGGGACGGAAAGTTCCAGCTCCGGATGCTCTCGCACTCGGCGTTCGCGCCACTTGCGGCCTCCATGGGACCGATGCTGAAGGAGGAGGCATATCATCTGGGCACGGGCCACACCGGCCTGAAGCGGATCGCGAAGGCGGGCGTCATCCCTGTCGAGACGCTCCAGCGCTACTTTCACAAATGGATCCCGACCGCCTACGATCTATTCGGCGTGGACAGCTCCTCATCGGCCGAGTGGGCTTACGTGTGGGGCCTGAAAGGTCGGCTCGATGAGGACACCAACTCGGAGGCCCCGGACAGGCATCGCCTCAACGAGTATGCCAGGTCCCTCTACCATGAGGACATCACGAACCACGTGGCGGCGCTGAACCAGCTCCTGCCGGCGGACGGGCCGAGGCTGAGAGTGCCCGACCCGAGGTTCAACCGCGCGATCGGGCGCTACGCCGGGGCTGGCTACACCACGACCGGGGAGCCGGTCGAGCCCGATAGGTACCCGGCATACCTCGCGAGCGCTCTGCCCACCGACCGGGACAAGGCATTGCTGGCGGAGATCTTCAAGAACAGCGACTGGATCGCGCCGCCCCCCTCCAAACCCGGACTCGAGACACACCGCCGGCATCAGTAAAGGAGTGACTCGATGCCCAGGACCTTCATGGACCTCGTCAACGAGGCGAAGTCCCGCATCAAGGAGATCGACGTACCCACCACTGCCGCGGCTCTGAAAACGGGCAAAATCGTACTGGTGGACGTCAGGGAACCGGGGGAGTACCGACAGGGTCACATCGAAGGGGCCGTCAACATCCCTCGCGGCGTGGCCGAGCTTGAAGTGCCCCAGATGGTGGCCGACGTAAAGGCTCGCATCATCTGCTACTGCGCAGGAGGGAACCGCTCGGCGCTGGTCGCCGACCACCTCACGCAGATGGGTTACGAGGGTGTGGAGTCGATGATCGGCGGGTTCCAGGGCTGGCCCCGTTCGGGCCCGCCGGTCGTCCGGTAGGTCTCAGCCCTACTGCTCGGCGTGGGCCGCGGAGCCCGCCTCGGCCTTTCGGAAGGCCTTCTCGAACATGAAC
>JAWPNA010000413.1:0-8448 GCA_045402695.1 Acidobacteriota bacterium
GGGGGGGGGGGGGGGGGTGCGGCGCCGCCGGGCCCCCCCCCCAACCCCGTCCCCGAGGGAGCGTCACCTCGCCGGCCCGATACCAGGAGTGATCAACAGAACTTCCGACTCACCACACGAGCAGGACCGCCATCACGCACGCGAATGCTCGGTCCGCGCTCCCATCTCTCCTCTCCAAAGCGCCGCCGGTGCTGTGCTAGAATCGGTCACCGGTACGACCGAACCATCCTCAGAAAGGAGCACATCCGATGGAAACCACGACCAGTCTGCCTCGACTCAACGAGCCGGCGCCTCAGTTCGAAGCCAAGACCACCCAGGGGATGATCAAGCTGTCCGACTACAAAGGAAAGTGGGTCATCTTGTTCAGTCATCCGGCCGACTTCACACCCGTGTGCACCACCGAGCTGATGGCCTTCGCGAAGAAGAAGCCGGAGTTCGACAAGATGAACGTGCAGCTCATCGGCCTGAGCATCGACAGCGTCTACTCGCACTTGGCCTGGACCAGGAACATCCAGGAGCACTTCGACATCAAGATCGACTACCCGCTCATCGCCGACCTCGACATGAAGGTGGCTCATCAGTACGGGATGATCCATCCGGGCGCGAGCGACACGGCGACAGTGCGCTGCGTCTTCATCATCGACGACAAGCAGAATGTCCGGGCGATGATCTACTACCCGCTCACGAACGGACGCAGCGTGGACGAAGTGATGCGCATCGTGACGGCTCTGCAGGCCAACGCGAAGCACAGCGTCGCCACTCCGGAGGGATGGAAGCCGGGCGACAAGGTGATCGTACCGCCGCCGATCACGCAGGCCGACGCCGAGGCTCGTGTGAAGGACCCGGGCCTGGAGGTTACCGACTGGTACTTCTCCAAGAAGAACCTCCCGGCCTGACGAGGCATTGGACATCCCGGTCCTGGTCACCGAGGAGCAGCTCCAGGCCGGCCTGATCGAGCACTCGCGCGCCGGATGGATCCCGGAGAAATACTTCGACTGGTCGCCACCGGCGGCCAAGGAGTGTCTCGACCTCTGTGGGTCGGCGGCCTACAGGAACGACGAGCGATCGCTTTCGGTGATGCGGCGCGAGGCTGGCGAGATCGCCCACCTCGTAGACTGCTGCACGGTCTGGATCCGCCTGGGGTGCGGTCAGTGCACCAAGGACCTCGTCATCATGCGGGCGCTGGCGGTCACGCTTCCCTCCAAGGCTGTTCCCTTCTTCGTCAGGGATGAGGGTGGAGCGCAGCTTCACTTCTGATGATGGACGCTTCCTCGCCGCCGCGCGCCGCCATCGAGTTTGAGGAGGTCCGCAAGCTGTACGACGGCCGGCCCGTCTTAGACGGGCTGACCCTCGAGGTGCGCGCGGGAGAGACCCTGGTTCTGCTCGGCACCAGCGGCTGCGGCAAGACCACCGCCCTCAAGATGATCAACCGCATGGTCGAGCCCACCTCCGGCGCAGTCCGCGTGGACGGGATCGAGGCGCGCCGCTGGGACCCGATACGCCTGAGGCGCCGAACCGGATACGTCATCCAGGACGTCGGACTGTTCCCGCACTTCGACGTGGAGGCCAACATCGAGCTGGTGCCCCGCCTCGAGGGGTGGGACAGCCGGCGGCGCGCGGCGCGGGTCACGGAGCTCCTGGAGATGGTGGGACTCGACCCGCGCGTGCACCGGCACAAGTGGCCGCACCAGCTCAGCGGAGGCGAGCGCCAGCGGGTCGGCGTGGCGCGCGCTCTGGCTGCCGACCCGCCCGTCCTGCTGATGGACGAGCCGTTCGGAGCGCTCGACCCGATCACGCGGTCACGCCTCCAGAGGGAGTTCTCCGACCTGGCGCGGCGGCTGGCCCGCACGATCGTCTTCGTGACGCACGACATCGTGGAGGCGTTCCGGCTGGGGGCGCGCATCGCCCTGATGAAGGACGGGCGCGTGCACCAGGTGGGCACACCGCAGGAGATCGCCTCCTCGCCGGCGGACGATTTCGTCAGGGAGTTCATTTCGAGCCATGTCCTCGCCTGACGCGGGAGGTCTTCTCTCCTTCCTTGCGGAGCGGGGCGATCAGATCCTCGCCTTGACCGGCCAGCACCTGCTGCTCGTGGCCGTCTCAACGGCCGGGGCGGTGATGATCGGCGTGCCCACCGGTGTGCTGCTGGCGCGGCGCGCCACGGCCGCCCGCGTCGTGATCCGCGCCGCCGCCATCCTGCAGACGATCCCCAGCCTGGCCCTGTTCGGGTTGCTGATCCCGCTTCCTTTCCTGGGCGGCATCGGCGCCCGCACGGCCATCATCGCGCTGGTGGTGTACGCGCTGCTGCCGATCCTCCAGGGGACCTACACGGGACTCAAGGGAGTGCAGCCAGCCGTCGTGGAGGCCGGCACCGGCATGGGGATGACCCGGCGGCAGATCCTCTGGTGGGTCGAGCTGCCGCTCGCGCTGCCGGTCATCATGGCCGGCATCCGCGTGGCGACGGTGGTCTCCGTGGGCGTGGCCACGATCGCCGCTGCCATCGGCGCGGGCGGCCTGGGCACCTTCATCTTCCGCGGCGTGGCGATGGTGGACAACCGGCTCATCCTGGCGGGGGCGGTTCCCGCGGCGGCGCTGGCGGTCGCGGCCGACATCCTGCTCGGGATTGTGGAGCGGGCCCTATCCCCCGGACGCCGCCGGTGAGAAGGCTGCTTATCGCCCTCGCGTGCTTCGCCAGCTTCCGCTGCGCGGCCCGCGGCGGCGACACGATCGTCATCGGATCGAAGAACTTCACCGAGCAGGTGATCCTGGGAGAGATCCTGGGGACGCTCATCGAGCAGCGCACAGGCCTGAAGGTGGATCGCCGCCTTGACCTGGGCGGCACGTTCGTCTGCCACAAGGCGCTCGCGGCGGGCGAGCTGGACCTGTACGTCGAGTACACGGGAACGGCGCTGAGCGCCATCCTGCAGGAGCCGCCCTCGCCCGATTCCGCAGCCGTGCACCGCAGAGTCAGCGAGGAGTACGCGCGACGGTTCGCCCTGACGTGGCTTTCTCCCCTGGGGTTCAACAACACTTTCGCCCTGGTGGTCCGCGCGGAGGACGCGGGGCGGCACGGCCTGGCCCGCGTTTCCGACCTGGCCGCACTCGCGGACACGTTCCGGGCCGGTTTCGGGTACGAGTTCATCGAGCGTGCCGACGGCTACAAGGGGCTGCAGGCGGCCTATGGCTTCGCATTCAGGGACAGGCCGCGCGAGATGGACCTGGGCCTCATCTACCGCGCGCTGGCCGACCATCAGGTGGACGTAGTGGCGGGCAACTCCACTGACGGTCTCATCGAGTCGCTCGGCCTGGTCGTGCTGGAGGACGACCGCCACTACTTCCCTCCCTACGACGCCGCCCCGGTGATCCGCTCCGCCACGCTGGCCGGGCATCCCGAGGTGAAAGCAATTCTCGAGGAGATGGCCGGCAGGATCTCGGCGGTGGAGATGCGCCGGATGAACTACGCGGTTGACGGAGAGCGTCGCTCGCCCCACGCGGTGGCGGAAGAGTTCCTGAAGCGCATCAGGCTGATCTCGGCGCTGCAGGCTCAGGAGCCGCTGTGATCTCCGCGCGAGGACATGAACTGGTGCGCCGCGGCCCCGAGGCTGGCGGCCGTCAACACCAGGGTGGGGATCAGGAGAAACGACACGTCGCGGCCCGCGATGTAGGTGTACCCCAGGTACGGGAGCGGCAGGCTGAGCCCGATGTACAGAAGCGCCTTGGCTCTCCCGCCTCGGTCGAACACGACCCTGTCGGGATGGTACTGCGGGTGAGCGGGCGTTTCCCCAATCTTCTCCGGGGGCGGCAGCAGCTTCTCGATGTCCGAGATGACGCCGTGCATCCTGGCCTGGAGGCGGTACTCGAACGGGATCGCGGCGATCAGGTACAGGTACGTCGTGACGGCGAGAATCCGGTGGGGCCACAGCGGCCACGTGCCCGCATCCACGAGGCCGCCCACGATGGCCGTGGCGGCCGCGAGGGCGCTGCCGCACGCCGTTGCCGGCAAGATCTTGTGGTACACCTCGTTGACCCGATCGAGCAGCGCGAGCGGCATGTCGAAGCGACCGACATGCTCCTTGGCCAGCTTGGCCGCCCCGAGGAAGAGGGCGATGGCGCCCGCCTGGGTCAGGCAGGCGAAGACCGCGGCGAGCAGTCCGATCCGTGTGTGCCACGGGGACGACGCCAGGCCAAGAGATCCGGCGGTCGTGAGGAACAGCGCGCTCCAGAGGTTGAGCCCGAGAAACAACCGGTGCATCTAGGAGTGTGTCCGAGTGATGGCTCGGGTCGCGTTGCGAGCGCCGCCCGCCTGGATGCGAGGAGCCGCGACGATAGCGATGCGGGACATCGGTGAGGAGCGGCGACGATGCAGACGGGCGGGCGCCGCCGGCCACCTTCGGGCGCACGGGGATTGCGGCCTCATACTGCGTCGCTCGTCGTCAACGACCACACGGGTCAGTTTCCTCCTCGCTTCTTGCCTGAGGCTCGCAAGCCCCGTGAGCGCGGCCCAAGCCATCACTCGGACGCACTCCTAGTGTCCTGCCTCAGATATAGCTTTACAATAAGTCGGGAATGGAGTACGCTCCTGGCACTATGTGGAAACCAGCCAGAGCACTGCGAGTCAGGGAACATGACAGGGAGGTTCTTGAGGCACTCGCTCGATCGGGCAAGACTGCTCAGCGTGTTGTCCTTCGAGCGAACATCGTACTGGGCGCGGCGCGCGGCGAGGCAAACAACAGCCTCGCGAAGGACCTGGGTGTCTCGCGGCCCACAATCCTCCTGTGGCGGAATCGGTACAGGCGCGCCGGCGTGGACGGCCTGCTGAAAGATGCACCTCGGCCGGGGCGCCGCAAGAAGGTGAGTGCGCAGAAGGTTGAAGCGATCCTGGGAGCGACGTTGAACACCACGCCGAAGGACGCGACGCACTGGAGCACGCGGACGATGGCCCGTGCCCAGAAGGTCAGCGCGGCGACGGTGCAACGGATCTGGCACGCACACGGGCTTCGGCCTCACCGGCGCAAGACGTTCAAGCTGAGTCGTGATCCGGAGTTCGTCAGCAAGCTGCGGGACGTCGTGGGTCTGTACCTGAACCCTCCGGACAAGGCTGTGGTGCTGTGCGCGGACGAGAAGAGTCAGATCCAGGCTCTCGATCGAACGGCGCCGATGCTGCCGCTGCGGCCTGGGATTCCAGAGCGACAGACTCACGACTACATCCGCCACGGAACCACGACACTCTTCGCGGCACTGAACGTCCTGGATGGAACGGTGATCGGCACCTGCGAGCCGCGGCACCGGCACACCGAGTTCATGAAGTTCCTCAGTCGCATCGATGGGTCGATACCTCGGCGACTGGCGATCCACCTCGTGCTGGACAACTACGGCACGCACAAGCATCCCGAGGTGAGGCAGTGGATCACGGATCACCCGAGGTTCCACGTTCATTTCGTTCCCACGAGCTCGTCGTGGTTGAACCTGGTGGAGCGGTGGTTTGCGGAGATCTCTCGCAAGAGAATTCGCCGAGGCACCTTCCGCAGCGTCCCGCAACTGATACGAGCGATCATGGAGTACCTCCGGGAGAACAACAGGAACCCGCGTCCGTTCATCTGGACGGCCAGCGTGGCGACAATCATGCGCAAGATCCGCCATTGTAAAGAAGCGTCAGATGCGGGACACTAGTCACCATAGATTCTGTGGCTGGGCCGACCGGCCAGGATCTCCTGCGAGCCCCATCGGGTCACTTCCGCGAACTCCGCGGAACGGATGAAGCTGGTGAATGACTCCTTCGACTCCCACTCCGAATGGATCAGGTACGATCCGGCCTGGTTGACGTCCCTGAAGAGTCGCGACTTGACGTGACCGGGCATTCTTGACATCACTTCCAGGACCTTCCGGAAGCTCTCCTCGAACACGGGCCCTTTCCCCTCGCGCACCTCGTAGTTCATCCCCACGGTGATCATCAGCATCCTCCGCCATGACGTGGCATCGGGGACATCGTATCCCCGCCGCTCGAGTCGGGTCAAACAGCCCATCGGCCGGGGGCTCCCGGGGATCCCTGGGGTGCGGAAGTAATACTTGACAAAAAAGTATGAATTCTGTAGGTTCACGGGTGTCAGCCTGAAACGCGGAATCAACGGGGCTTACGGATGAAGGTCACAGCTCAGGAAGAGTACGGTTTGCGCTGCATGATCCAGATGGCGGGGTCAAGCCTGGAACGCCCCCTGACCATCCATGAAGTGGCGGGCCGCGAGGGGCTGTCGATTTCATATGTGTCGAAGCTGATGGCCCGTTTGCGCGAGGCCGGCCTGGTGGACAGCGTTCGCGGCCGGGCGGGCGGCTACTTCATCACCAGGCCGCCCGGCAAGGTGAGCGTGTCCGAGGTCATGGCCTCCCTGGGCGATCGGCTCTTCGAGCAGCAGTACTGCGAGCGCTACCCGGGTGACGAGGCGGAGTGCGTCCACCTGGGAGGCTGCTCCATCCGATCCTTGTGGGGGACGCTGGAGGGGCTCGTCGAGCAGGTCCTCAGGCGCACGACCCTGGCCGACCTGATGAAGTCCGAGCGGATGCTCAGCGAGGACCTGTTGATGCGGCAGCGGCGCCTGTTGCCTATCGTAAGTCACGCGCCCGACGCCATGCCGCCGGCCGCGAGCCTCGATAAGGGTTCCGAACAACGCTGAGACGGAGACGGAGCATGGCATCCAACCGTGCGATCAAGGACTTCACCAGCCAGGATTACAAGTATGGCTTCGTCACGCAGATCGAGGACGATAAGGTCCCTCGCGGTCTTAGCGAGGAGACCGTCCGCCTGATCTCGGCCAGAAAGGACGAGCCCGAGTTCATGCTGGAGTGGCGCCTGAAAGCGTACCGCCACTGGCTCACGATGCAGGAGCCGGCGTGGGCCAACGTCCATTACCCGCCAATCAACTACCAGGACATCTTCTACTACTCCGCCCCCAAGAGGAGCTCAGAAGGCCCGCAGAACCTCGATGAGGTGGACCCGGAGCTGCTGCGCACGTACGAGAAGCTCGGGATCTCCCTCACCGAGCAGAAACGACTCTCCGGCGTGGCCGTGGACGCGGTGTTCGACAGCGTCTCGGTGGCCACCACGTTCAAGGGGAAGCTCGCCGAGATGGGAATCATCTTCTGCGCCTTCTCCGAGGCTGTGCGCGAGCACCCGGATCTGATCAAGAAGTACCTCGGATCGGTGGTCCCCTACAACGACAACTTCTTCGCCGCGCTGAACTCCGCAGTCTTCAGCGATGGCTCGTTCGCCTACATTCCCAAGGGCGTCCGCTGCCCGATGGAACTGTCCACCTACTTCCGGATCAACGCGGCGCAGACGGGACAGTTCGAGCGCACCCTCATCGTCGCGGACGAAGGGGCGTACGTGAGCTACCTGGAAGGGTGCACCGCCCCCATGCGCGACGAGAACCAGCTTCACGCGGCGGTGGTGGAGCTGGTGGCCCTCGACGACGCGCGGATCAAGTACTCCACGGTGCAGAACTGGTACCCGGGAGACAAGCAGGGCCGCGGCGGTATCTACAACTTCGTCACCAAGCGCGGCAAGTGCGCCGGCGTGAACTCACGGATCTCCTGGACCCAGGTGGAGACCGGCTCGGCCATCACATGGAAGTACCCGAGCTGCCTCCTGATCGGGGACAATTCGGTGGGCGAGTTCTACTCGGTGGCCGTGGCCAACAACTACCAGCAGGCCGACACCGGCACGAAGATGATCCACATCGGGAAGAACACGCGCTCCACGATCGTCTCCAAGGGAATCTCCGCCGGCCACGGACAGAACACCTACCGAGGGCTCGTGAAGATCCAGAAAGGCGCCGTCAACGCCCGCAACTACTCGCAGTGCGACTCACTGCTGCTCTCGGACAAGTGCGGGGCGCACACGTTCCCGTATGTCGAGGTGAAGAACAGCTCAAGCCAGCTCGAGCACGAGGCGTCCACCTCCAAGATCGGCGAAGACCAGCTCTTCTACTGCCGCCAGCGGGGGCTCTCCAGCGAGGACGCCGTCAACATGATCGTCAACGGATTCTGCAAGGAGGTCTTCCGGGAGCTCCCGATGGAGTTCGCGGTGGAAGCGCAGAAGCTGCTCGGCGTGAGCCTCGAAGGGAGCGTCGGCTGACCGATGACGCCCAACGCGACCCGCCCCCCGAAGAACGACGACCAGACAGTCTCCAAGCCCGAAAGGACCGCGATGATCGAGATCAGGAACCTGTGCGCGACGGCCGGCGGTAAGGAAATCCTCAAGGGAATCAACCTCAAGGTGAACGCCGGCGAAGTGCACGCGATCATGGGGCCCAACGGATCCGGCAAGAGCACGCTGGCGCACGTGCTGGCGGGGAGGGAATCGTTCGTGGCCACTCGCGGCGACGTGCTGTACGAGGGGAGGGACCTCCTGCAGATGTCCCCCGAGGAGCGCGCGCGGCAGGGGGTGTTTCTGGC
>JAWPNA010000368.1:0-6161 GCA_045402695.1 Acidobacteriota bacterium
CCCACGAGGCCCAGCGTGCGGCCCTGGGCAACCGTGAGGTCCACCCCGTCCACCGCGCGGACGTGCCCGGTGGTCCGCCCGAACACACCGCGCCGGATCGGGAAGTGCTTGGCAAGCCCGCGCACTTCCAGAAGGTCGGACATGAAGTCTCCTATCGTCCGCTGACCGGATCCCACCCGCTCCCCTCCACGCGAGGGGGCGCCTCGGGAGCCGGCTTGTACTTGAAACAGGCCACGCGCCGCGGGCCGGCGGCGGAAGCAGCCGACGGCTTCGGGATCGCGGCGATCGCCAGCAGCGCCGGCGGAAACTCGTGGCACTCAGGCATCACATCGGGGCATCGGGGGTTGAAAGCGCAGCCGCGAGGAAGGTCGAGCAGGTCTGGCACCATCCCCTCGATCGCCTTGAGCCTCGGCCGCTCCATGCCCGCCCCGGGCCTTACCGCCTGCGCCCCGGGGATCGACCGCAGCAGACCGACCGTGTAGGGGTGCTGTGGATCGCGGAAGAGATCGCGAACGCCGGCTTCCTCAACGATCTTGCCGGCGTACATGACGGCCACGCGGTCCGCCACTTCCGCCACCACACCTAGATCGTGGGTGATCAAGAGGATCGTCAGCCGGTATCTGTCTCGCAGGCGCAGCATCAGGTCGAGGATTTGTGCCTGGATGGTCACGTCCAGGGCAGTGGTGGGCTCGTCCGCGATCAGCAGGCTCGGCCCGCAGATGAGGGCTATGGCGATCATCGCGCGCTGTCGCATCCCCCCCGAGAGCTGGTGAGGGTACTCGCGGGCGCGGCGCTCGGGCTCGGGCATGGCGACTTCCTCCAGCATCCGCACCGCTTCCTTCATCGCCTCCTTGCGGCTCGCCCCCTTGTGGATCATCACCGACTCGGCGACCTGGTAGCCGATGGTGAAGACGGGGTTCAAGGCCGTGGCCGGCTCCTGAAAGATGAGCCCGATCTCCGACCCGCGCAGCCGCCGCATCTGCGACTCGGGCAGCGCGAGCAGGTCCTCTCCCTTGAAGAGGATCTCCCCGCCCACGATCCGGCCGGGCGGCGATACGAGGCGCATCAGGGACAGCGACGTGACGGATTTGCCGCAGCCCGACTCACCCACCAGGCCCAGCACCTCTCCTTGCGCCATCTTGAAGGAGACATCGTCCACGGCCTTGACCACGCCTGCCTCGGTGAAGAAGCAGGTGCGCAGTCCCTTTACTTCGAGAAGGTGGTCCCAGGTCCGCGGCTCTGACGGCGACATAGGAGCGCCACTCTACCACCGACCGGAGGCTGCGTGGTTCCCTGCCCTCGCACGATGACGCGACTGCGAATCAGACGGGCGCGCGGTACGTGGTGAAGATCTTGCGCAGTGTGTCGGCGATCTCGCCGAGCGTGGCGTGCGCCTCGACGGCGTCGAGGATCCTCGGTAGAAGGTTCTCGGCGCCCCGCGCGGCCTCCTCGACGGCCTGGAGGGCCGACGCCGTGCCGGCCGCATCCCTGTTCGCGCGCAGCGCCCGCACGCGCTCGACCTGCGCGCGCTCCAGATCGAGGTCCAGCCTGTGCAAAGGAATTTCCGTCCCGCCGCCGCCCGCGTACTTGTTGGCGCCCACGACGGCGCGCTCCCCCGACTCGATCTCGGCCTGGTACCTGTAAGCGGATTCCTGAATCTGCTGCTGGATGTAGCCGCGTTCGATGGCCACGACCGCGCCGCCGATCGCGTCAATGGCGGCGATCTTCTCGGAAGCCTCCTCCTCGATCCGGCTTGTGAGCGACTCGATGTAATACGACCCGGCCACCGGATCGATGGTGTTGGTGATGCCGGATTCCTCCGCGATGATCTGCTGCGTGCGCAGGGCGACCGTGGCCGCCGTCGCCGTGGGCAGCGACAACGCCTCATCCATCGAGTTGGTGTGCAGCGACTGGGTGCCACCCAGCACCGCGGCCAGCGCCTGGATGGCCACACGCACCACGTTGTTTTCCGGCTGCTGGGCGGTGAGTGTGGAGCCCGCGGTCTGAGTGTGGAACCTGAGCATCGCCGCCTTCGGCTCGGTGAGATGGAACCGCTCCCTCATGAGCCGCGCCCAGAGTCGGCGCGCGGCGCGGAACTTGGCGACCTCCTCCAGCAGGTCATTGTGCGCGGCGAAGAAAAACGAGATGCGGGGCGCGAGGTCCGGCAAGGACAGCCCGGCCCGGCGTGCGGCCTCGAGGTAGGCGATCCCGTTCGCCAGGGTGAAGCCCACCTCCTGCGCCGCCGTGCACCCCGCCTCTCGCATGTGGTACCCCGAGATCGAGATCGGGTTCCATCGCGGCAGGTGGCGGGCGGCGAAGGCGAGCGTGTCGGTCACCAGGCGCATGGAGGGGCCGGGCGGATAGATATAGGTGCCCCGCGCGGCGTATTCCTTGAGCACGTCGTTCTGGATCGTGCCCGAGAGCTGCTGCATCGGAATGCCGCGTCTGCGGGCCACTCCAACGTAAAGGCACAGCAGCGTTGCGGCGGTGGCGTTGATGGTCATCGAGATGGAGACTTTGTCGAGCGGGATCTCCTCCAGCAGCGTCTCCATGTCATCCAGGGAGTCGATGGCCACTCCGGAGCGGCCCACCTCCCCGAGCGCCATCGGGTTGTCCGAGTCGTACCCCATCTGGGTGGGAAGATCGAACGCCACCGACAATCCGGTCTGCCCCTGCGAGAGCAGGTAGCGGAAGCGCTCGTTGGTCTGCCGGGCGGTCCCGAAGCCGGCGTACTGGCGCATGGTCCAGAAGCGGCCGCGATACATCGTGGGCTGGATGCCGCGCGTGAAGGGGAACTCGCCCGGGTAGCCCAGGTCGCGCTCGTGGTCAAACCCGGCGATGTGATCGCGCGTGCAGATCGGGTCGGGTTCCAGGCCGTCGTCGGTCGAAGACGGCCCAGGCTTGAGGCGGCCGCCGGTGGGTTTGTCAGCCATTCGCGGGCCAGTATATCATCGCGCCCATGACTGCCTTTCAGCGCGGGGCTTTCAGCACGATCGAGTGGACCGATGCCGGCGTGGTGATGCTGGACCAGCGCCTGCTGCCCGCCGACGAGATCTACCTCACGCTGAAATCGCCCGAGGAGGTGGCCGCGTCGATCAAGAGCATGGTGATCCGCGGAGCCCCGGCCATCGGCGTGGCCGCGGCGATGGGCGTGGCGTTGGGAGCGGTGCAGGCGTCACGCCTGCCGCGCGATCGATTCAACCGGCGGATGGAGGAGGTGTGCGACCTGCTCGCGGCCACGCGGCCGACGGCCGTCAACCTCTTCTGGGCCATCACGAGGATGAAGGAGGTCTGGGCCTCGGCGCGCGACCTGCCCTTGCCGGACATCGCGGCGCTCCTGGTCGAGCAGGCGCTGCGCATGCGGAATGAGGACGAAGCAGCCTGCCGGCGCATGGGACGCTTCGGCGCGCCGCTGATGCCCGACTCGGGCCAGGTGCTGACCCACTGCAACGCGGGAGCCCTTGCCACCGCCGGATACGGCACCGCGCTCGGCGTGATCCGGGCGGCGGTGGAGGCAGGCAAGAAGATCAGCGTCCTGGCCGACGAGACCCGACCCTTCCTGCAAGGAGCGCGCCTCACCGCCTGGGAGCTTGCCAAGGACGGCATCCCCGTCACCGTCATCACCGACAGCATGGCCGGCCACTTCCTCAAGAAGGGAGATGTCGGCGCCGTCATCGTGGGAGCCGACCGCATCGCCGCCAACGGCGACACGGCCAACAAGATCGGCACCTACACCGTGGCCGTGCTGGCGCGCGAAAACCACGTGCCGTTCTACGTGGCCGCCCCTCTATCCACCGTGGATCTGAGCATTCCGACGGGCGACCAGATTCCGATCGAGCAGCGCGACGCCCGCGAGGTCACCCACCTCAAGGACCAGCCGCTCACTCCCGAGGGCGTTGCCGTGCACAACCCGGCCTTCGATGTCACCCCGCATGCATTCATCGCTGCCATCATCACGGACGCCGGAGTGGCCCGGCCGCCCTACACCGAGAGCCTTTCGGCGCTGAGTCGGTCCGCTTGACAATCGAACTCCGAACGGTCAGATAATCGCGAGCGGGAGGGCAGGTCATGGCGCTCTACGCATTTGACGGGACGTGGAACGAGAAACACGAGGAGGCGCCCAAGGAGACCAACGTCGTCAAGTTCAGGGACGCCTACAAGGGAACGCGGTTCTACCAGGAGGGAGTGGGCACGCGGCTCGGATGGGCCGGCAAGGTCATCGGCGGCCTGACGGGCGCGGGTGGGCCTCATCGGGTCAATGCGGCCCTCGAGGAGCTGACGCGCACTCTCAAGAATGGGGACACCGGCATCGATGTCGGGGGGTTCAGCCGGGGCGCGGCCCTGGCCCTGGACTTCGCCAACCGGATCGCGGCCGAAAAGGAACTGGGCGCTCCCGGCCGCGGTCCCGCCGAAATCCGTTTCGTGGGGCTCTGGGACACGGTCCCTTCCTTCGGCATCCCCGGCAATGAGGTCAATCTCGGCTACCTCCTAGGCCTTCCTCCCACCGTGAGGAAGTGCTTTCACGCCATGGCCCTCGACGAGAGGCGAGGGAACTTCCCACTGATGCGTCTCGCGGCCAAGGTGGCCGATGCGACCCGCGAGGGCCGCCTGTACGAGGTGTGGTTCAGGGGCGTCCATTCCGACGTGGGCGGAGGCAACGAGAACGAAGGGCTCTCGAGCATCGCTCTTCACTGGATGCTCAAGCGGGCCGAATCCTGCGAGCTGGATTTGAAGGCCGAGAAGGTGGAGCAGCACCGTAGGTTGATGAATCCCGATGCGGAGATTCGTCCCGTCAGGATCGATCCGATCAAGGATCCCTTCCGCCCCGTCATGTGGACCGATGTCGTGCACGCGTCGGTGCGCAGGAGGGTCAGCACCGCGTCGATCGAGTACAACAACCCGCCTTCCGGGCTTCAGGTCGTCGATGACGGCGGGGTCATCCTCGCCGCGCGCTTTGGCCGGCAGGCGGACATGGACAGAATGGCCTGAGAGCGCCGCTGACCCGATTCATCAAGCCTCGCGCTGGGATTCCTCCAGCGCGGCCAGCTCGCGGCGCGCCCACCTTCCGTACCAGACGCTCCAGACGCTCGCGGCGAGGACGAACAGCGCGATCAGCCCGTACCGGAACAAGTACGCCTGCGGGTGAAGCGCGAACTTCACAGGGTCAGACGCGTACTCCCACCATCCCCACGGAACGAGGAAGATCACCTCGGCAGCGAGGAGCCATCGCGTGAAGCGCACGGTCCTGAGCTTCCTCAGGCACCGCTCGCGCGTCAGGGCGACGAACGCCTCGGTGGTCTGCCCCTCGGGGCGCCAGATGCCGCGGCGGTTCCACAGCGAGAAGCCCCAGGCAGCGAACACGAAGATCCAGATCATGGCGCACCAGGCGAGCATGATCGGACGCGGGTTGCCCGCCGCGACGATGAAGGACAGCGCCAGCATCCCCACAGCCAAGGCGTACTCCAACGCCGCCGCGAGGATCATCATCAGGCTCGCGCGCCGGACCCTTGCCTCCAGCCGCGAGCGTACTTCGGGCGCCGGCGCATCGTCGGCTCGCCAGGCCCGCGCCCAGCCTTCCCACTCGGTGTCCTGACGCGTCGTCATGGAGAGCCTCTTTCTGCGCCCAGCGCGGCGCGCAGCGCGTTGCGCGCGCGGTTGAGTCGGACGCCAACGTTGTTCTCTGTAATTCCCAGCACCTCGGCGATCTCCTGATGGGTGAGTCCTTCGAGGCTCAACGTGACGGCCTGCCGCAGTGTCATCGGCAGCCCGCGCACGGCGCGCCGGAGGTGATCCCGACGCTGGGCCTCCGACGCCCCGGCTTCCGGATCGGGCCGAGGGTCGCACACGGCCTCCGCTTCCCTCAGATCGGCCGCCGCGGGACGGCGCCGCCACGAGTGGCTCAGCCCTCGATTGTGCGCGATGCGGTAAAGGAACGTCCGCTCCGTGCACTCGTCGCGGAAGCGGGGCAGGGCTTTCCACAGGCCGAGGAGGATCTCCTGCAGGAGATCCTCCCGCTCGCCACGGTCGAACGCGTAGCCCGCGGTCAGACGCCAGAGCGCCGCCTCGTGCTCGTTCAGCATGCGGTGGTAGCGTTGTTCCAGTGCCCGTCGCTCAGACCTGTCCATGGCATCGTCCCAGACGATGGCCCCTCCGGCGCCAAG
>JAWPNA010000169.1:0-25632 GCA_045402695.1 Acidobacteriota bacterium
ATCTAAAGATCACCTGGTCGCTCCAGGTGAATGTGCGCAGGACCGCCCATGACCGGTACCTCGGCCAGGAGGTTTCCTCCACCGGCGCCACGTACGTCAACCTCACGCCGGGCATCCGGTTCGAGAGCGGCAAGGCGGCCGCCTTCTACGCGCACGTCCAGGCGCCGGTCTACCAGCACGTCAACGACGCGCAGCTCGCGCCGCGGACGGGCATCCTGATCGGTGTCTCCAGGACCTTCCAGTGAGGGTGCGCCGATGAGGCGCGTCTGGATGAAGACGGCGGTGGTTCTTCTTTTGTCGTGTATGGCCATCCCGGCGCTCGCGCGAAAAGTCAGGGTGGGTGACCCTGCCCCCGCCCTGAGCCTCGACGACCTGGATGGACACGTGATGAACCTGTCTCGGCTGAGAGGCAGCGTGGTCCTGCTGCACTTCTGGGCGACCTGGTGCCCGACGTGCAGGGCGGAGATGCCTCTGCTTGAGGAGGTGTCCCGCGCTCATGCCGGAGAGGTGGTGGTCCTCGGCATCAACCTCGGCGAGCGGAAGAAGAAGGTGGCCGGCTACATCGCGGCGGCGGGACTCACGTTTCCGATCCTGCTTGACCCGCGAGGAAAGGTAGCCAGCGCCTATGATGTCATCGCGTTGCCCACGACGCTGATCGTGGATAGCCACGGCCTGCTGGCCGGGGACATACCGATGGGAAAGCTGGAGCGGGAGGAGCTGGAGCGCAGGCTTGCGTTCCTCATCAACCGGCGGCCAGGGCACCCCTCAAGTCATTGATACGCTGCATCTTATCCCGACCCGGTTGTTTGACCTGCCTCAACGCCGTGTGATAGCCTGACGACTCCTTTAGAGCGCCCGAAATCACCAGCGGCAACCGCGCGGCGCCCAAAACCGGCGGCACTCATCAGCCTCACGATCGAGGATCTCGGACCGTGTTCGGACAGTACGAACAGGCTCTCATCCTCTTCTCCGTGGCCGCCGCAGCAGCCCTCGGGCTGATCGCCATCTCGCACCTGGTTGGGCGCGTGGCGCACTCGCGCACCAAGACCTACCCGTACGAGTGCGGCAGCCTTCTGCTGGACACCGGCCGCAAGCGCATCCACATCAGGTTCTACCTCATCGCGATGATGTTCATCCTGTTCGACATCGAGGCGACCTATCTGTACCCCTGGGCGGTGCTGTTCCGCGACCTGGGCTGGGCCGGGTTCGCCGAGATGATGGTGTTCATCTCCGTGCTGGTTGTCGGCTACGTCTACATCTGGCGCCGCGGCGCCTTCACCTGGGAGTAGCCGTGGCGTCTCCCGGCGGTTCCCGCGTCACCGGCCCGATCCCCGACATGGGACACGGAAGAGACGTCTCGCAAAAGACTGTCGAGGCGCTGCGCGCCCGGTTCGGCGAGGCGGTCACAGATCACATCACGTTCCGCGACGAAGAGACCGTGTACGTGGAGCCTTCACGGTTGGCCGAGATCGCGCGCTTCCTGAAAGACCATCCCGAGTTCGCGTACATCTACCTCACCGACATCACCGCCATCCACTGGCTTGACCGGGAGTACGAGTACGAGGTGGCCTACCTGCTTTGCTCGCTGAAGCACAACGCGCTGGTGCGCCTCAAAGTGCGCCTGCGTGGGACCGACCGGGTATCCACGGTGTCGGGAGTCTGGGCCACGGCAGACTGGCTCGAGCGGGAGGAGTGGGACAAGGTGGGCGTGGTGTTCGAGGGTCACCCGAACCTCAAGCGGATCCTCCTTCCAGAGGACTGGGAGGGGCACCCGCTGCGCAAGGACTATCCGATGGAAGGGATCGGCGCATAGGGATGCCATACAAGACAGAGACCATCGAGCCCGGCACCGAGTTGCTCACGGTCAACATGGGCCCGTCGCATCCCAGCACGCATGGCGTGCTGAGACTCATCCTCACGCTGGACGGCGAAAAGGTGGTCAGGACGGAGCCCGTCATGGGCTACCTGCACCGCGGCATGGAAAAGATTTCCGAGAACAAGACCTACACGCAGTTCATCCCGTACACCGACCGCCTGGACTACCTCGCGCCTCTCTCAAACAACGTGGCCTTCGCCCTGGCGGTCGAAAAGCTGGTGGGGGTGCGCGTGCCGCAAAGGTGCGAGTTCATCCGCGTGCTCGTGTGCGAGCTGTCGCGCATCTCGGCGCACCTGCTCTGGCTCGGCACGCACGCGGTGGACCTGGGCGCGATCTCGGTCTTCATGTACACCTTCCGCGAGCGCGAGGTGCTGTACAACTTCTTCGAGGCCCTGACGGGCACGCGCCTCACGACGTCGTATACACGCATCGGCGGGCTGTCGCGCGATCTTCCAGGCGGCTTTCTCGAGGCGGTCGGCTCATGGCTCGACCGCTTCCCGAAGGAGTTGGACGAGTACGAGACGCTGCTCACGAAGAACACGATCTGGGTGGAGCGCACGCAGGGCGTGGGCGTGCTGAAGGTGGACGACGCGATCGAGCTGGGCGTGACGGGCCCCAACCTGCGGGCCAGCGGCCTGGAGTGGGACCTGCGCAAGGCGCGTCCCTATTCAGGCTACGAGCAGTTCGACTTCGAGATTCCCATCGGCACCACAGGGGACGTGTACGACCGCTACCTGGTGCGCATCGAGGAGATGCGGCAGTCGGTGAAGATCTGCCGGCAGGCCGTGAAAGGGATGCCTTCAGGCCCCATCAACGTGGATGATCCGAAGCTCTTCCTCCCCGCGAAGGAGAAGGTGCTCACCAAGATGGAGGAGTTGATCCACCAGTTCATCATCGTGACCGAGGGGTTCGCCGCGCCCAAAGGAGAGGTGTACCACGCGATCGAGGCCCCCAAAGGGGAGCTGGGCTTCTACATCGTCAGCGAGGGCGGCGCTTCGCCGCACCGCATGAAGATCCGCTCCCCGTCGTTCGTCAACCTGCAGGCCCTGCCATCGATCTGCGTGGGAGCGCCGATCTCCGACGTGGTTGCGATCATCGCCAGCCTGGACCCCGTGATGGGGGAGGTGGACCGGTGAGCGTGCTGCACGTCGGCATCCAGTTCGCCAAGGCGGGCCGGGGCCTCGGCGCGGAGACGCTGAGAAAGATCGACGAAGTGATCGCGCGCTACCCCGTGAAGCGCTCGGCGCTCCTGCCGGCGCTCTGGCTCGGTCAGCAGGAACAGGGGTTCTGCAGCCTGGAGGCGCAGGAGCAGATTGCGGAGAAGATCGGAATCAGCCCGGCCGCGGTCGCGGCTGTCGTGTCGTTCTACACGATGTTCCACACGCGACCGGTGGGGCGCCACGTGATCGACGTGTGCACGACCGTATCCTGCTGGCTGCGCGGCAGCGACGAGCTGGTGCGGCACATTCAGGAGAAGCTGGGTGTGGAGGCTGGCGGCACGACGCTCGATGGCCGGTTCACGCTGCGGACGGTCGAGTGCCTCGGCTCGTGCGGCACGGCCCCCATGTGCCAGATCGACGACGACTATCACGAGGACTTGACGTTCCAGAAGATCGACAGGATTCTCGACGGGTTGAAGTAGGGGAGAGGAATGGCGGCCCTGACCGAGAAGATCCTCACGCGCAACATCGATCATCCCGACCAGCCGGACATCGAGGCGTACGAGCGCCGCGGCGGCTACCAGGGCCTGGCGAAGGCGCTCAAGACCGATCCCGGCGCGCTGGTGGAGGAGGTCAAGAAGTCGGGACTGCGCGGGCGCGGCGGCGCGGGGTTCCCGACGGGGCTCAAGTGGACCTTCATGCCCAAGGAGACGGTCAGGCCCAGGTACCTCGTCGTCAACGCCGACGAGTCGGAGCCCGGCACGTTCAAGGACAGACTGCTGATGGAGCGCGATCCCCACCTCGTTCTGGAAGGAGCCCTGTGCAGCGCATGGGCCATCAAGGCTTCCATCGTCTTCATCTACATCCGCGGCGAATTCGTCGCCGGTTGGAGGACGCTGTCCCGTGCCATCGAGCAGGCCCGCGCGAAGGGGTATCTCGGCGGAATCGTCGGCGGCACCGGATGGAGCGTCGAAGTCATCCTGCACAGAGGGGCGGGCGCCTACATCTGCGGCGAGGAGACCGCGCTGATGGAGAGCCTCGAAGGCAAGCGCGGCTATCCGCGGCTAAAGCCACCGTTTCCCGCGAGCTACGGTGTGTACGGCAATCCGACCACGATCAACAACGTGGAGACGATGGCCTGCGTCCCTTCCATCGTGGAGCGGGGGGCGGCCTGGTTCGCCGGGATCGGCCGCGAGAAGAACACCGGACCCAAGCTCTACTGCCTCTCCGGACATGTCAGGAAGCCGGGCGTGTACGAGACCGAGCTGGGCGTGCCATTCAAGACCCTGTTTGAGGAGCATGGCGGCGGCCTGCTCGATCCGCGCCGCCGGCTCAAGGCGGTGATCCCCGGGGGCTCCTCGGTGCCCGTCATGACCGCGGCGGAGTGTGACGACCTGATCATGGACTTCGACACGCTGGCGTCGAAGGGGAGCCTGCTCGGATCAGCCGGTGTCATGTTCATGGACGAGACGGTCTGCATGGTGAGGGCGCTGGAACGGATTCTGAGGTTCTACGCGCACGAGTCGTGCGGGCAGTGCACGCCGTGCCGCGTAGGCTCGGACTGGATCCACCGGATCGTGAAGCGCGTGGAGTCGGGGGACGGGACGCCCGCGGATCTGGACACGCTGCTTTCGCTGTGCGACGGCATGGTGGGCCGCACCATCTGCGTCTTCGCCGACGCGGCGGCGATGCCCACCAGGTCGTTCGTGGGCAAGTTCCGTCACGAGTTCGAGGAGCACATCAACCGCAAGTCGTGCCCCTTCAGGGGATGAGGGATCCGCTGGGATGGCGGACAAGATCAAGCTGACCATTGACGGCAGGCAGATCGAGGTCGACCCCGGAACCACCGTCCTGCAAGCGGCCCAGGGGATGAACCTCGACGTCCCCCACTACTGCTATCACCCCGGCCTCACCATCGCCGGCAATTGCCGCATCTGCCTCGTGGAGATCGAGAAGATGCCCAAGCTGGCCACGTCCTGCACCACCCTCTCCGCCGACGGCATGGTGGTGCGCACGTGCGGGCCAACGGTCGAGGAAGGGCGGCGCGCGGTGATGGAGTTCCTCCTGGCGAACCATCCGCTGGACTGCCCCATCTGCGATCAAGCAGGGGAGTGCAAGCTCCAGGAGTTCTCCTTCGAGCATGGCGCCGGCGGGTCGCGGTTCGCCGAGGAGAAGATCAAGGGCTTCAAGCACCAGAAGATCGGCCCCCACGTGCTGCTCGACACGGAGCGCTGCATCGTCTGTACTCGATGCGTCCGTTTCTGCGACGAAGTGAGCAAAACAGGCGAGCTGGGGGTGTTTCAGCGCGGCGTGCTTTCCTACATCGGCACGTCCCCCGGGCGCGACCTGGACAACCCCTACTCGGGCAACACCGTGGACATCTGCCCGGTGGGCGCGCTCACGCTGAAGGAGTTCCGCTTCAAGAAGAGAGTCTGGGATCTCAAAGACGTCCCCTCGGTGTGCGGGAGCTGTGCGCGCGGCTGCAACGTGAACCTGGGCACGGCGGACAACCTCATCTGGCGCATCACGCCGCGCGAGAACCCCGAGGTCAACCAGTGGTGGATGTGCGACGAGGGCCGTCTCTCGTACGAAGCGCTGCACGCCGCGCCGAGGCTGACGTCCGCGCAGATCAGGGAGAAGGGGGCCCCGTCCGCGCTTCCCTGGCCCAAAGCGCTGGATCTCCTCGCCTCGCGCCTCAAGCAGGCGCGCCCCGGGGCGATCGTGGCCATCGCGCCGGCGTCGCTGACGCTCGAGGCGCTTTACCTGCTGAAGCACCTGTTTGTCGAGGCCCTCGAGTCCGGCGAGATCATCATGCCCGAGCTCACGCGCGGCGAGGACGACGCGCTGTTGATCCGCGCCGACAAGACCCCCAACGCCGCGGGGGCGCGCCTGATGGGCCTCGACGTGGATCGAGGCAACCATCGCCGTGCGGCCGCGGTGCAAAAGGCCCTGGCCGGCCGGCTCGACGTCGTGCTCCTGCTGGGGGACGACGTCATGCCGCCGGACGATCTTCTTGCCATCCACGGGAAGACGTTCGTCTGCGCCTTCACGCCGTTTGACGGCGCCGCGGCGGCCTCATCCGACCTGATCATCCCGGCCGCCGCCTACGGCGAGTTCGACGGCACCTGGGTCAACTTCCAGGGACGCGCGCAGCGGGTGCGGCGCGGCCTCACGCCGAAGGGGATCGCGCTGGAGGGCTGGTTCATGCTCGCGGAGCTGATGAAGCGCCTGGGCGCGCCGGCCACGTACTCGCCGCACTCCCCGTATACCTCAGCGGCCGACGTGCTGGAGGAGATCGCGCGCGTCGTGCCGGGGCTGAAGGGTCTTTCCGCCGAAGCACTCGGCGCAGTCGGCGCGCTCGGCTCCAAAGGCGTCGCCTTATGACCGATCTGCTGCTGGGAGAAGGACTGGTGGCGGTCCTCTTCAAGATCGCCGTCATCCTCGGCGTGCTCATGACGGTGGTGGCCAACGTCGTGCTTGCCGAGAGAAAGGTGGCCGGTTGGATCCAGGACCGCGTCGGGCCCAACAGGGCGGGGCCGTGGGGGCTGCTCCAGCCAATGGCCGACGGCATCAAGTTCATCTTCAAGGAGGAGATCATCCCGGCGCAGGCCTACAAGCCGTTCTACATCTTAGCTCCGGCCCTGTCGATGACCGCCGCCCTGACCGCCTTCGCCGTGATCCCGTTCGCCGAGCATCTGGAGGTGTTCGGCCGCGGCGTGTCGCCCATCATCGCGGACCTGGACATCGGGTTGCTGTGGATCTTCGCCGTCGCCTCCCTGGGCGTCTACGGCATCGTGCTGGCGGGCTGGTCCTCCAGCAACAAGTACTCGCTGATCGGCGGGCTGCGCTCCTCGGCGCAGCTCATCTCCTACGAGCTGTCCATGACGCTCTCCGTCGTGGGCGTCATCATGGCCGCGGGATCGCTGCGGCTGGCCGACATCGTGAACGCCCAGTCCGGCAGCGTCTGGAACGTGCTGTCACAGCCGGTCGGCTTTCTGGTCTTCGTCACCTCCGCCTTCGCGGAGACCAACCGCCTGCCGTTCGATCTTCCCGAGGCCGAGCCGGAGCTGGTGGCCGGCTACCACACCGAGTACTCCTCGATGAAGTTCCTCATGTTCTACATCGGGGAGTACGTCAACGTGGTTCTCTCCTGCTCGCTGATGGTGCTGCTGTTCTGGGGAGGCTGGCACTTGCCGTTCGTGGAGGGGATGCTCCAGCAGGCCTCACCTTTGGTGAAAGGCCTGGCACACCTCGGGATCTTCTCCCTCAAGGTGTCGTGCTTCCTCTTCTTCTATATCTGGGTCCGCTGGACGCTGCCGCGGTTCCGCTACGACCAGCTCATGTCGCTGGGCTGGAAGGTGATGCTGCCGCTGGCCATGCTGAACATCGTCTGGACGGCAGGCGTGATCCTGGCGGGGTGGATATGAGCTCACCCGAGCTGTTTTTCTACGCGGACGCCGTCGTGGCGATCATGACGGCCTTGATGGTGATCCTGCACCGCAACCCTGTCGTGTGTGCCATGTCGCTCGTGCTGCACCTGTGCTGCGTGGCGGTGTTCTTCCTGCTGCTGGACGCCACCTTCCTGTTCGCCGTGCAGATCATCCTGTACGCCGGAGCGATCATGGTGCTGTTCCTGTTCGTCATCATGCTGCTCGACCCCGTGGGCGAGGGAGTTGCCGGCCGGGCCGGCAAGATCCAGATGGGATCGGCGATCGCGCTGGCCTTCATCCTGCTGCTCGCGGTGGCGCGGCTTGCACATGATGTGAGCCCGGCGCCGCCACGACCCCTCCCCCCGGGATTCGGGCGGATCGAGGGCGTCGGCCGGCTGCTGTTTTCCGACTATCTGCTTCCATTCGAAGTGGCTTCGGTGCTCCTGCTGGTGGCCATGATCGGCGCTCTGTACATGGGCAAGAAGGAGCTCGATTGATCTCCTCCAGCTGCGTGTTGCTGGTCAGCGGAATCCTGTTCGTGATCGGCGTGGTGGGTGTGCTCATCCGGCGCAGCGCCCTGGTCATCTTCATGAGCATCGAGGTGATGCTCAACGCGGCCAACCTGGCCTTCGTTGGCGCCGCGCGGAACCTGCGCTCGATGGACGGCCAGCTCTTTGCCTTCTTCGTGATGACGGTTGCGGCCGCCGAGGCGGCGGTGGGCCTCGCCATCCTCATCGCGCTGTTCCGCAGGCGCAAGACGACCGACGTGGACCAGGTGAGCCTCCTGAAGTGGTGAGGGTGGTCGAATCATGATGGACCTGCTCTGGCTGATCCCGGTGCTGCCGCTGGCCGGCTTCGCGATCAACGGCCTGCTGGGGCCGCGCCTGTCGCGCGGGGCGGTGTCGGCCGTCGGCTGCGGCTCGTGCGGAGCGGCGTTCCTGCTGTCCGTCGCCTGCTTCGTTCAACTGGCGGGTCTTCCCATGGATGAACGCCATCACCTCAACCGGGCGGCGGAGTGGATCGCGCCGCTCCACCTGGAGTGGTCCTTCCTCCTGGATCCGCTGTCGGGCGTCATGATCCTGATCGTCACCGGCGTGGGCCTGCTGATCCACATCTACTCGATCGGCTACATGTGGGACGAGCCAGGGTACTGGCGCTATTTCTCCTACCTGAACCTCTTCATGGCGATGATGCTGACCCTGGTGCTGGGCGCGTCGCTTCCGGTGCTGTTCGTGGGATGGGAGGGTGTGGGGCTGTGCTCCTACCTGCTCATCGGATTTTTCTACACCAAGACGGATTGCGCGGACGCGGGACGCAAGGCATTCATCGTCAATCGGATCGGGGACGCATCCTTCATCACCGGGATCATGCTCGCCTTCGTGGCGTTCGGCGGCACCTTCGACATCGGCGAGATCCTGGCGCGCGCGCGAGAGATGCACACCTCCTCCCCCGGCACGCTGACCGCCATCGCGCTGCTTCTGTTTGGAGGGGCGTGCGGCAAGTCGGCGCAGATCCCATTGTATGTCTGGCTGCCCGACGCGATGGCCGGGCCGACCCCGGTGTCCGCCCTCATCCACGCGGCCACCATGGTGACGGCCGGCGTTTACATGGTCTGCCGGATGTCTGAGCTGTTCGTGATGGCGCCTGGCGCTCTGGCCGTGGTGGCGATCATCGGCGCGGCCACGGCGCTGTGGGCGGCCGTGATCGGGTTGGCGCAGGACGACATCAAGAAGGTGCTGGCCTACTCCACCATCTCGCAGCTCGGCTACATGTTCCTGGCCGCTGGAGTGGGAGCGTTCGGCGCCGCCATCTTCCATCTCATGACGCACGCCTTCTTCAAGGCTCTGATGTTTCTGGGATCGGGCGCCGTCATTCACGCGTTGCACGGCGAGCAGGACATGCGGAAGATGGGGGGGCTCAGGCATCGACTGCCGCGGACCTTCCTCTGTTTCGCGGCGGGCTGGGTCGCGATCGCGGGCGTGCCGCTCACGTCGGGGTTCTTCAGCAAGGACGAAATCCTGTACCGAACCTTCCTGCACAGCCCTGCCCTGTGGCTGGCCGGCATTTCGGGAGCCGTGCTGACCGCTGTTTACATGACGCGGCTGATGGGGCTCACATTCCTCGGCACCACCCGCCTGCCGGCCGAAAAGCTGCACCATCTCCACGAAGCGCCGGCCTCCATGATGCTGGCGCTCGTGGTCCTGGCGGTGCTGTCGATCATCGGCGGGTCCGTGGGACTTCCCGCCTCGTGGCTCGGCCCCAGCCCGTTGGCGCACTGGCTTGCGCCGGTGTTCGTGAGCGCCGAGGGAGCGATGGCAGGCGAGCACGGCGGTGGAGGCGGTCCGCACGAAGGTCCGGAAGGACTGCTGATGATCGTCTCGGCGCTGGTGGCGCTGGCCGGCATCGGCGCCGGACTTTACCTCTGGGTCGTCCGGCCCGAGCTGCCCGCGCGAATCGCGGCGTCGGCCGGAGCGGCCTACGACTACCTCAAGGGGAAGTTCTACGTGGACGAGCTGTACGACGCGATCATCGTGCAGCCCTTCTACCGTTTGTGCCGGGGAATGAGCCAGTTCGACGCCACGGGGGTGGACGGCGCAGTGAACGGCGTGGGAGTGACCCTCGAGATGTCGGGCCAGGTGCTGAAGCTGTTCCACACCGGCTTCGTCCGCAACTACGCGCTGTTCTACCTGGCCGGGGCCGCAGCCATCGTCTGGTATCTGGTGAGATGATGGACCCCGCCGCGGCGATGGCTCTGCCCGCGATCGACTGGAGCCTCCTGGGGCCCTACCTCTGGCTCACCGCGGGGGCGATCCTGGTCACCCTGATGGCTGTCGGGCCGAAGGGGCTGCGACATTACACAGGCTACGTCGCGCTGCTGGCTCTGGTGCCGTCGGCCCTCGCCACGCTGAGCCTGTGGCATCTCGATCCATCACGGGTGCAGACACTCGGCGGCATGCTCCTGATGGATCATTTCGCGGTCTGGTTTCATCTCATCTTCCTGGCCACAGCAGGGCTCACCATCGTACTGTCTCTGCCCACGCTGGCCGCCGAATCGATCGAGTACTCCGAGTACTACAGCCTCGTGCTGTTCGCCACGTCCGGCATGATGCTGATGTCCGCCTCCACCAACCTGCTGATGCTCTTTCTCGGCCTGGAGATCCTCTCGCTGCCGCTCTACATCCTGGTCGGCTTCACGCGGTGGAAGGACCGATCGCTGGAGTCTTCGGTGAAGTACTTCCTGCTGGGGGCCTTCTCCACGGGGTTCACCATCTACGGGATGGCGTTGATGTACGGCGCCACGGGGACGCTGGACGTCTCGACCATGGTGGTGTCGGCGACCGGCGGCCGGTCGTCGTCTGCCGCGTTGCTGATGCTGGGGTTCGGGCTGGCGCTGGCGGGGTTCCTCTTCAAGATCGCGGCCTTCCCGTTCCAGTACTGGCTGCCCGATGTCTATCAGGGAGCGCCCACCACCGTGACGGCGTTCATGATCGCGGGCACCAAGGCCGCGGCGTTCGCCGCCATCCTGCGCCTGGTCACGGGCACCTTGTTCTGGGACGGCCCCTTCACCGGTCAGTGGGTGAAGCTCCTGGTCGTGATCTCGGCCCTCACGATGACAGCGGGCAACGCCGTGGCCCTGGTGCAGCACAACCTCAAGAGGATGCTCGCCTACTCCAGCATCGCGCACGCCGGGTACCTGCTCGTGGCGGTGGTGGCGCGGTCCGACGCGGGCCTCGCCGGCGTGGTGTTCTATCTCGCGGCCTACCTCTTCATGAACCTGGGGGCGTTCGGAGTGGTGCTCGCAGTCGATCGCGCGCGCGGCGGAGCGGGAGAGGGGGACGACATCGCGGCCTATGCCGGGATGGGACGGCGCCATCCGCTGCTGGCCGCGGCCATGACCATCTTCATGCTCTCCCTGACGGGCATCCCGCTGACGGGCGGCTTCGTGGGCAAGTTCTACATCTTCAAGGCGGCGGTGGACTCCCGCCTCTACGGCGTGGTATTGGTGGCGCTGCTCAACAGCGTCGTGGCGGCCGCCTACTATCTCAACGTTGTGCTCACGATGTACATGAAGGAGCCGGCGTCGGAGCCCCCGGCCGTGATCACGCCCGCGCCGCTCGCGCTCGGGATCGCGGTGAGCGCCGCGGGGGTCCTCTACCTCGGCCTGTTCCCCTCGCGCTTCCTGGAGTTTGCGCGGAACCTGCTGCTATAATCGGGCCTTCCTGGGCCACGACCCGATCCACCGTCTCGATCATCCTGGTTCCCGCGATGGCGCTGCCGGATTTCCTGCGCGAAGACCTTATCTTCCTGGACCTTCATCCGAAGGACATGGAGGAGTGTCTCGGCATGATGGTGGGCCTGGCCGCCGCGCAGGGAATCGTGGCGGATCCCGCCGACGCGCTGGCCCGTCTGATCGAGCGCGAGCAGACGATGTCCACCGGGCTGGGTGGAGGCGTGGCCATCCCGCACGCCAAGTCGGACAAGGTCCGCAACATGGTGGTGGCCATGGCCCGCGTGCCCGACGGCGTGGACTTCAAGGCGATCGACGGCAAGCCGGTCTACATCGTCTTCCTGCTGCTGGGCCCGCCCGACTCCACACGGTTGCACGTCGACCTGCTGGCCCGCATCGCCTACCTGGTCAGGACGCCGGGCTTCCTCGATCAGATCAAGTCGGCCGCCGACCCCCGCCAGATCATGGTAGCGATCCGCGCCGAGCGTGAGAGAAGGTCGTAACCCCCGCTAACCGCCCCGCTGGCGATCCCGTCTAATGGACCGGATGGAAGCAGACGATGCGGACGTCGTGGCGCGGGCGCGCAACGGCGACATGGAGGCCTTCCGCGCGCTGGTCGAGCGCCACAGCCGGGGTCTCTTCCATCTGGCCTACCGCCTCACGGGCAACGAGCAGGACGCGGAGGACGTGGTGCAGGAGACATTCATGCGAGCCTACCGCCGGCTGAATCGGTTCGAGTCGCGGGCCGGCTTCGGAACGTGGCTCCACCGGATCGCGGCCAACTGCGCGATCGATCTGACCAGGTCCCGCCGGCGGCACGCCCAGCCTCGCGAGCCGGTAGGCCAGGATCAGCCCGATCCCATCGCACAGCTCCCGGCGGGCGGCCCATCGCAGGAGACGTTGGTCTTCGGCTTCGAGGTCCGCCGGCGGGTCGGCGACGCGCTGGACGATCTGACCTCCTCGGAGCGGGCCGCCTTCGTCCTGAGGCATTTCGAGGAGAAGTCGATCGAAGAGATCCGGACCGCCCTCGGCCTGAGCGAGAACGCAGCCAAGCAAAGCATCTTCAGGGCGGTGCGCAAGCTGAGAAGGGCCCTCGGGCCCTCGATGAGTCCGGCGCGATGAAGCATCTCAAGCAGGAGGATCTGATCCTCTACCACTACGGCGAGGCCGAGGATCTCGGCGCGTGCCGGCGCCACGTCGAGACGTGCGAGCGGTGCCGCGCCGATTACGGCGCGCTCGCGGAGGCGTTGGCGCTCGTGGATGACTTTCCCATTCCCAAGCGCGGAGCGGAGTATGGATCCGACGTGTGGCGCCGCCTCGCGCCGCGCCTGGGGGAAAAGAAGGCAGCCTGGCCCGCAAGACTGCGGCTGCCGGCACGAAGCTGGGGAGTCGCGGCGGCCCTGATCGTGATGTTGATGGCGGGGTTCGTCGCCGGACGGTTCTGGCGGCGGCCGGGCGTGACGGAGGCGATCTCGGCGCCCATCAGGGAGCGCATCCTGCTGGTGGCCATCGGCGATCATCTCGAGCGTTCTCAGATGATGCTTGTGGAACTGATCAACGCGTCAGACGGCCAGACGGTGAATCTCTCGGCGCAGCAGCAGAAGGCGCGGCAGCTCGTGGAGGACAACAGGCTCTACCGGCAGACGGCTGCAGGCGCGGGCGATGCGGCGGTGGCCGGCGTGCTCGATGAGCTGGAGCGCCTGCTGCTCGACATCGCGCACAGTCCTGCAAGCGTCACCCAGGGAGAGATGGAAGAGATACGCCGTCGTGTCGAGGCCCAGCGACTTCTCTTCAGAATCCGGGTCATCGGCTCTCAGGTGCGGGAACGGGAGAAAGCCGCCGCACGAAACAGATCACTGGGACTCACATAACTGAGAGGAGATTCGATGAGCAGGATCCTGAAGACGATCGTGATCGTGGTGTTGTGGCTCCTCACTGTCATCCTGTCGGCGTCGCGCGGAGTCCATCTCTCGACGGCGGCGCCCGCGGATGAGTCGCGCGAGCAGGAACTGTACGACCGGGGCTCGGAGCTGCTCGACAAGAGCGACTGGGACGGCGCCCTCGAGGCCTTCGCCAAGGCGGCCGCGATGGAAGGCCGGCGGGCCGATGGCGCGCTGTACTGGAAGGCGTACGCGCAGAACAAGCTCAACAGGCGCGGCGAGGCGCTGAAGACGCTGGAGGAGCTGCGCCGCTCCTTCCCCGAGAGCCGGTGGCTCGACGACTCGAAGGTGCTGGAGGTGGAGATACGCCAGGCGGGCGGCAGGCCGGTGGCCCCGGAGAAGGAGGACGATGAGGAGCTGAAGCTCGTGGCCCTCAACGGCTTGATGAACATGGATCCGGAGAGAGCCGTGCCGTTGCTGGAGAAGTTTCTCTCCGGCGCGACGTCCCCGCGGCTCAAGGAGCAGGCCCTCTTCGTTCTGGTGCAGACGGGCTCGCCCCGCGCCCGGGAGATCGTCGGCAAGATCGCCCGGGGCCAGGCCAGCCCCGACCTCCAGAGAAAGGCGCTGGAGTACCTCGGGGTCTTCGGCGGTGACGAGTCGCGCCGGCTTCTGAAGGAGGTGTACGGCTCCTCCTCGGATGCATCCGTGAAGCGTTCGGTGCTCCAGGCATTCATGGTCTCCGACGACACCGACTCACTGCTGGCGGCGGCGCGTGAAGAGCAGGACTCCGACCTTCGCCACGAGGCGATCCAGCTTCTCGGCGCGGCCGGCGCGCGCGAGGAGCTGGCGCAGCTCTACAAGGCGCAAACCGATGTCGAGGTGAAGGAGAAGATCCTCCAGGCGCTCGCCATCTGCGAAGGGGGCAAGGAGCTGATGGAGGCGGCACGGACGGAGAAGGACCTGCGCCTGCGCCGCGCCGCCATCCAGGGGCTGGGGCTCTTAGACGGCGACGAGGCCGGCCCGTTCCTGATCTCTCTGTACGGGAGCGAGAAGGAGATCGAGATCCGCTCGGCCGTGCTCGACGCGCTGTTCCTGCAAGACAACGACACGGCCCTCATCGACATCGCTCGCAAGGAGACCGACCCGCGGCTGCGCAAGGCGGCGGTGGAGAAGCTCTCACTCATGCAATCCGAGGAAGCCACCAAGTTCATGCTGGAAATCCTGAACAAATGAAGAGGAGGCGGGGCATGCGGACTGCACCGTTGAGCTGGGTCCTTGTGGCGGCCTCCTTCGGCCTCGTCTGCGTGAATCCTTCGCGGGCTGACGATGCGCGGCCGGCTGGAGCGCCGAAGGTCACCAGCGCGTCGTTCGAGATGCGTCCCGCGTCACGGGGCCTGGAAAAGGAAGCGCGCGCGCTGGCCTCGATCTCGGGAGGCCCGGTCTGGGCGGGATACGCCGTCGCCGCCGTGGATGGCAGGCACCGGATGTGCTGCTGGGACTCCGTCTCCGAGGCGACGGTTTCAGGTGACTGCTGCGGCAGGTGTCGTCTCGAGAAAGACAACAGCTTCAGCATCAGCTCCGACCACGACGGGAAGGTGAGCCTGGAGTCCTCGGGGCGATTCTTCGTGTTGTTCCGCGCCGGCGGGAGCGGGGTCGGCAAGATCCGCGTCTTCTCCGAGGACTGCGATATCGACGCGGGCCGCCTGCCGTTCGTGTGGCTCACGGGGGTCGGCGCGGATGAAAGCCTCGATTGGCTCGCGACGTTCGTCACCGGCCGGGAGAGGGACGGGGACGACGATGAGGACCTCACCGACCAGGCCCTGGCCGCCATCGCCATGCACGCCGGCACCGCCGCGGATCGACTTCTGGAGCGGTTCGTCTCGGCCGGCCGACCGTTTCCGGTGCGCGAGCATGCGGCGTTCTGGATGGGTGTGGCGCGCGGCCGCGCCGGGTACGACGTCCTCTCGCGCCTGACGCGTGACGACCCGGACGAGGAAATGCGCAAGAAGGCGATTTTCGCGCTGTCGCAGAACGACGTGCCCGAAGCCGTGGACGCGATCATCCGCGCGGCTCGAGGAGACAGCAGCTCCGACGTGCGGGGAGAGGCGCTGTTCTGGCTGGCGCAGAAGGCCGGCGAGAAGGCGGCTGGCGCCATTGCGCAAGCGATCGAAGACGACCCCGAGACCGAAGTCAAGAAAAAGGCCGTCTTCGCCCTGAGCCAGCTTCCCGATGATAAAGGGGTGCCGCTGCTCATCGATCTCGCCCGCAAGAACCGCAACCCCGCCGTGCGCAAGGAAGCCGTCTTCTGGCTGGGTCAGTCGGGCGACCGCCGCGCTCTGGCGTTCATCGAGGAGATCCTCAAGAGCTGAGAGCGTTTCCCGCGGTCATCCGCCGAGTCCTCTTCCGGCAAGCTAGATTTACACTTGACAACATTGTCATACACCTGTAGATTTATCGCGAACCGGAGGAACCGGAGATGACGATCCAGCAGGAGGTGCTCAAGGCCGCGTTGCGAATCTGTCGGGAGCGCGGCGGATGGACCTTCAAGCCCGACGAAGTGGTCCGGGCGCTGCCTCATCTGAACGCCAGCTCGGTGCGGACTCACATCGTGAGCCGGTGCTGCGTCAACGCGCCGCGTTGGCACAGCCATCGTTGGGGTTACTTCAAGCGGGTCGGACGAGGGCTGTACGAGATCGAACCGCGGTACAGACGAACCACATCCGCGCCCAAAGTTGGTCGAGCGAAGAGCACGGTCCGGACAGCCGCCCTGAGCATCAGGGAAGGTGGTGTCGGCTACGCACGCGGCGGGCGGACGACCGTGCAAGACACAATCCACGCAGTGGTGCATCGCGACGGCGGCATTTACGTCGGCCAGTGTCTCGAGATCGCGGTGGTGACGCAGGGCCGATCTCTCGACGAGCTGGTGTCGGAGCTGCGAGACGCGGTCGAGCTGCATCTCGAAGGAGAGAATCGCGTGGAGATGGGGTTGTCGAACAAGCTCCGCCTCTCGGTCACCTACGAGCTGCAGGCGTCACCGGATGGCGCCTAGGCAAAGGCGCCTCTCCGGGCGGGAGGTGGTGAAGGCACTGCATGCCCTGGGCTTCGAGGTGATGTCGACGCGCGGTAGCCACGCAAAGCTCTGCAGAACGCCGCTGAAAGGGGGCCGTCAACTCCTCACCGTGCCGATCCACAAAGAGCTCGCGACCGGGACACTGCGCGCAATCTACCGTCAGGCGTGCCGATTCGTGCCGGAGTCGGTTCTGCGCCGGCACTTCTTCCACGACGACTGAGCCAAGGAACCGATCCACTCTCTCACCCACCGCCCGATTCGGCCGGATCAATCCCAGGAGGATCATGATAGACTCGCCTCGTATTCCATTACGGTGGCTCAATCCGGTGATTGCGGCAGGAACCGCGAGATGCGGGCATGCGTTATCAGATGCCGCTGGTCGGCCTGTCAGCCACAGAACTCCTCACCACACTCGTTACGTGGCGCCCGGACAGGAATCGTCCGCCGGCAAGCCATCCTGTACAGCACGGCCGTCTGTGGGAAACCAAACATCATCCACTCAACGAGAGAGCTTCCGCCATGAGGGGCCATGTCTTTCTGGGTCGGGTACTCGTGTTCTGCTGGCTGCTGGCACTCGGATCTTCTGTGGCTGCAACCGAGGTCGCACCGGTCACCGTTGCCATCAAAGCTGCGGTGATCGACACGGATCTCTCAGTGAGACCGATCCCCAAACAACGGTTCGAGATCGTACCGAATGGCGAGAGCATGGGGGAGAGCCTCTTCGTCACGACCTCCTTCTCGGGCGAGGTTGAGGCCAGGCTGGCGCCAGGGCGCTACCGGATCCGCTCGGCTGCGCCATTGCAGTTCGGCGGCCGGAGCATGAAATGGGATGTTGCCTTCGAGGTGAAGGGAGACGGCCCGATTACACTCGAGCTCAGCAACGACAATGCCGTCTTCGAGGTGTTGCCGGCCGAGCCGCCTGAGCCGCCGAAGTCCAGTGCGACCGAGGTCTTCAAGGCATTTCGTGACGCAGTCGTCACCATGGAGTCCGAAGGAGCGCAGGGAACCGCTTTCCTCGTGGATGAGCGCGGCCTTCTGCTGACCAACGAACATGTTGTCTCCGGCAGCCGCCTTTTCACCGCCAGCTTTGACGACGACCATCGCCTCCCGGCGAGCCTGGTTCTTTCCGACGCGACGGAGGACGTTGCCATCCTTGCCATCAACCCGAAGGGGATGCCGGGGCTGCCCGTCATCACACTCGCGGCAGACACACCTGAACACTCGGCAGTTCGTGAAGGCGACGCAGTCTTCGCAATCGGAAGCCCTCTCAACCAACAGAAGATCATCACCGCGGGGATCGTGAGCAAGGTCGAGACCGGCGCGATCATCAGTGACGTGATGATCGATCATGGAAACAGCGGCGGACCGCTCATCAATGATCAGAAGCAGGCAGTGGGCATCAACACCTTCGGAGAAGGCCGTGGCGTCTCGGGCACGATCAGAATCTGGAAGGCCTTTCCTATCCTCGAGGAGGCCCGGAAGAAGCTGAGTGCGATGTCGTTGCCGTCGGCGGAGTTCCGCCCGGCGATACCGAAAACGCGCTACCCCGCGGACGCATTGAAGCAGGCTGTGCTTGCGGAAGATTTCGAATTGGAGGACTACCACATCGTCACACGACGTTTCGACATCTACCTACTGACGCCGCCGGCGCTCTGTTACTACCAGCATCAGGATGAGATAAAGGCGGCACAGGGCCGGCAACAGAGACGCAAGAAAGTCTCTGCGGCCGACACCTATGATCCGGTGTCCGACATCAAGGGCTGGGCACAATACGTCGGCGAGTACAAGGCGATCGTCCAGATCATCATCCTCCCGCGGATCAAGCCGACATTCGGTTCGGCATTCGCCGCGGGTCTGGTTGGCTCAAGCGCGGTCATGCGGTACCGCTATCAGGGTGATGTGGACACTATCCGCCTGCTGCGGAACGGGACGGAGGTACAACCGATTCGCATCGGTCGAGCTCCGATTGTGCAGCGAGTTGCCGGGCCGGGAGGACACATGGAGGACGTAGCATACTTCGGATTTGCGGAGTACCTCCCGGAGGCGTTCGAGACTTCGCACACTGGACGTGAACGGAGGGAACTCGTGATCGTCAACGAAGCCAAGCAGGGGGAGACTACAACTGAAGAGTTGGATGACGACCTGCTTCAGAGGATCTGGGGGGACTTCGCGCCACTGCGGCTGCCGGCCTCTCGTTGATTCTTGCGAGCCGTCGGGATTGAATGGCGCCAATCGTGAGACTGGATCTGTCCCACCGCGGGACGCCTGCTACAGCCCATTCAAGGCCACCACCACCCACCAGGTCCCGAATGGGTAGGAAGGTGTCCGGCGGAACGTCACGCCGATCCCGTAGCTGCGCGCGCGAGCAAGCGTCTTCCTGACGCTGTCCGGGATCTCGGCCGGATCGTGCGCGGTGTAGCAGAAAACCCAGCCGGGGCCGGCGAGCGCGTCCTTGTCCGCCTTGACCGAGTCAGCGGCGGCGAGTCTCTCGACGACTCCCGAAAGTCTTCTCGACAACGAAGCATCCTCCTCCAGCGGTGGACCACCTGCTCGGCGACGCGCGGTGGCCAGGCCGTCACGAAGCCGACCAAGGGCTTGCGAGGCGGACAGGATGGAAAGCGGCGCGGCGAAGTCCTCGGCCACGTACACCGAGGGCGCCTCCCGCCCGGCCACAATTCCGATCCCCACCGCCGTCAGGTCGGGATTCAGGATGTTGTCGCGGTGTCCCGGCGAGGCCATCAAGGAGCGATGGGCAGCAGCCACGTCGCGGTCCACGGCGACGTTCTCCGCCAGGGCACGCACTGCGAGGTCGGTCCGCCGCAGGCGCGCCGCGAAGTCGGCGCCATCCCCGGTCGAGTGGTGCGACGCCTTGCCGGCACGGGCCATGTCGGCGGCGTGATCCCGGGCCAGCCGTGCGAGTGTGGGCTCCCAGGACAATGGAGCCAGCCGTCGCGCCTTCCTCTCGGCGTTGAGGAGATCGAGGAGCCGGGCTTCGTCCGCGTCCGGGCCTGCCGCGAGGAGCCTGGGCGAGACGAGATCCAGCAGAATCATGAGAAGCGCGGCGATGCCGCCGAGCCGGCGCGTGGCCATCGAGTCGGTAGTATATTGGCCGGAGTGGGAGATCGCAGAGATAGAGGAGACGGCATGGGACGGTTACCGAGGCTGGAGCGCGAGCAGGTGGGTCCGGAGGTGCAGGCGATCTACGACATCTACATGAAGGAGCGCGGCAACATCCCCAACGCGTTCAAGACGTTCGCCATCATCCCGGCGTACCTCAGGACGATGATCGATCATTACAGAGCGGTGATGTTCACGGGATCTCTGCCCTTCAAGCTCAAGGAGCTGATCTTCCTGAAGGTGTCCCGGCTCAACGCGTGCCGCTACTGAGTGGCCGGACACACTGCCTTGGCAAGGCAGCTCGGCTACACGGAAGTGGAGTTGAAGGCGCTGGATCGATTCGAGGAGTCGAAGGCGTTCGATCCCCAGGTGGCCGCGGCGCTGCGCTACGCCGAGCTGACGACCCGCGACGCGCACGCTGTGACCGACGCCTTCTTCAATGAGCTGAAGGGGCACTTCTCCGGAGAAGAGATCCTGGAGCTGACCTGCGTGATCGGCCTGACCAATTATTGGAACCGGTTCACGACGGCCTTGCGGGTCGATCTGTCGGGAACCAACGTGCCCTACGATGCGGCGCCCCCGGTGCGCTGAGTCAGACGCCCGCGCTGAGTCAGTCGCCGGCCCTGAGCCACGATCTCCTCGATGACCGCCTCGACATCGGCGGGCCCGGTCCGGAAGTTGATGAGGCACGCGCGCAGGGCGAAGCGCCCGTTCAGGCGCGCGTTGGAGAGATAGACGCGGCCCGACCTTTGCAGCGCGGCGAGGATCTCCTGGTTGAGACGGTCCAGCCGGACGTCATCGGCGTGCAGCTTTCCACGATGGCCCGGCGGGACATACCGCAGGCACACGATGCTGGTGGCCACGGGCGCCATCAGCTCGACCTCCTCGTGGGCGCGCGCGAGAGCAGCGAGCCGCCGCGCGAGGACGACGTCCTCCTCGATACGGCGCGCGATCCGGTTGGCCCCGTGGTACTTGAGGATCATCCACACTTTCAGGGCACGGAATCGGCGTGACAGCTCCGGCCCATGATCGAAGAATGTGAACGACTCGCGCTCTCCCGGCTCCAGAACGGCGGCGTACTCGCCGTGCGTCGCGAAGGTGCTCAGCATAGCTGCCCCATCCCGGAAGAGGACGCAGCCGGCGTCCAGCGGCGCGTAGAGCCATTTGTGCGGGTCGAGGGCCACCGAGTCGGCCTCGCTCACTCCGGCCAGCAGCCTCCGGTAGCGCGACGAAAGGCCGAGAGGCCCGCCGTAAGCCGCGTCCACGTGCATCCACAGCCTGTGCCGTCGGGCCACGCGAGCTACCTCGCGCAGAGGATCCACCGCGCCCGTGTTGACGGTGCCCGCCGACGCCACGACGCAGAACGGCAGGTGCCCGTCCCGCCTGTCGGCTCCGATGGCGCGATCGAGCGCCCGCGGGTCGATCCGGAACGATGGGTCCGCGGGCACGACGCGCACCGCCTCGGTGCCGAGCCCCAGAAGCTGCGCGGCGCGCGGCACCGACATGTGACCCTCCCTGGACATGTAGAGGGTCATCATCCTGCCCTTCAGGCGGCCCAGTCCCGACAGCGCGGCGGCCGCCGGTGCGTGGCGCGTGCGGGCCACCGCCAGGGCCGTGAACGTGGCGAGGGATCCTCCCGACGTGAGCAGGCCTCCGGCACCGGCGGGGTATCCCACGATGCGACGCATCCATTCCACGACGAGCCGCTCCATCTCGGTGGCGCCGGGAGAGGAGCGCCAGGCCGTGACATTCTGCTCGATAGCGGAGGTGATCAGATCGGCCGCGATGCCGGCCGCCGACGCCGGCGACATCACGTAGCCGAAGAAACGGGGGTTGCCGTTGTCGCGAAGGTAGGGGAGGAGCCTGGTCCGAAGGTCGGTGAGGAGCCTGGCGGCGGAGAGGCCCCGCCTCGGGATTGGCTCCGCCAGCAACGCGGCAAGATCTTCGCCCTTGACATCGGGGAAGATGCGGCGATCTCCACGCGCCGACTCCTCGGTGAACTCACGCACCAGCGCCACCGCGCGGTCGAGCATCGTTCCCAGCGCACGCAAGTCCCTCCGCGCGAAGTCGGATCCTCTGGAGAGCGGCTTGGTGGTCCTGCGGATCCTGCTCATGAGTCATCTCTCTTCACGGTTTCGAGTGGCGCGCTATGATACGCGCTCGCTTCGTGGGGGCGCCAGAGCGACTCCGGAGACACGCAACCTCATGATTCCGCCAGACAGGGCCGACATCCGCCAGGACCTGATCCTTCTGTGCGCCGTCGCGGCCATGACCCTGCTTCCCGGGCTGGGGCAGAACAGGAGCTGGGCGCCCCGTGAAGTCCGGCACGCGGAGATCATCCGGGAGATGGTGGCGTCGGGCGATTACCTCGTGCCGACCCTCCTGGGCGAGCCGTACCTGCACAAGCCGCCCGTCATGCACGCGGCCGCGGCGCTGCTCGCGCCTCTGGCCGGTGGGCCCAGTATGCTGGTCGCGCGGCTGCCCTCGGCGCTCGCCGGCATCTTTGGCATCCTGGCGTCCTACGGACTCGGAAGGATGCTGACCGATCGGAGCGGGGCCTTGCTGGGCGCCTCGGGTCTTCTGGCCATGCCCGGATACAGCTCCCTGGCCCGCGAGGCGCGGCCCGATATGATCTTCTGCGCGGCAATGCTCGCGGCTTGCCTGGCACTGGGGGGCGGCATGCTCGCGGCACGCGGCCCCCGCCGGCCGCTCCTGTTCTGGTGCGGTGGCCTCGCCGCGGGGGTCGCCATCCTCACCAAGGGTCCCCACGGCCTCTTGCTGCCGCTCATCTTCGTATGGCTCGCGCCGGCCCAGCGCCGCGATCTGAGGCGGCCACGACTCGGTTGGCTCGCGTTCATCGCGGGGCTCGCGACGGTACTGGCCCTGTGGGCCGTCCCTCTCTACGCGCGCGAGGGGGGAGAGTATCTGCGCGGGATTTGGCGGAAGATCGGCATGGATGTCGGCGGCGAGGAGGGAGGCGAGTCGCTTCTGACGTACCTCTGGTTGTCGTTCGTCATGACGCTGCCGCTCTCTCTCTTTCTCCCCCTCGCCGTCACGAGATCGGGGAGAGGGGGATCCCGGGCGGCCCTCGGGATGGCGGCCGCCACTCTCGTGACGGTGGCGCTCATTCCCAAGAAGCGGGGCCATTACCTGCTTCCCGCCTATCCGTTCTTCGCGCTCGGGGTCGCCTCGGCCATCCAGGGCTGCTCGGGTCTGCGCCCCAGGACACGCCGCTGGGCGTGGGGGCTCGTCGCGCTGTTCGTGGCCGCGGTCCCGATCTACTCAACGATCCTGCAGCCCTTGCTCCGTCCGGACGTGCCCGACCTGGTTTTCGCAAGAGACGTCCTCGCGGCGGTCGAGTCGGACGCGATTGTCTATTGTCCCGAGAATCTTCGGGAGACCCTTGCATGGGTCGGCCAGGGATACGACCGGTCGCGGAATCTCTCACGCAAGGACGCGCGCGCCGTGCGGGACCTCATGAGCGCTCCTGAGGGCTCATACGTCATTGTTCCCGAATCGAGGTTCGGCCGGATCAGGGAAGGCCTCGGGCAGACGGCACTCGATCGTCTGATGCAGCGGACGGTGAATTCCGAGACGTTCATCCTCTTGCGGATCGGGCCGTCGAGACAATCCACGCTGTCTCACTCAGGATGAAGGCGAGGGTCACGGCCGCGGGCAGCAGGCCTGTCACGCCGGAGCCTTGCCACGAAAGGGCTTCGAGCGCCAGCGGAATCGCCAGAGGCGACAGCGGCAGCGCGTCGAGCGGCCTGAGGCCTCCGGGACGCATGAACCGCCAGGCCCCCGGCCGGGCCAATGTGAACCCGCCGGCCAGGATCCAGAAGGCGCCGAGACGCAGCGTGCCTTGGCCCAGCGGCACGGCGGCGCCCGCAAGCACCAGCAACGCGACGGTGAACGGCCGCTCGAGCTCCCGCAGCAGGACGGAGATCAGATCGCGCCTGGTCCTCTCGCCCGTCAGCACGACGCCGGCAATGAAGATGACCGCCAGAGGCGACAGCCCCCACTTGTGAGCGAGCCCGCTTCCCAGCAGTGGCAGCGAGATCAGAAAGATGAGCAGCGGACCTCTGCCTTCGGCAAGACGCAGCAGCCCCGCGAAGACGATGCCGAGCCCCGCGCCGGCCGCGAGAGTGAGCAGCAGGTGCCGCGCCCCCGCCCACGATGATCCGCCGGCTGTTCCCGCTTGAAGCGCCCAGGCGAGGCAGATGCCTGCCAGCGATCCCGAGAGAACGAGGGCCGCCGCCGCCGGCGCCTCGCGCATCGCGGGGCCGGGCCGCGACGACCCGTGAAGCGCCTCGCGCGCGGCCTCGGGGTCCAGCGCGACGGCGGCGCAGGCGAGAATCGCGAGCGGGCCAACAAGTATGGGCCAGCCGGCCCCATCAAACGCGCCGCCCAGGATCGCCGGCGCGAGCATCCCCAGCCCGGACGCGGCCAGCCCCGCCATCCCCGCGAGCGCCAGCATGCGCGCGCCGCGCGTCCACGCGAGATGCCCCATGTCCCATGAGTTCGCGGCCAGAAGGGCCAGCCATCCCGCGGCCAACCCCATCAGGGGCTGAAGCCCGGGCAGCACGACCTTGGCCACCAGCGGCGAATCGAATGACCCGAGCGCAATCCCGGCTGCAAGGGCCAGCGAGGCATACGGCCTGCGCGCCTCGAGGTAGGGGCGGCAGATCACCAGCAACACAGACAGGACGATGGCAAGCGTGAAAGAAAAGGAGGTCAGAGCCTCACCTCATCCTCGCGCGCCACGCTTCGGGATCGTCCGAGAGAGCTGTAGCTTCTCCCGACGACGCCAACGCCCATCGCGTGCCGATCATCCCCAGAGCCGCGGCCAGGAACGACGCGGCCATTGGAATCGTATAGCTCACGCTGACGCCAGGAACCATCTCGAGGTTCAGGTACAGCACGGGCCCTAGAGAGATCTCTCCGGCGAACGGGACCTGTGCCAGCGCCTGGCGCAATCCCTCGACGCGTCCGCGCGCGAGCAGTCCCGCCAGGACCAGACCCGACACGCGGGCGCCAACGAGAAGCAGCCCCGGCAGCACAGCCCCGGAGAGTCCCGGGGAACGGACGTAGGTGCCCGAGATCGCGAACAGCGCCACCGTCACGGGAAGCGCGAGATCTCGGAGGACGTCGCGGATCAGATCGCGGTTGGGGGTGAGGTTGCCCGTCAGGAACCCCGCCACGATCGCCATCATGGCGAGATCCTGGACGGCCGGGACTGGCCGCACGACGAAGACCGACAGCAGCAGAGATCCTGCCCCAGCGCAGGTGGCGATCGCACCGCGCGATGTCATCCGCGACAGCGGCATCAGGATGACCAGCCCGAAGACAGCGCCCGCCGCGAGGTCCACCGGAGTGTCCCAGAACCGGGACCATGGCGTTCCCGCCGCCCAGAAGAGGCCCATCGCCATCAGAAGGCCGACAGAGCTGGTGGCTATCAAGCGCTGCACGAGGTCGCCGCGCGCCCGCAGCTCGGACGACACGGCGCCCAGCGCCGCGGGGCAGGCCGGCGTCAGGGCGGCCCCGAGCCAGAGCGATGTCTTCAGGTCGAGCCCGAGGGCGAGCCCCGCGCCGCAAACCAGCGCGGCGACGGCGATTCCCTGGACCAGGGCCGCGATCAGGATCGACCGCCCCGTCCTGACAATGTGCCCCAGGTCGATCTCCGCCCCGAGAAAGAAGCACAGGAAGGCGAGCAGTGGGAAATAGATCATCCGCAGGTCGGGAAACGTCGTGACTCCCGCGCCTCTCACCGCCGAGGTCAGGACGAATCCGCCCAGCAGCGCCCCCGCGGCCGCCGGCGCTCGCAGGGCACGGGCGGCCATGGCGGCCGCGGATCCAGCGAGCATCAGGATG
>JAWPNA010000467.1:0-10524 GCA_045402695.1 Acidobacteriota bacterium
GTTGCAGGAGGCCCGGCGGCTCCTCTACGTCGGAATGACCCGGGCCAAGGACCGGCTGGTGCTGACCCGCGTGGAGCGGCGCCAGGACCTGCCGACCGGAGGGTACCGCTTCCTGACGGAAATGGGGTTCACGCCGCGGCCGCCGGCGTGAATCACGGATTTCGTGACACGCTCCCCCCATCCCACCACTTCAGCACCCGCAGCGCGCGGAGCGTATTCCAGCGTCCAGCTCGAAATAAGTCTTCCCTTGTATGAATGCTGCAGCGACTAGCGGCCGTCCTCGCGGCGGGTGCTCCGGATAATGTCGATCGCGTCTTCGAGGCACCGGTCGGGAGGCGCAGCGACCGCCTGGAAATAGTCGAGGGCGCGAAGAATGTCGTAGTGCCATCGGGGCGGGAACGCGAAGCGGGTGAAACCGGCTTGATGATGTCGCCGGTGCGGTGGGATCGAAAGCGCCGGTGCACCAGGAGGAATTCATGGCCGCGCCGCTGCGCGGCCCGCATGGCCCGCACGTTGCGCCGCCGGTTCGCGTTTGCGATGGTGTTTGCGGAAGAACGACTCTCGGTGGCCGCCGCTAACCCGCGCACGATGTCCCCTCTGAAGGAAGAGGGCGACCTATTAGTTGTAATAGTGTCGAGAAGCTTGACGTCTTGCAATTACCGCGGCCCTTCCCCAACATAGGCGCACCGAAGCTCGTCTCGCCATCCCATCCAGCGACTCGACTCGAGCATTTCTCCTCCATTGGCGTTCGGGGGGCCCATGATGCGCTCTGATACCCGCGTTGCTGCTCCCATCGTCGCCCTCGCCTTAGCCGTTTCGCCCGGGGGTGGGGACCGAAGTCGGCGGTCGCTATCTCGCGGGGATCTCGGGGTAACACCGCGAAGGACGGGCACAGCTAAGCTACGGCGATATCCTGGAAGAAGTGGTGTTGTGGCTTATGGAGAGGCGGCGAGCGGTATGCGACCGGTGACGTTGGCCAGATGTGAGCCTTGGCCATGGAGGACCGGATGGATGATTTGGGCACGCTGCTGTTAGACAGGATGCCAGGGGTATGCGGGCGATGCCAAGCGTTCTGGCGAGCTCTGGCTGAAAGTGCCCCTCACACATTGACTGCAACGGAATGCGCGAGGGTCATCGGGTACCGGAACAGGTATCAATTGCTCCGGTGGATGGCCCAGCATGGGTATTCACGTTTTTTGGAAGTCGCCGACTGGGTGCGCCTGATCGGCTGGCTATTGGAGGCTGAGCGCAGTCGAATACCCCTGTATCGGCAAGCGTGGGCCAGCCAGATGGAACCTTCGGTATGCCATCGGACTATTCGTAGGGCGGCCAAGACTACTTGGACCCTTGCAAGGCAACAGGGCCTTCAACAATGGCTGTATGCGCTTGAAGGAAGGTTTCGCGGCACGATCCGGTGTATTGCTCCGGCGGCGCGCATCGATTGCGACGTTCAGGGTCTTGTTGGGGAGGTAGCGATTCGGCCTCCAAAGTTGGCAACGCACTAACGCCGGAGGGCAGGTAGTGACCTCTTGCGCAGTGCGCCTAGCTCCAGGACGCTCCCTCGTAACTGGACCGTGTCCCGCCCTCCTGTAAGACAACCACCCATATGATATGAGAAGAGGACGGGCGCGTTCAGAATCTCCTGACGGCTGGAAACGATCCGCCCGCACAGAAGGACTCACCTTTTCGTCACCACGATCCGCTCTAGGCGACAGCCCCCAACGCCATATTTTGTGGGCTAGCAGTGCAGGCGCGCCACCAAACCCGTGCACATCGGATGAGACGAAGGGTATGGGCGCGCTGGCGGTGTTTAAGTCGAGCACAGCCGTAGCGCGCTAGCGGACGCGAATGCCCGAAGGATGCCATTTCAACAAGGCAATGAGCATGCTACTTCCCGCCACTATCCCGGGCCGAGCGTCATTGTTCCGATGCACCGCGATTCTTCTCTGGGGAGCAACGGCTTGTACTCCAATGGACGGGCGGCAGATTGGCAGCCAGGGCGTGCTCCATCCGGTGGACGCGTTTCGCATCACCCCCGTGAAGATCGTGGGGCGACTGGCACTTACGCTTCCAGTCTCCATTGGTCACCAGCCACCGTACGCCATAGGGGGATTCGCCCCGGCGTCAGAGGAGCGGCGTATAGGAGCACTTGAAGCGCCGGCGGAAGAGGTCTTCGGCACGATCGCCGACGTCGACGTCGACGCTGAAGGGCGAGTGTACGTCCTTGATTCCCGCTTCAATCAGGTGCGCATTTTTTCACCGAGCGGCACCCTCATAGAGGCAGTGGGACGACCAGGTGCGGGACCCGGGGACTTGCGAGCGCCGAGCGTTCTCACTGTGGCTCACGATCGCCGGCTGTATGTGGCCGACCGCCCAACCCATATCCATGTATTCGATCGCATCGGCGGGAAATACAGATTCCAGCGAACGGTGAGCATCGATGTCACCACGTCGGATATGTGCGTCATGGGCGACACGCTCTTCGTGCAGGGAGTAAAGTTTGGGCGAAATGTGATTCTTCACAAGTTTGACAGAGATCTTCACCACGTCGCGTCGTTCGGGAGCGTGTACGAATCGGGGAACGCGATGGTCGATTGGCAAACGAGTAGCGGCCGAATCACCTGCGCGGAACGAGAGCAGATCGTCGTGTATGCCCCGACATCCTTGTTGGGTGAAGTGCGTGGGTTTGGCACGGACGGCCGCCTCGTGTGGGTAACACGCCTGGAGGGCTTTCGGCCGATTGAGGTATTTGTGCGGCCGGACGGTGGTCGGAGGGTGACCGTGCCCGAGCAGGGTTACAACCGAGTGCGTTCGGTCGTGTATTCAGGCCCGGACGACGTCATCGTACAGGTGGCATACGAGACGCGAGAAAGCCAGGCAGCGAAGAAGGAATTCGAGCAGCTCGTGACCATCCACCTCAATCCGCGCTCGGGGCAGGGATCCGTCCTTAGCAGGGATTTCCCACTGATCAGCAAGATAACCTCAAGCCTGCTCGTCTCACAGCGAGAAGATCCATTCCCGTCGGTGGGCGTGCAGCTGCTGAAAGCACGTGACTGATGTCTCCCACGATGTCGGCGCGCCGCTGGATTAGCCGCCTCGCTCTGGTAGTCGCGGTGCCTACTCTGACGGCGACGGCTACGGTCGTCATTCGAAGGGCAAATGCATCGCGCGACGCCAGCGACACACACTACGTTCCTCGACCCAGACTGCCGGAAGGCAGCCAGGTCGTGATGCTCTACTTCGGTAAGGCACGGTGCGCGTGGTCGAATCGGCCGGAGATGCCCGAGACAATCGAGGCAATCAAAGTTGGTCTCTCGCGCCGTGCGTATGCCAACGGATGGTCATTCACTGCTATTGGGGTGGCCCTAGACTGGTCCCCCCGACTGGGACTGAAACATCTGGCGAAATTCGGAGAATTCGATGAACTCGCAACTGGCAACAGTTGGGTGAACTCCCTCGCGCAGAAGTACTTCTGGGGTGAAATGGCCGGTCCCGCGTCCACGCCTGAAGTTGTGGTGGTTACACGCGACGTGGCTCGGCTGGGGAAGGGCGGTATAGAGGCCGGCTATGCGGCATCGGAGGAGCGGCTCTTGGCGAGGAAGGTGGGGGTGTTCGAACTCAGAAAATGGGTTGCCGACGGCCTGGTACTTCCAGCCTTCGGTAGAGGCAGCACCGATTCGGCGGCCGCGCCATGACCGTGCGAGAATAGCCTGCTCCCTTGGCGCAGGGGGCACACTCTGAGGAGCGTCCGATGTTCGATCGATTACGGCGTCTGTTCGCAGGATCACTTGTGATGACGACACTCGGGGCTGCTGGCGTTGTGGCCGGGCTCAATGCCGGTATGCCGTCTCGCGCTTACGCGGACGGTTGTGAGGACAACTACTGTGACGCGGCCGGCAATTGTCAGTACCTCGCCAACGTCCACTACGATTGCGATGAGACACAGCATGGTTGCGAGGAGTCATGGTGCAATGACACATAGGAAAGGCACCCTACCCCGACAAAAGGGACCTGTTCACTGTCTAACATGGGAGGCGAGTATGCGGGACAATCGACGGAGTATGCACAGGGTATTGGTGAGTTCAGTGGTCGTCTCGCTGCTCGCGGCAGCCGGCGTGTTGACAGGGGCTGCATTTGCACCAACGCCGCTGCACGCCGACAGCTGCGAAGACAACGTGTGCAATATGGACACGGGCAATTGTGCGTTCAAGCAAGGTATTAAGCACAACTGCGATGAAACTGAAGAGACTCTGTTCGATGGGTGCGACAGCAGTCCCTGCTGACCCGCGCCGCCGGCACTGAGTCTGGATGTGCGTTTCCCGCTCATTCCCTGGTACCCTTGTGAATCGGAGGTAACAATGCCGGAAGCCCTCAAGAAGGTGATGCTCGGGTCAGCGTCGGTCACACTGTTGGCGGTAGGCGGGCTTGTCGCTGGCTTGTTCGTCGCACCAGAGCGGGCGTATGCCGACTGGTGCGACTGGGACGTGTGCTCTGAGGAGTCTGGTAACTGCTTCGCATCGGACGTTAAGTGGCAGTGCAAAGAGACGTCGGGCGGGTGCGAGGACAAGGGCTGTGATCCGGAGTAGCTACCGTAAGGGGCGGCGAGGGGCAAGTCCTTCCAAGCATGCTAGAGGACGACTGCGACCTGGGACGGCCCAATGCTAAGCCGAATACGTGCGTGGTTGCCACAGGTCGCAACGGCTGCTACCGTAGCATGCGCGATCACTCTGACTGCGCTGCTCGTCCGGCGGGAATTCTTTCTGGATTCGGGTCGTGCGCAGGGCGAGCCGACTCACCTTAGAGATTGGGAGCGTCTGGCGAGATCTGGACGCTCCATGGGATCTGCGGACGCACCTATCACTATTGTCGAATTCTCAGACTTCCAGTGCCCCTCCTGCGGTCGCCTCCAACCGGACCTGCGCGCTCTTCGGGTCAGGTATCCCGGACGAACGCGCATCGTGTACAGGCACCTGCCGCTATCACGGATCCATCCGCATGCAGAGATGGCAGCAGAGGCAGCAGAGTGCGCTGGCGCGCAGGATGCATTTGAACAATACCACGATGCCCTGTTTGCCAAGCAGGACTCAATTGGCGTGAAGTCGTGGGTGAGTTTCGGCCGAGACGCCAGGCTGGCGGACACAGTGGAGTTCAACCATTGCCTTACCGAGCGACGATATGCCGGCCGCGTAAGGGATGATGTCACCACGGCCCGAGACGCAGGGTTCAGAGGAACCCCGACATTGGTCGTCGCTGGGAGAGTAATTAGGGGGCGGCCACCGTTGGAGGAGCTGGAACGGTTGATTGCACCCTAGTAGGCTTGTGCATGTGGGCCAGAAGAGCGGGCGGCGCTGGGCCGCTCGGGCCGGAACGGCGTACAGGCCGGCCCAGCGTTCGCTGCCGCGGTGCTGAGGCATACTACAGCGCAGAGCACTGTGCCCGGCGCTCGACTATGCCTCAGACCTGCAGCACGCGGGTTGGCCGTCAGAGTCGTGCGAGGGGCACTTTGCAAGGTGGGCGCGATGCCAGAAAGCAAAGACCGCATTCGCTTGGTGGGCATCGCACCGGCTCGTGAAGTGGAATTCGACAAGGTGTACTTTGCCTTCGCGAGCGGGCGACTAAAGTATGATTGCGCGACCTGCAAGGCCCAATGCTGCCGCGGCCATGGCTACATGGTCCAAATCGGTCACGAGCTCCAGGAGCAAGTAGACGCGCGGCCAGACATGCGGTTCTTTGTAGAACTGGGCCGTGTGGGTGCCATCAAGTCCTATCACGTGCGCAATTGCCCTCCCGCGTGCTTCTTCTTGAACGATACGGGCCATTGCGACATTCATGTGAAGAGCGGGTACGCGGCCAAGCCTGAGACGTGCCGGCTGTTTCCGTTCAACGATCTTTGCCGTGTAGGGCAAGCCTTGATCGTCAGGCCTCATCGCCACCTGTGCCCATTACAGATCGTGCCGCCTGGCGACACCAGCAGCTGTTCCTACCATACTCAGCTACTCTCCGATATGAGCGACAAGCCGATCGTCGCGAATGTCCCGGAGCTCGTAGCGGTAGGCCTCGACCCAGAACAATTCCTGACGCTTGAACGGAAGGTACTGCGTCTCGCTGAGGACCAGCTCGATGAGAGGCGGTACAGTAACTTCGCGATGAGCCAGGTGATAGCGCATCGGAGCATGGGCGGCGCCATTGCGTCAGCCGAGGGCTTCTGCGGCGACCGCGGTGACGAACTCCGATCCTTCCTTCGCACACTCGCAGTGGTACTAGGCTCGTCGGAAGAGCAGATCGACCCGTCAGACGCTGCACTGGTACAGACGTCCATTGGAATGGCGCCGTTCCTCCGAACGTGCCTACTCCTGAAGGAACCATCCGCGGCCGGTCCACGCAGTGCAGTCTCGCCCGATCGCGTTCCCTTCTACCTTGCTGGCTTGCACGCGCTTGCGGCGCTGGCGAAAAGTGCTGGTATGGCTCATGTCACGTTCCAGACAGTAAGTAGGCTAATGCACTCTCACGATGCGCTTCTGCAGCTGCTCGCGCACGTTGACACGGTCATGGTTCTCTCGCGCGGCAGTGTCATCGACCTGTCAGTCCGAGACGAAGACGCGTTCCAAAAGCCATTCCTGAGAATCGCTCGAGCGCTGCTTCCGGATACTCAGAAGACGGCGAATGCAAAGCTTGCTGAGGTGATCAATGGCAACAGCCAGTTTGACGGACTGGAACGGGTGATGTTTCTGAAGACGTTGGCGCGGCACCTCAAAGGCAGGATCGAGAGACAGAGCGGCGGTCGAAGGGAAACGAAGTCCGTCTTCCCGATCCGTGCGCGCATCCAACACTGGGCACTCGGCAATCTCGACGAGCGTATTCTCGCGGCGGCGTGCAAACGCGTGGCCAGGAGGAAACCCAACGTGCACCCTACGCGGGCAATCCTCAGTCGCGAGCCCGCCCGTAGATCAGGATAGGCGCCGATCGGAGTGCCGTAGTGTTTGGATCGGGAATGGGCGCCGGCAGCCGGCCTGCTCAACAAGGGATGAAGCGCGCTGATCAACAACGTGCGTCGAGCAACGATCGGCTGGGAGAGAGACCGAACGGTCAGCGCAATCGAGGTAAGGTGACCGTTAGGCGCGTGATAGCGGGAACATCGAGTGAGTCAACGGTAACGACGTATAGTGCGTTGGCCCGAATCGCCATATGATGGGTTGGCTTGGGAGTGAGTGGGAGTCGGACTCTTGCAACCCAGCGACCTGACGGCTCGAAGACATGGATGACGGTCCCGCGAGAATCAGCTACTCGCATCCATAGGCGATCTCGTTCATCGTGATCGAGACCTTCCAATACCGGCTTGATGGCAGGGATCTGCTCAAGATTGATTGTCGCCTCCCCAGCCCGCTCTTGAAATGCGGTAACCCGTGCTATTGCGGAGCTCCGCTCCGTGGCGGACACTTGGGCCGGGTTCGCTACGCTCACAAACGAATCAGAGGGCTGCGAAGCTCCGAAAGGGACTCGGTACGCGACGGGTCGACTGGTGTGAGCACACCACGTGGCGCCTCGGGCGTCAATCCAAGTATATCGGCCCGTCCCAAAGGGCACCGACAAGACCCCGCGGGGGTACCGGAACATTGGGGGTCGTTCAAAGCCACAGTCTGGCAGAGGCAGCGAGTCCGTGCGACCGCTGCGGAAGTCCATGCGCCGCACTGTTTCAATGGTGATCGTGTCCAGGCGTACCGTCTGGTGGTCCACAAGCCTACCGGCTGAGTCAATACCGCCTTCCCAGAAATAGCCAAAGGAGGCAATGGGAACGAAATGGGTTGCGAGCACCAACCCGCTTGTGTCGAATACGGTCACTCGCCGGGCGCGCGGATCGTAGGCGTAGATGCGGCCGCCAGGGCCGATGGCGACGCCGTGCGGGCGAGTGAACTCGCCGGGGCCTTGGCCCCGACGCCCTAGAGCGCGGAGGAAACGGCCCGTAGAGTCGAACATCCTGATCTCCCTGTCCTCACCCTCTACGACATACAGCCTGCCGGTTCCATCCACCGCGATCGCGCGGATATCTGAAAAGCTCTCAGGCCCTGTCTCGGTTCCACCGATGGTCACTTGAGGCTGAGCGAGGGTTTCCGGGGGAATTGCCTCGGAGTGGTCATCGCTGCAAGAGGAACCCAGGAAAAGAAGGCACGGTAAGAAGCATCGCATGGATCACTCCGCGATCGGCCTATGTCTACGGTACAAGCGACCGCATCAGCCGGCTATGGCTGACTAATGGTACGCAGTTCAAACCTCGGTACCGGATCCTCGGCGACAACAACGCAGTGTTGTGCAGTGGCGGCCGTGATCGGCGGGACTGCCGTCCCAAGCGGTGTTGGTCGTCCAGAGGTGGGATCTAGCAGAAAAGATGTTAGCGTGGAAAACCAAGCCTTCTGCTCAAGGTCGGTCGGTGTCCGATGCCTAACTTGGAGCAGGAGCCCAAATCCTGGCAAAAGTGTCAAGGTGAACACCGTGTGAACACCACCGGGTGCGACTTGTACTCTTGTGCCACCACTCTCCTTATCCTCCACAGTATTGGAGCGAAAGCCTTCGATCGTAGTCCGCCAAACAAGAGTGCCATCGGGTCGGTACGCATGAACCTCGCCGAAACCACCACGTGGGGCGAAGTAGATAAGATTGCGGTCTTCGTCGCATGCGACGAACCCGGTGTTGTACTGGTAGTTGAGGCTAGTGTTGGGAGAGCGATAGAATGATCCGAATGCTGACACCCTGGTGCCATCCCGCTGAAAAGTGTGCAGTAGCTGGGGCCCTGCAGCTGTGGAGGCGTTGACAACAAGGAGCGGACCGAGCATGCACATGGACTGAGCGCTCACGCTTAGGGAGATGGCTTCCGCGTAGGCGTAGCCGTTCGGACCCTTACTGAACACCTTTACAGATCGAGCCAAGTCTGCGACAAGGAGGTTCCCCGACCGATCGGCGGTCAGCGATAGGACGGCGCGTGCGAACTCGCCCGGGCCCTGGCCTTCGCGTCCTAGCGATTGAGTCGGTCGGCCCTGCGGGTCAAACACACGAAGCCGGAAAAGCTTGTCATCAAGGACTGCGATTTCCCGTTGAGGCGTGATGACAGCATCCAGCACATTTCCGATAAGCACGTCTTCAGAATCCAACTCGGAGCCAAACGCAGCAACTGGTGTGACACCAAGCCGAAACGGGAGAAATGCGGGCTCATCCGTTAGGCCCGTTGAGAATCGAGGAGCGACAGCGACCTGTACGTAGCGACGGTCGGGGTGGCGCTGAACGATCTGCGACGTCGCGTCTTGGTTGGCCAGGACGAGTGCGACAAGTATGCCCGGAATCCGACGAAGACAGGCGCCCATCGTCAGGTGAGGTCGATCCTTGGTTGCGACTTTGGCTTTGCCGAATCGATAGGCGAAATATACTCTCGAGCAAAGGCCTCTGCCGCGGTCGGCCCCGACCCCGCGGTTTCATCGTGCTTGAAGAACACGTACAGCTCGTCGGCGCCCAGCCCAAGGAGCCGCTCGCGCCACGCCGTGAGCGACGCCTCATCGTAGGTCAGCCGGTGCAGTCGGGCATAGCCCCAGCTCGCGGTACGCACCGCCGGGGTTTCGAAGTCATCGTGATCGGCGATGCAGAGCGCGGCGTCCTTGGCGCGGAGCGCCTCGTACACGTCGTCGTCGAACCAGCTCGAGTGCCGGAACTCGAAGGTGGCCCGCCACCCGCGCGGCAACAATTCGAGGAACTCCGTCAGCCGCGGCAAATCCTTCTTCAGATTGGGCGGGAGCTGAAACAGCGTCGGGCCGCGCCGCTCGCCCAGCTCGTTGATCACCCGGGTGAAGTAGGCTACCGAGTCCGCCACATCCTTCAGCCGGCCGTGGTGGGTGATCCGCTGTGAGGCCTTGATCGCGAAGCGGAACGAGGGGGGGACTCTGGACGCCCAGTCGAGCAGGACGGACTCTTTGGGCATCCGGTAGAAGGTGTTGTTGATCTCGACCGTCGGAAACTTGCCGGCATAGAAACTCAGCTGCCCGTCGTCCGGCAAGTCCTTCGGGTAGAACGACCCCTTCCACTCCTTGAACGACCAGCCGCTGGTGCCCGCGAGTATCCGCATCACCGGCCCCCGGCAGCCTTCCGTTTGAGCGGCCGCTCGGCCTTGGCGGCGGCCTTGCCATCCTTCTTGTCCGTGCCGCCCTTGGCCAGGCTGGCCTTGAGCGCCTCCATCAGGTCGAGAATCTTGGTGCCCTTTTCCGGCTCGGGCTCGGCCGTGATTTCCTGGCCATCCACCTTCTGCTGAATGGCCTCCAGCACCCGTTCCCTCACCGTGTCGTGATAAGCCTCGGGCTTGAATTCGTCGGTCGCGGCCTGCTCGATGAACTGCTTGGCCAGGGCGAGCTCGGCCGGCTTGACCTCACCCTCACCCAGCGGCACCTCCTTCGGTGATCGCAGCTCATCGGCGTAGTGAAGCTGTTCCATCACCAGCACCCCGCCCCAGGGCCGCACCAGGACCACATTCTGCTTTCCGCGCGCCGC
>JAWPNA010000007.1:0-9652 GCA_045402695.1 Acidobacteriota bacterium
CCGATGTCCGTTGCGACCACCGGCCGGCCCAGCGCCATGGCCTCCTGGATCGAGGCCGAGGAGGCGTCGCATCCCACGGACGGCAGCACCGCGATGTCGAACGCCGCCTGCACCTCGGCGATGTCGGGGCGGAACCCAAGAAAGCGCACCGTCTCCGCGAGACCCAGGGCACGGGCCTCCTCCTTGAGGCGGGCCTCTTGCGGCCCCGCGCCGGCGAACACGAGAATCGTCCGGGGCGCGAGCGCGGCGGCCGCACGCAGGAGGTGGGTGTGTCCTTTGTCGGCCGCGAGGCGGCCGGCGACGCCTATCACCACCGCGCCGCCGGGGATCGCCAGCTCGTCTCTCACGCGGCGGCCGTCCACGTTCTCGTGGAAGAGATCGGCGCGGTAGGCGGAAGGGACAACCGAGATCCGCGACGGATCGAGCAGGCCGTTGTCGAGAAAGGTGGAATACCCAAGCCTGACGCTCTCGTCCACGATGATCAGATGATCCATGAGGCGGCCGTAGAGCAGCCGGTTGGCGGGTCCCGTGCGCACGCGCTTGGTGTTGTGCCGCGTCATGACCAGGCACCGCGGCCGACCGGAGGCGGCGCGCACCATCGCTGTCACCCAGGTGTCCTGCGATCCGTGCACGTCCACCAGATCAAACTCCTCGCGCTTCAGGAGGGAGCTCATCCTCCGGAAGTCGGAGATGAAGGAGACTGCGTGTGACGGGGGGCGGAAGGCGAAGCCGCTCAGGACGGCGAGTCCCTTCAGGTCACGGGCGGCGTCACGTGCCCTGGCGGTCAGCTCCCCTTCAGGAGCGGCGATCGCGACCCGGTGGCCGCGGCGCGCCAGCTCGATGGAGAGCATCAGGACGCGGGAGGCCTGGCCGCCCCAGCCGGTGTGGAAGTCCGTATGAAGGATCTTCAATGGCTTCATCCCGCGCGTCTGGGGTGTTAAGCTGAAGTGTCCAAGTGATTCAATGATAGATACTTGCCAGTGCGGCCACGAAATGCGGCATTATATCACACGGTTTCCGGATGACCCGCTGCATCCTGGGCCACGCCATCAGCACCCCGCGCCTCGCGCCATTCCTCGAACTTCATCCAGGGCCAAGCGGGTGGGATCACGACGCCGCAATGCTGTCTGCCTGGTCGTCCTGCTCGCCTGCGGCGGATTCGCGCGGGGGGATGAAGCTCTTTCGATCGAGACGCAGCGCGGCTACTTCCGGAGGCACATGTGGCATTGGGTCATCGCGTTCGGGACGAGCTTCGCGGCCAACGAGTACGAGAATCGCGTGGGGACATCCTCCGATCCGCTCCTGTTCTCCGATCCACCCGGCCTGGACATCTCGGTGCGCAATCGGGTGAAAAAGGAAAACCACGGCAAGACATGGCTGCAGCAGCACGCCGGGCGCAGGGCCCGCTACCTTGGGGTGGGCGCGATCGTCCTGGCGAACCTGAAGGGCGAGCATCACCTTCGCTTCATGGCCGACGACGCCACGGGCTTCGTCGAGGTCTTCTTCTTCGAGAAGGGCGCCACCGAGCTGATGAAGAACATCGCCGGCAGGCAGCGGCCCGAGCTCGAGTTCATCGAGGAGCAGACTGACCTGACTCCGGAGGAGAGGGCTGACGAGGAAGCCAGCCGTCACAACCACCAGTCGTTCTGGTCGGGCTCCACCGCCCACCAGTTCTCCTGGATGTCCTACGTGGACCGCGTCGTCGCGGGCCGTGTCACGAGTCGGGCCGCGCGCGCGGCGTCGTTTATGGGCTTCTACGGCTATGCGGCCTACATCGGCTACACGCGTCTCGAGGGAGACGACCACTACCTCACCGACGTGGTGGCCGGCGCCGCGGCCGGGATCGTCATCGGACGTTCTTTCTACAAGGTCCATCACGCCGAGCACCGGACTCCGGAGCCGCCCGCGGGCGCGAGGCCCATCCGGATCGTGTCGCTCACCATCGGTCGGGATCGGGCGGCCGTCATGTTTGGATTCGACCCATGAACACCGCCGCCGTGGAGGCCTACGTCGCCTCGACCCTTCTGCCCGCGATGGGGATCTCGGGACGGCCTTTCACGGTGGATCCGCCTCCTCTCGCGGGCACGCGCTCGATGCTGCACCTCGTGCGGGCCGAGGGGATGCCGCCCCTCCTGTTGCGCGCGTTCGCTCATCGCGGCCAGGCAGCGCGGAGCGCCGAGGCCCTCAGGCACCTCGACGCCGCGGAGCTCCCGGCGCCCCGGCTGGTCTTCCATGATCTGCTGCTGGGCCCGCGTTTGATGCCGCCTTACGCGGGACGATCCCCCTTCATCACCGTGGAAACATGGATCGAGGGACCGAGGCTCTCGAGCCTTGACGACCCCGAGGCGTCGCGCGACGCCACGATCAAGGTCGCCAGGCTGCTGGCGCGGTTCCACGCGGTGAGGCGGGACACATGGGGGCGGCCCTCCGCGGGGCGGTTCCGGTCGTTCGTCTCCCACACGCTGCTGGGCGCGCGCCGGATGGTGCGGGGCCTCGAATCCCGCGGATGGTTCTCTTCCAGCGAAGCCGGTGGGCTGCTCGGAGCGTTCGAGGCGTGGAGGGAGGTCGTCGGCGCGCTGCGGCCCTTCCACCTGGTGCACAACGACGCCAACCGGCACAACTTCGTGCTGACCCCAGCGGGCGAGGTTCTGCCGGTGGATCTGCACCGCCTCGCCTACGAGCCGTTCCCCGAGGAGGTGATCAACGCCCTGTACCATTTCTGCCGCAAGGACCCTCCCTTGGGAGAGTGGTTCCTCGAGGCCTATTTCGCGCATGCGGGCGGGAAGGCGCGCGGCGTGTTCGAGGCCACGCGCGGCTTCTTCGAGCCGATCAACTATCTCAAGAGGATGTCGCGCCGCGCGGCGGAGGCCAAGGACGGGCCGCCCGTCGCCGAGGATCCCAAGATGAACCGCTGGCGGGAGATCGTGCGGGGCGTCGCGCCGCCTGGCGGATGAGATGAGAGACCCCCTGCGCGGCGCCGGGCGGACGCCACGCACCGCGGCACTCGGAAGTGCTGCACGCTGGAATCATGTGGAATCGGGACTCCCACCCGGATAGAATGGCGCTCCGATGGATGGAGGAACGGCATCCGGCGGCATCGAGATCCCCGGAACGTCGTGGTCCCGGCACACCGCATTGGCGCTCTGGTGCCTCCTCCTGTTCTCTTTCTGTCTGTATCTCGACACCCGGTACAATCGATTTCCGTCGTGCTACCACGCGGCGGAGGGGGGGAAGGCCCGCCAGATCCTGACCGGAGCACGGAACCTGCACCATCCACTTCTCCTGCTGACGGCGAGCCGGCTGGCGGCCGCGCTCCCTGGAGTGGAATGGAGCATCCAGGGAGTCGCGCAGGCCGGGCGGTGGGCTTCAGCCGTCCTCGCATCCCTCGCCGTCGTGGCGTTTGTCCTGACCGCGTTTCTCCATGGAGGGGGATTGTCGGCATTCGCCGCCGGTGCGATCCTCGCCGTCTGCCCTCCCCTGCTCGGCCATGCCCACTACTTGAAGGAGGAATCAGCCCTGATCTTCGGGCTCTCCGCCTTCTTTCTCGCCTTGTCGGTTTTCCGGCGAAACCGTTCGACCGCCGGCCTCGTCCTGCTCGGCATTGGCACGGCGCTCGCGTGCGGCGGGAAATATGTGGGATTTGTCACGCTCCCGATCGCGGTCTTGATGGTCCGGGCGTCACGCCGGCGCAGTGCGGCCCCCGCCGGACAGAGCCCATGGATGCCCTTTCTCGTCTCGCTTTTCCTCTCCCTGGCCCTGATCAACTACTCCTTCTTCCTTCAGCCCAGCAACCTCATCAGCGGCATGGCGCGCGAGGCGCAGCACGTCATCGGCGAGGGAAGGCATCCCGGCCGGCCGGTCTGGAGCGAGATCTACGTGGAATCTGTCTGGATGCAGACCACATGGCCCGTCCTCGTCCTGTCCGGGGTGTACCTGGCGTTCGTGGTCCGCTCGTGGCGTCGCCGTTCCGGCGCGGAGCGGGTGATCGCATTGTTCCCGGTCGGGTGCTTCGCCCTGCTTTCCCTCGTCCCGCTGAAAATCCCGCGATACATCCTGCCGGTCTCGGTCTTCCTGTACCTACTGGCGGGCATGGGGACGGCGGAACTGGTGCGGCGGGTGCCGGGGGGCCGGGTCGCGCGGGCGGCTGCGGCGATAGCCTGCCTCACGCTCCCCGTAATGCTCGGCGCTTACCGCTGTGCGGACTACCTTGACGATTTTCGCAACGACAGCCGCGCTCGTCTGGAGGCGTGGATTCGAGAGAATTTGCCGAAGGATGCGAAGATCGCGCAGGACCATTACGTGGCGCTGCCTGATCCCGACGCCAGGAACCAGCGCGGCCTGAACCGCACGCCCCTTTCCCAGGTGATCGTGACTGAGAGGTTCGTCGTTGACCTCGGCACCCCCGAAGATCTGCAGGCGAACGGATTCACCTACGTGGCAACGTGCGCGCTGACTTACGGCCGCTTCCTCCTGGAGGGGCAGACGTTCCCCTCGGAGGAGAAAGAGGGCCTCTTCCGGCGGCGGCTGGAGCGGTACAAGCTGCTGTTTCAGGAAGGAGACCTGGTCTGGGAGAGCCGCCGATCCGATCCGATGAAGGAGACGTGGTACTCGGTGACGAACCACATCTCGGCGAACCCGGTGGTCCGGCTCTACCGGCTCAGGGCTGGGCCGGAGCCGGAATCACCCCGTGGAGGCCTACGTCGCCTCGACCCTTCTGCCCGCGATGGGGATCTCGGGACGGCCTTTCACGGTGAATCCGCCTCCTCTCGCGTGTACGCGCTCGATGCGGCACCTCGTGTGGGGCGTCGCGCCACCCGGGGGAGGCGGATGAGTTGAGAGACCTCCTGCGCGGCGCCGGGCGGACGGCGTGCAGCGCGGCGCTCGTCGCCGCGGGAGCCGGCCTGGCGGAAGGGGTGCTGCTGGCGATCGTCTTCGACCCCTTCGAGGCGGCGTGGGGGCAGCGGGCTGCTTCCGTGGCCACGTTCCTCGCGGCCTACGCCACCGCGGGACTCATCGCGGGCGCGATCCTCGGCGCGCCGCTGCACTGGCTCGCACGGCTCGCGAGGTGGCCGCGGCACGTCGCTTCCGCGGCCGCATGCGCGCTGCTGGGCCTGGCCTACGCGCGCGCCTGGTGCCAGGCACTGGGCGGCGGCCTGTCGTTCGCCGCCGGGATCGGAGTGACGCTGGCCGGCGGACTGCTGTTCGGATCAGCGGGCTTGGCGGCCGCGCGCCGGCTCCCCGTGCAGCCCGCGCTCGGCGCGCCTGCCGCGGCGGCTATGCTTCTTCTTGTGGTCGCGGTCAGCATCGGCGCGGGACCAGTCACTCCGGATGGGTCGCTCGCCGCCGTGCAGGCGGAGCCCGCGGGGCGGGCCGAGCCTTCAGCGGCGCTGTTGAGCCAGCCCGCGCGCAACCTGGTGCTGATCGTGGCGGACACGCTGCGCGCTGATCACCTGTCGCTCTACGGCTACCCGAGAAACACCAGCCCGAGCCTCACCTCCTTCGCCCGGGAGGCGGCCACCTTCACAAACGCCATCGTGCAGAAGACCAAGACCAGCCCCAGCGTGGCCTCGCTGCTCACCGGAACGTATCCGTACACGCACGGGATCGTGGGCTGCGGCACCAGGCTTCCGGACGAGGCAGTCACGCTGGCCGAGCTGCTGCGCGATCGCCGCTTCACGACCCACTCGATCGTGGCCAACAGCAACGTGGGCGGCGCCTTCAACTTCGACCAGGGGTTCGCGTCAGTGGACGAGATCTGGGCCGACCGTGACCACAACCGCGCGCAGGGGGTCACCGATCACGCGCTGGCGTGGCTGCGCGGCCGGGCCGGGAGACCCGGCGAGCGGTTCTTCCTTTACGTTCATTACATCGACCCGCATGCTCCGTACGCGCCGCCCGAGCCGTTCGCGGGGATGTTTCTCCACGACGCGTTGTACGGACGCTTCGCGCACATCAGGGTCTCTCCTGGAGACGACCTGATCGGATCGGTGCGGCCGTCCGCGCGTCTGCCCGAAAGGCCCACCGACGTGGATTTCTACGTAGCTCGCTACGATGCCGAGATCGCCTATCTGGATCATCACCTGGCCCGCCTCTTTGACGGACTTGAAGAGATGGGCTTGGACAAGGACTCGCTGGTGATCTTCACCTCGGACCACGGAGAGGCATTGTCGGAGCACGAGGTCTTCTTCGGCCACGGCCTCTTCACCTACGAGGACAACGCCCATGTGCCTCTGCTGGCGAGACTGCCGGGTCGCATCCCCAGGGGCAGAAGGGTCGAACAGGTCGTTCAGGTCTCGGCGATCGCCGCCACCGCAATGACCGCGCTTGGCCTGCCGGCGTTCGGCGCAATGGAGGTGGGGGGCATCTGGGACCTCGCCACGGGGACGGCCGGCGATGATACCGTCACCGGGGAGAATGGCGCCGGGGAGGAACACGAGGCCTACGTGGAGGGAGGCACGGTGGCCCGCACCCTCGGGTCGTCGATCCGGACGCGACGCTACAAGCTCATGGAGAACCCCGGAGGGTTCGACACGCTGGCGGGACGGTACGACCTCATGACCGTGCTGAACATGGACCGCAAGGAGAAGGGGTTGCGGCTGATCCGGACGGGAAGGCAGTTCCTGTCCCGCTTCGAGCTGTACGATCTGCTTCCGACCCGGGAGAAACCGTGAACCTCGCGGGTCGCGAGCGCCATGAGCTCCATCGTTTGCGCGCCAGGCTGCGGGCGTGGCGCGACCGCGGTGCGGGGCGAGAGCGGCTCGACCCCACCCCCTCGCGCGATCTGCCCGACGAGGTGATCCAGAACCTCAGGTCGCTCGGGTACATCAACTGAACCGCTGCGGCGCTACAGCTCGATCATCGCGCCGGGAGGAGTGGACAGCCACCGCGCGCCGGTCTCCGTGATCTCCATCATGTCCTCGATCCGGATGCCGTACTCTCCCGGCGTGTAGACCCCCGGCTCGACCGTGACGACGTGTCCGGTCGCCAGCCCCAGGTTGTATCCGCCCGAGAGGTAGGGCGGCTCGTGGCCGTCCAGTCCGATGCCGTGTCCGAGGCGATGGCGCAGGTACTTGCGGAACCCCCGATCGACCAGCAGCGAGCGGGCCATATGGTCGAGGCTGGCGCACGACATGTTGTCCCGTGACACGTTCACGACGCGATCCTGCACCATGCGGATTGTCGAATGGATGAGCTTCATGCGCTCCGTGGCCTTGCCGAGCACCGCGGGCCGCGAGATGTCCGACCAGTAGCCGTTCACCTGGGCGCCAAAGTCGATCAGGATGACGTCTCCGGGGGCCAGCCGGGCATCGCCCGTGGGGTTGTGCGGCACGGCCGACCGCGCGCCGAACTGCACCAGCCCGGAGCCAGCGGCGCCCATCTCCTGGATGCGCGAGGTGAGAGCGGCGGCCAGCTCGTTTTCCCGGATCCCTTCCCTCACATCCTTCAGCGCCGACGCGATTGCCTTCTCGACGATCTCGGCCGCGGCCTTCATGCAGGCGATCTCCTGAGAGGTCTTGCGCTCGCGCATGACCCCCACGATCGCCGTGGTGCTGACGAAGGTGGCCTTCGGGACTGTCTTGTTGATGCGCAAGAAGTCGTCGTACCAGACCGATCCGCCCACCGCGACCGGCCTGGCCCGGACGTCCGCCTCCTTGAAGCACTTCTCCAGCAGAACGAAGGGATCCTCGTTCTCCTCCCAGACACGGATCTCCGTGATGCCGGCCGGGGCGGATGCCACCAGGTCGCGCTCGAATGCGGGGCAGATGATCACCGGTTGCCCGGAAGCGGGAAGCACCAGCGCGGTGAGGCGCTCGCTGTGGCCCATCGAGAGCCCCGTCAGGTAGGTCAGGTTCGTGCCGGGAGTCTCCACGAGCGCGGCGGCGGCAGCGAAGGCGAGACCGGCCCGGGCCTGCACGATCCGCGCGTCGTAGACCTCCTTGCCGAACGGAGGCGGCAGGGCGGGGGGCGGCGTTACGTCCGTCGTGGAAGGCGGGGCCTGGGCAGCGGCCTGGCTCGCGCGAGGCGCGCCCAGGGCCGCCGCCACGCCCGCGGCGGCGGCGCCTCCTTGGATCAGGAACCTTCTGCGGTGAATGGAACGGATCTTCATCGAATGGGCAACCTTTTCAGTTCGCGTGGTGTCTAACCCCGCGCAATTGAGGGAACGGGACCTCTGGATTTCGTGCCGGGCCAGGGGTCCCGATGAAGCGGCGGCCCGAGAGGATCGTGTCAGGAGTTCCCGGGCCGTCTCTTCATTAAGCTCGTTCGCGGCTACTCGGGCGTAGCGCCTCGGTCGCGCGCCTCCTTCACAATTGGCTCCAGGATCTCGTCCGGATGCTGCAGGTACTTCAGCATCCGGTTGAAGTGCTTGCGCGACTCGGCCCCGTCGCCGGTTTCAAAGGCGAGCCGCGCCCTGCCGTAATGGAATAACGGCACCAGCGCCGCGAGGTGCGGCTCGGCCAGCACCAGCTCGGAGACGCCCGATCCGGTTGCGGGGTCGTATCGCGACAGCTTGTTCTCGATTCGATCGAAGGTCTTGCGGGACTCCTCGAAGCGCCGCAGGCGGGCCTGCGTCTCGGCCGCGTGCATCAGATCCACGATCCTGTCCCGGGACTTCGCCGCTCTCTCGAACTGCGCCGCGCAACCGGGGATGTCTCCTTCTTTCAGCAGCGTCGCCGCGCTCAGGTACGCCTCGTAGTACTCCGAGTAGCCCGGGGCCGCCGCGTGCGACTTGATTTCATCGATGATCCTCCAGGCGTCCACGGTCTTGTTCTCCTTCAGACCGACGAGCCCCTTGAGCCTCAGCAGCTCGAACGGGGAAGCGCGGTCCTCGGGAGTCAGGGCCGTCTCGTACCGATCGAGCGCCTTGTTGGTCTCCTCGAGCTGCCGGGCGCGGATCAGCGGGTCTGAGCTGACCACGAGCTCCCGGCGCATCTCCACGATGGTCGTCAGCAACGTGTAGGCGGGGCGCCCCGTGACGCCTGCCTTCTCGATCGCGCCGGCCTCCTCCTCGAAGAGCTTCAGGGCGCCGGGGAAGTTTCCCTCCAGCAGCTCCACCGATCCGAGCATCAGCGCCGGATCGAGATCATCCGATGAAGGCACGATGCCGTGGGCGTCCATGTACGCTCTCATCTCGGCGAGGATCGAGCGCGCGGCGGCCGTATCGCGCAGACGCGCCTGCGCCTCCGCCTGCAGCGTGTAGGCTCGCAGGAGATCGGGCCAGCCGGCGCGGGCGTGGCCGAACGCCTCCTCTGACCCCTTCAGATCCCCCGTGGCCATCCGCGCGAGCCCGAGCCACATCGATGTGCGCGGATCGTCCGGCTGAGCCTGCGCCGCGGCGGTCCAGTCCGGAAGGGCCTCGGCGTGACGCCCGAGCCGCGAGAGGGCCATCGCTCGCAGCACCCTGGTCCAGGGAAGCTGCGGCGCAGCAGCCCTGAATCCCTCCGCGGCCTTCAGCGCGGCCTCCGCCTTGCCCGAGAGCAGAGGATCGAGCACGCTCGCGATGTCTCCGCCCAGAGGGGAGGCGAGGGCCCTGCCCGTGGGCGTGAGCGCGGCGGTCCAGTTGTCACGCGTCAGCTTCCCGAGGGTGAGATCGATGTAGATTCGCTCCGCGGCCGCGAGCGGGAAGATCGGATCAGCCGCGAGCGCATCGTCG
>JAWPNA010000256.1:0-2711 GCA_045402695.1 Acidobacteriota bacterium
CGGACGGGTGAACCGCATCCCCGCGCGTTCGACCTGCTCCGCGAGCCGTGCGAACGCAGGCTCCGAGAGCCGTTCCCCCAAGTTCTCGGGCTGACGGGCGTCGAACACCTGCGCCAGGTCCACCGCGGCGTGGCGCGCCATCGCGAACGTCAGCTGTGCCTGCCGCACGCAACGTCCTTCGCAAGCCTCTATCACCACCGCGCTGGTATCCATCACGATCGTGAGCGTGGCCAGCCACGACTGGTTCCAGTGCTGCGACCGGAAATAGGCGAGGACCGGATACGACAGGTGGTTCTCCAGCACCTCGGCCGACCAGCGCTCCCACTCTGCCAGGAGCTCGTTGAGTCGACTGTGCTCGGCGTCGGCCCCGTGGCGTAGCAGCAACTCGCCGGCGCTCGGGGGTGAGCCGGCTCGCGCGTCCAACATCGAGATGGCGATCTCCCGGCGCGAAAACGCCTGGTAGATCACCGGGAGGTAGCCGATCGTGATGGCGAGGAAGGCGAACCCGAGTCCCGCCTCGGTGACCGTGAGGACCTTGGCGAAGGCCACCTGCGGCGCCAAGTCGCCCAGACCCAGGGTGACGAAGGTGGTGCCGCTGAAGTAGAGGTCCTCGAGCAGGCCCGCCGAACCCCCACCGGGAGTGAGAGCCGACCCCGCGGCCCACTGCAGCAGTCCGAAGGCTGTGACGATGCCCACGGCCCAGAGTGCGAGCAAGAGGAGGAGCGAGAAGGGTCCGAACCAGCCCAGCACGCTCTCCCGGAAGCGACCGGGCAGCAGCCTGGCGGCGCCACGCCAGCAGGGCCAGCTCGCGCGGTAGAAGAGACGGGTCAGCCGGAACTCCCGCTGGATCCGGCGCGGGAGGATGATGGTCTCGAAGGCGTCGCGCAGCACCAGGAGCAGGAGCGCGACGGCGAACAGACCTGTCAGAAGCCGACCCATGCCTGAATCGTAGCGGCCCGGACGGCCTGGCGCTCCTATAATTCGCCCTGGGGTAGTGGGTCCGACCCGCTACCCTACCCTCAACGCCACGATATGACCAGGTGCTGCCCCCGCCCCTTCACCCTCCTCCTGGCCGCGGGCCTTCTTGCGGCCTGCGGCGAGGCCCCAGATGGGCAGCTTCGACGGTCCCCCGCTCAATCCCAATCTCTACCGCCGACAATGGGTCCGGATCCGGGCCAGCCGGTTCGAGGATGCGTGGTGGTTTCGGCGAAGCGCGCGGGCACCGTTCTGCCGCCGAGGCGCTTCGGAACCTGCAAACGTTGGTGGGATTGGGGGACCGGTGCACCGCGGTCGAGCCGGGAATACCTAATCGGCAAAGCCGAGGAGCAGCTGGAGTGGGCGCGGGATCCTGCGTCCGTAGAGGCGCTACTTGAGCATTCGATACTTGAGGTGGGTGACCCCCGGCGCGTCGATGGCTCGGATCTGCTCCAGACCAAGCTCGGCGGGTCCCAGTTTGTCAAACAGTCGCGCGCCGTCTTTGAGCAGCAGCGGAACCAGCGCGAGGTTCACTTCGTCGACCAGCCGGGCGGCCAGGTATTGCTGGGCGATGCTCGCCCCACCCGCCAGCAGTACATCCTGGCCGGCGGCGGCCCTTCTCGCCTGCGCGAGCGTCGCTTCGATCCCCTCGGTTATGAAGGTGAAGGTCGTGCCGCCCCGCATCGCGAGTGGCGTTCGGGGATAGTGCGTGACGACAAAGACGGGCGTATGGAACGGAGGATCCTCACCCCACCAGCCCTTCCAGGCCCCATCGCCCCAGGGACCCGGATGGCCGCCAAACATGTTCCGGCCCATCAGCACCGCGCCGATGTTGGCCAGATACTCCTCCACCACTTGCGTGCTGGCATTGACCTCCCCGCCTTCGAGGCCGTGGGGCTTCCGCCAGGCGGCGAGCGGAAACGCCCAATCGTGCAGTCGCATGCCGCCCACCCCGAGCGGATTCTCCAGGCTCTGGTTCGGTCCGGCAACGAAGCCGTCGAGCGACATCGCGAGGTTGAGCCTGAGTCTGCTCATGCGCCGGGAAGCCCTAGCGCTCCGGCAAGGAGAAGGGAGTGAACACCTTTCGGGAGCTCTCGGGACAGCTCACGACCGGATTGAAGTCCGCAAAGACCCCGTCGGCATTGTCGGTCCAGGCCCACACGTGCAGGTACCAGAGCTTGAGGTTGTCCTCGTGCTTGAGCCGTTGCCCCATGAGCACCGGGGCCACCGAATCCCGCGCCCAGAGCCGGTACGGGACGATGAACTCGACGCCGTTCAGGCGGTAGCGCCCGTCGGGCATCCGTTCATAGAGCAGAATCTGGGGACGCCCGACCGTCGGGGTCGCGGTGAGATAGCTTCGGTTCATGTGATGGAAGCCCATCGCTCCGTGATGCTCGTGCACGAGGCAGTCCGGGACGTCCCGCGCGTAGCCCGCGGAAACGGCGGCTTCAAGATCCTGAAATGGTTTCGTGGCTGCCCGCAGCTGCTCAAGACCCTGCCTCACCTCTGGGTCGGGAGGATTGCCCGCAGGCGGGACGCTCCCGGCGCATCCGGAGAGCACCAGGAGAACGGCGGACCTGAAGTGGCTCGACATCTTCCCTCTCATCGTTCGCAGGCGGTCACCGCTCTCCCGTACGCCTCCTTGACCCGGTTCCGGTAGTGCTTGGCAGTGAACTCCGAAACGAACCGTGGTCCGATGGCAGCGAACAGGACGACGCTGTGAAGCAGGTAACGAG